>JALYTS010000068.1 GCA_030854185.1 Actinomycetota bacterium | reverse complement strand
GGCGGGGCCGTTCCTCTCGAACGGCCCCGCCCCATTTGCGGGTGCCTGCGCTGCACGCGTCCGGCGCCGGACGGGGGATCTCCCGGGGCGCGCGGTGCACGACGTAAGTGCACCGGGCGGCGGGATCCGGCGGTCATCGGACCAACGTTGACGGTGGCGGTCGGTCAGGCAACGACGGTGCCACCGGCGCGGCACTCCACTCGGTGGGGAGCGGTGTGGGTCCAGGCTGTGAAGTTGTGCTCGGTGCGCATACTCCGCACCGAGTTGTGGCGCTCCCACCGGCGGCACGCGGGGCGAGCAGCACCGCCGGCGGGAGAGCTTGGTGTGGCCGGTGATCCTTCGACATCTCGGTCGGGGGCACGGACGTTCGCCGGATCACCGGCCACATGGCGGGCGCTCAGCCCTCGTGGGTGGGGGGAGACCCACGGATCACGGCGAGACCGCCAGCTCTATGGAATTAGGTAACAGTGATCAGCGCGCGACCGCCGGGCCGACCGGAAGTAGCGACGTAGGGTGACGAATCTGCGACACGGCCAACCGCGCACCAGATACGCGTGCGCCAGATCCAGATATGCCTGCGCCAGATATGGACGGGACAGAACCCGACGACACGGTTCCGGCCCCACTCTCGGCGTGGACGAGGTGCTCGTGGGCCGCCCGCCATACGCTGCACAGCGCTGCACGGGGCCGCCAACGGCTTGAGCACTCCGGACAACGACCTCGGGGATCCGGTGCATGGCTGGCCAGCAGAGCACGCCAACCATGGGTCAGCCGGGGCAACTCACTGCGTGCCAACGACAGTAGCGATCCGTTATCGGCGCTGCTTGCCAGCTCGTCGAGCATGTCGAGCCGCTCCCACACCGCCTGCCGGAGCATCTGGCCCAGAACCTGGTCCACCTCGCCGCCCTCCTGCCGTCCAGCTCCGAACCAACCTGCCCGGTACCGGGAATGCCCTCGACGTGACTCGACGTCAGGGGGTCTCCCGGGGCCTGGTTGCGCCATCTCAACGTACAAAGCGTGGGACCGGATAAAACCCGCCATGGGCTGCGCTGCGCCGATCGGCCATGGTATGACGGTGAACGGCTCAAACTGATAGGTGCAGCCGATCAGCTTTGCCGAAGTGCACTTCACCAGCGACGATGAGTATGCCTACTCTGCACACGTCGCCCGTCGGACGGCAAGGGGGCGAGATGAACGTAACCGGCTCGCGGGACAACCGGCTATCTCTGGAGAGCTGGAACGAACCCGAGATGAAGCGGGCGCTGGCCGATCGCGACATCAGCTCCGTTTACCGCCTGCTCCGACGGGTAGGAATCTCGCAACGGCACATCGCGGCCTTGACCGGGCAGTCCCAGTCCGAGGTCTCGGAGATCCTCAAGGGTCGTCAAGTCATGGCCTACGACGTGCTGGCGCGGATCTCCGGCGGTCTGGGTATCCCACGGGGATACATGGGTCTGGCCTATGACCCGGCGACGGCGACGAGCATGGTCGGACCGTCCGACGATGCGCTGGCGGAGGAGGACGAGTCTGTGAAGCGCCGGAAGCTCCTGGCGCATGGAGCTGCCGTGATGTTCGGTACCGCAGTGTTGGGTGCCGACCGCGGACAATGGCTGCCCAGCCCTGCCCAGACGCCGGCACCGAGCAACATCGGCATGGCAGACGTCAAGCAGGTCGAGGCCGCCACCAGAGCCATGCGTGCTCTGGACTACCAGTTCGGCGGCGGCGCATGTCGTGACGCGGTCGTCGCCCAGCTGTCGTGGGCACAGCGCCTGCTGGGCTCATCGGGTACCGAGGTGGTGCGCCTGCAACTGTTCCGGGCGCTGGCCGACCTGCAGAATCTAGCCGGCTGGACGACCTTCGACGTGGGGCTGCTGGACTCCTCGCGCAACCACTTCGCCACTGCTCTGGAGTTCGCCAAGCAGTCCGGTGACTCGAGCCTGATGTCCAACATCATGTACCGGATCGGCCGGGTCTATCTCCACCACGGAGATGCCAACGACGCCCTGAAGTGGTTCCAGCTGGGTCAGATCGCCGCGCAGGACTCCGGCTCGGAGCTGGCCGTCGCGGTGCTGTGCGGCAACGAGGCGTGGGCGTACGCCCTGATGGGCGACGACGTGCAGGCCAAGAAACTGCTCGGCCGATCCCGGGACGAGCTGGCCAGGGCGAATCCGGACGAGACACCCGACTGGGCCAGGTTCTACAACGACACCGACATGTACGCGATGATCGGGACGGTCCACAACGAACTTGCCGCTCACGACCCGCGCCATGCCGCCGTCGCTATCCCCGCGTTGGGCCAGGCCCTGGCCCGCTACGACGACACGATGGGCCGCAGCCAGGCGTTCACCTTCGGCATGCTGGCCACCAGCTACCTGCGCCAGGGCGATGTCGACCACGGTATCCAGGTCGGCCGCAAGGCCCTGCTGGCGGCGATGGCGGTGAAGTCGAAGCGGGTCACCGATCGACTCAAGCCGTTGGAGATCGAAGCGGCCCGAAGGTCCAGCAATCCGGACGCCCGTGACCTTGCCCACCTGCTCCGGCAACAACAACGAACCGTCTGATGAAGCAGACCGGCACGGTGCTGACGAGGGGCAGCTGTGACGAGCGGCTCAGCAGTGCGCTGCGCGCGGTGTGCGGGGAGCTCGGTCTGGATCCGGTGGGCGCGCGGTTGCTGCGCAATGTCAACAACGCGGTGTTCCAGCTCGCCCGGGACCCGATCGTGATCAGATTGGTCACCTTGCCGTCCTACGTGCCGCGGGCCAGCCTTGCAGTGGCTGCGGCAACCGTGTTCGCCGAGCACGACGTGCCCGCGATCCGCCTGCTACCCGGTGTCCGGCAGCCGGTGCAGGTCGGCGAACACATAGCCACCGTGTGGCAGTCGGTGCCACCGGTCGGATCCGCGCCGGGCGGCGCGGATCTGGCCACCCTGTTGGCGGCGGTGCATGCGGTGCCGTTGCCCTGCAGGTCGTTGCCGCGCTGGGATCCACTCACCGATTTCGACAATCGGGTGCGCCACACCACCGCGATGGCTGCTGCTGACCGCGACTTCCTGCTGTGCCGCAGTGCGGAGCTGGCCGCTGCAGCCGCCAAACTGCACTTCGCGCTGCCGACCGCGGTTCTGCACGGTGACGCGCATCTCGGCAATGTGATCCCTGGACCGGACCGCGCGGTGCTGTGCGACTTCGACTCGTGCGCGGTCGGGCCGCCAGAGTGGGATCTGACCCCGGTCGCGGTGAGCCGGGTGCGGTTGGGCAAGCCCGCTGCGCACCAGCGCGATTTCATCAAGGCCTACGGGTTCGATGTGCGGGACTGGGATGGCTTCGAGGTGTTGCACGGTATCCGCGATCTCAAGCTGATCGCCGGGGTATTCCCCCGCGCTACGTCCTCGCCTGCCGTGCAGGCGGAGTTCGACCGCCGGATGGCCAGCCTGCGGGCCGGCCGGTTGTCCGACCGCTGGAGGACCGTCCGGCGCTGAAGGGGTGTGTTGATCTACCTGGGCGTCTACTGTCGGATCCTGTGTCGCCGGCCCCCCCATCGGTGGCGGGAGCGCTGGCCCGGCCCCGTACTCCAAGTAACCAACAGTGTCGCTCTCATGATGTGGCGTCCACCAACGGGTCAACGCCGACCAACCTGGCACTCGCGAATGGCTCAACGCCCACCAACCTGGCCAATGGGCCAGGGCTCACCATTTCGCACGCGCGATCGCTGCGCGCACTCCCGCTGCATCTGCTGCGCACCTCGAGCTGGGTGGACCAGTGGCCCGTTCGTCTGGACGCCGCCGAGCTCGCCGCACTGCTGAGCACCTTGCGGGCCGGCTCGGCGGCCGCGTCGGCCCGTCTCGCGGACAACGCGATCGCGCACGCCACCGCTTCGGCGGGTGGGATCCCTGGTCAGCTTTCCAACAGCCGGCCACCGCAGAATCCGCGCGACGTCGTGGCGGTGCTACACCGGATCCTGACCCGGTCCCGGTTTCTCAAGGGTGCACGCTCGTGCTTCCCGCTGGAAACCGCACTGGCGCAGATGGGTCCACTCGTCCAAACCAGGCAGCCGATCACCATCCTGACCATCGGGTTCCCGTTCAAGCAGCACGACAACGGACTCAAGGCTGCCGGACCCTGGCCCGACCTCGCCGAGCTTGGTGCGCTGCTGCGCCTCAAGGAGCTCCACGACGCCTTCGCGGCGGTATACCCGCCCGGCCTGCGGGTGGTGGTACTCAACGACGGTGGCTACTCACGACCGCGCGGCTGGGCGGAGATGCGACGCTACCGGCGGCAGCTGCGACATTATGCTCAGCTGCTCGGGCTGGACGACGCCACGCGGTTCTGCGATCAGTCGTGCTTCGTGGCCCGGCTACTCGGCCCGCGCGGCTGGGCCCGGCGCGAGCAGCAACGTCGTAGGTTCCGCGAAGTGATCACGTTGCTGGCAGGCAACCCACGTTCGTTGGACAGCGCCGCCGGGATCGACCGGCGGCTGGCCGAGGAACTGCCGCCCGCGCTATTGGTCAATGTGCCGTCGTTCCGAGACATCCTGTCCTCGTTGGTCTACTCGGTACCGGTGCCCGCCCGGGCGGGAGTAGAACCGCGCCGGTGGGCCTGTGAGGTGCTCGCCTGGCCCGACAGCTTCAGCGCACCGGAACTGTCGCCGGAGCTTGTCTCGGCGCGGCGTGAGGTGGTTGGTTGGGCGTGGCAGGACACCGTGAACTACCTTGCGGCCTCGCTGGCCGATGTCGCCGCCGAGGTTGCCCGGCGCTTTCCACCACATGTCCGGTTGGCGACCGTAGCCTCCCGTCCGGGCTGCAGTGGTTTCTCCTATCTCGGTGGCTCCACCCTGTTGCCCTGGCACGGCACCGGATGCCTGGACGGTCGGGGGCTGCTGTGCGCCGAGTTCCTAGTGAGCCTGGACCATCGCAACTTCCTTCCGGTCTTCTGCGACCTGATCGGCGATGACCAGCCGTTGTTCATGGTCCCCTTCGCCCGGACCGTGTTCACCCAAGGCCGCCGCCGGGTAGACCCGGCCCTGCTCGCGGCCGCCCGCCTCCGACACCGCTGATCCACCGCACCTGGCCCAAGACGTCTGCACCTTCGAGCGACGGTAACGCCGGGCGCCGGTCTCGCGATTGTTACGACAACCGGACCAACAGAGGCGGTGCATATGGGGGCAAAGCGGCGTCAGGCCGTGGCGGCCGAAGCCGCCTTCCTGGACAGCTTGGTGGACTCCCAACTGGAGTTCATCCGCCAGTTGCCACTGCACCGGCGCGAGGAACTCGCCGAGGCGCTCGCGGTACTGGTGATGCTCGCGCAGGACCACCGGTATCGCGCCCAGGGCTGGATCAGCCGCCGCGAGCTGCGACACCGCATAGGTCGAGCGCTCGCCGGTCTTGACGCACTGCTCCAGGTCCCCGGCACCGCCGCCACGGTGCTGCACCAGCGCTGAGCGGGCGATGGCGCAGGCTGTCGGTCCTGAGACATAGTCTGACGCTGTGGACTCGACAGTGCTGCTGGACGCAGCTGTAGTCACCCGTTGCCGCCGCCGGGTGCACCTGGAACACGACCCGGCGGCAGCCGGCGCGCCGCGCGCGGCCCTGGACGCGACCGCCGCGAGACGGATCGGCGACGCCGCGGCGCACCGTCGCTGCGTGGCGGACCGGCTGGCCGAGTACCACACCACTGACTGGGTGGAGATTTCACCGGACCTGCCTGCCGAACAGCGGTGCGCCGCCACCCTGGCCCTGCTCATCGGTGGTGCTCCGTTCGTCTGGGGCGGCCTGCTGCTGGCGGATCACCAGGCCGGCCGGCGAGGCGGCGTGGAACTGCTGGTACGCCACCGCGATGGCTACCTTCCAGTGATCGTCGTTCGGCACAAGGTGACCGATCCGGGCTCCGGGGCCCGCACCAGCTCGTTGACCCAGCCGACGCCGGCGAGCACCGACTCGAATCGCAAGGTCCGCCCCCAGTCCCGGGATCAACTGCGGCTGGCGCATGCGGTGCGGTTGCTGCAGGCAGCCGGGCTGGCGCCGCGCGGTCGGCCCACCGGCGGGGTGATCGGGCTGGACGCCGACGTCGTGGTGTGGCATGACCTGGATGTGCCCAGCTGGCCGGGTGGGCGGACCGCGATGGCCGAGTACGACGCTCGGTTCGCCGACCGGCTGGCGGTCGCGCGCGCCGCCGCTACCGAGGCCGAGCCGCTGGCTCAGCCGTCCCGAATCACTGAATGCCGGTCCTGCCCGTGGTGGCCGCTGTGCGGCCCGGCGCTGCGGGCGTCCCGCGATGTCAGCATGGTGCTGCGCGGCGAGGACGCGGTGACCCTGCGCGCGGCCGGGTTGTCCACCGTCGACCAGCTGGCCGCGCTGGACCCGGCGGGTGATCCGCCAGGTCCGCTGGCCGGCATGTCCTTTCGGGACGCGGTGCTGCTGGCCCGGGCCTGGCAGCAGGACCTGACGCTGGTGCGACGCAACCGGCGCATCGCCGTGCGGCGCGCCGACGTCGAGGTCGACGTCGATATGGAGAGCTTCGACGAGTCCGGCGCGTACCTGTGGGGCTGCCTGCTGTCGGGCGCCGACATCGGGATGCCGGGCGGCTACCGCGCCTTCGCCACCTGGGAGCCGGTGCCGACACTGGACGAGGCACGGTCGTTCGCGGAGTTCTGGGGCTGGCTGACCGACGTTCGGCGCCGCGCCGCCGCGCGCGGTCTGAGCTTCGCCGCCTACTGCTACAACGAGCAGGCCGAGAACCGCTGGATGCTCTGCTCCGCGCAGCGCTTCGCCGGTGCTCCCGGGATTCCGACCATCTCCGAGGTACAGGAGTTCATCACCTGCGGCCAGTGGGTCGATCTGTACGGCGTGGTCAGCACCGAGTTTCTCTGCGCGCACGGCAAGGGCCTCAAAACGATCGCTCCGGCCGCCGGGTTCTCCTGGCACGACCCCGAGGCCAGCGGGGAGAACTCGATGCGCTGGTACTCCGACGCGGTGGGCCTGGGCGGCGCGCAACCAGACCTGACACAGCGGGACCGGTTGCTCACCTATAACGCCGACGACGTGCACGCCACCAGGGCACTGCGCCGGTGGATGAGTTCAGCGCAGGTCGACGACGTGCCCTACGCCGGCGACCTGTAACCGTTTGAGATGTTAACTGTGCGACGATAAACAGCAACGCAGTGTGAGGGGAGAACCGCATGTTCGTGCGTCGCATCGCGGTGATCGGCTCCGGGTATGTGGGCCTGACCACCGGGGCGTGCCTGGCCTCATTGGGGCACCACGTGGTGTGCGCCGACGTGGACGCGACCAAAGTGGCTCGGCTGTCCGCCGGCGAGGTGCCGATTCTGGAGCCGGGGCTGCCGGATCTGGTCGCGCAGGGCCTGGCGGCGGGCCGGTTGCGGTTCGTGGTGGGAGCAGCTTCGGCGGTCGGCCATGGAGCCGACGCAGCCGAGGTGGTGTTCCTGTGTGTGCCCACTCCGATGGGCACCGGCGGCGCGGCGGACCTGTCGGCGGTCGAGGCGGTGGCCACCGAGGTACGGGAATTGCTGCCGCCGGGTTGCGTCGTGGTCAACAAATCGACCGTGCCGGTGGGCACCGCAGCGCGCACCGCGCAGTTGCTCGGCCGCCCCGACGTGTCCGTGGTCAGCAACCCGGAGTTCCTCCGAGAAGGCTCAGCGGTGGAGGACTTTCTCAACCCCGACCGCATCGTGGTGGGTTGTGACGCCCAGGACGCCGCCGAGCGGGTCGCGGCGCTGTATGCCCGGCTGGGCGCGCCGACGGTGCTCACCGACGCGGCCAGCGCGGAGATGGTCAAGTACGCGGCGAACTGCTTCCTGGCGATGAAGCTGTCCTATGTCAATGCCATCGCCGAGTTGTGCGAGCGGTTCGGGGCCGACGTCCTCGACGTCACCGAGGGCATCGGCTACGACCGTCGGATCGGGCAGGCCTTCCTGCAACCGGGTCCCGGCTGGGGCGGATCCTGCCTGCCCAAAGACACCCACGCGCTGCTGCAAGTGTGCGCTGCGGCGGACTTCGATTTCGCCCTACTGCAGGCCAGCCTGGACACCAACACCCACCAGCAGCACCGGATGGTGGCCAAGGTCCGCGACGCCGTCGGCGGGTCGCTGGCCGGGCAGCGGATCGGGTTGCTCGGGCTGACGTTCAAGGCCGGCACCGACGACCTGCGCGACTCCCCCGCGCTGACAGTGGCCGCGCTGCTGGCCGCCGAGGGCGCCGATCTGATCGGCTACGACCCCGGGGTGCCCGCCGCGGTGTCCGGCATGACCGACGATCTACAGGTCACCGATGACCCGCTCAAGGTCGCCTCCGGCGCCGCCGCTCTGGTGGTGCTCACCGAATGGCCCGAGTTCCGGGTGCTGGACTGGGGTCGGTTGGCTGAGCTGGTCGAGCGCCGCATCGTGATCGATACCCGCAACCTGCTCGACGCCGACGTGCTGCGCCGGGTCGGCTTCGAAGTCCGCGGCATCGGTCGCAGGGCCGCCTCTGCGCTAACACCCTCATGAGTCCCCTGCCCGGCCCCGACTCCCGGGCAGAGACTGTGCTCAACTCCTAACGTCACCTGTTACGGCTGCGGTTGCGGTGGCTGCGATTGCGGTTCCGGTGGCTGCGGTTGCGGCGCTCGTGCTCGCCGTCCCTGTTCCATCCGCAGCGTGCCCGCTCGAATGCCTGGAAGTAACCGGTCACAATTCACCCCTCCGTTGTCTGAGTTCACCTGAGCGAGGGTTTCGCTCAACCGTCTAGTACGGATAACGGTCGCGGCAAGATGAGTTCCGGCCGGTCGACCACCCAAAGAGCCTATTGGCGCTCGCCGGTGCCTCCGAGCGCCGAAGGATGTCCGCTTGGAGAGTTGGGGCAACTGAGGGCTAGACGTCAGCCGGATCATCTGCTGTGCTTAGCCTTGCCTAATCACTCGGTCGAGGAGCATCGAGCCATGTACGTCTGCATCTGCCGCGCGGTGACCGAGGCTGAGGTGCGCGGGTGCATCGCCGCCGGCGCGTGCACCCTCAAGGACGTGGTCACTCGCAGCGAGGCCGGTACCGGGTGCGGCTCGTGCGTCGGGAAGATCGTTGCCCTGCTGGGCGCCGAGCTACGCGGTCCACTGCGGCGCAGCGCCTGAATCAGCACACCCAGCTGTGTCTCGGATCACCATTTTCCCTGGTCAGGGCAGGCTCGCCTTCGATGACAACCCCATCGAGAACCAGTACCGTAACGATCACTGAGTGACCGATTCGAGGGGGCGTGGCGTTATGCGCGGCAATGACGAGGTCCTGGCTTTGCTCAATGAGCAGCTCACCAGTGAGCTGACCGCCATCAACCAGTACTTCCTGCACGCCAAGATGCAAGCCAACTGGGGATTCACCAAGCTCGCTGAGCACACCCGGTCGGAGTCCATCGAGGAGATGCAACACGCGGAGCGGATCACCGACCGCATCCTGTTCCTGGAAGGCCTGCCGAACTACCAGAAGCTACTCCCGCTGCGGATCGGGCAGACCGTGCGAGAGCAGTTCCAGGCGGACCTATCCGTCGAGATGGAGGTCGTCGAACGGTTGCGTCCCGGTATAGCGATGTGCCGGGACAAGGGCGACATCACCACCGCCAACCTCTTCGAGCGCATCCTCGCTGACGAGGAAGACCACATCGACTACCTCGAGACCAACCTGGAGCTGATGGACAAGCTCGGTGAGCAGTTGTTCCTCAGCCAGCTCGTGGAACGGCCGCCGACCAACGGCTGACCAGAATCGGCGTGGAACCGACTACGTTGTCACCGTGGGCGATCACCGGCTGTTCGAAGTGCACGACGCGCGCGCCTTGCTGCCCGAGGTGCGCAGGAGAGTCGATGCGCTGGTGGAGGCGCGAGCAGACCTCACCGAGCTGTCGATGGACCTGCGCAACTCGCGCACGTCCGCACTCGGCGGTCTCGCGGAGGCCAAGGCGCTGCAGGCCCGGCTGGACGAGATGCTGGAGTGGTTTCCTGACCAGGGCATCGAGCTCAAGGGGTTCGCACCGTTGCTCATCGACTTCCCTGCCGAGCTCGATGGAGTGTCCGTGCGCCTGTGCTGGCTGGAAGGCGAGCCGACGCTCGATTGGTACCACCGCACCGACCTAGGCATCGCCGGCCGCCGCCGGCTCCCCAACCCGTCCCTCGACCCGCCTTAGCGCAGTCTGGATGCAGACTGCGCTAAACGGGCCCCGAATTACCGCAGTCTGCATCCAGACTGCGGCTAGCGGGCGAACCGCGCCTATCCTGCAGCGGCTGACCCGCCGGATGTGGGAGATCGCCAATGGACAAGCGCCAGATCGAGTGGACCGGCGAACGGTGCGTGCCCTGGACCGACGACCTGCAAGTGGTCTATGAGCACTACCACCGGTACGCGCTGGCCGCTCGGTTCACTGCCGGCGCGCGGGTGCTGGACCTCGCCTGCGGGGAGGGCTACGGGACCGCGCTACTCGCCGCCGGAGCCCGCGACGTGGTGGGCGTCGACATCGACCCGCGCACCGTGGAGCACGCCACCGCGAACTACCGCTTGGACAATCTGCGTTTCACGATCGGGTCGATGATCGATCCTGAACTGCTCGCCGGGGTGGAGCGCTTCGACGTCATCACCTGCTTCGAGGCGCTGGAACACGTCGAGCAGCAGGACGTCCTGATGGCGGTGGTGCGCAGGCTGCTGGCGCCGGGCGGGCTGTTCCTGACCAGTACCCCTGATGTGACCGTGTACAGCCACGAGCACGGCAACGACAACCCGTTCCACGTCCGGGAGCTCACCGAACCGGAGTTCCGGGCGCTGCTGGGTGGCTCGCTGCGCCATGTCGCGATCCTGCGCCAGAACGTCGCCGCCGGATCTCTCATCAGCGGAGCGGCGTCCGGTCCGGGTATCGCGCAGTCGCTGTGCAGGACACCGGATGATGGCTGGCGGGTGGCACCGGAGGTGCCGCACACCTACCTGCTCGGCGTCGCCTCGGACGCGGTGCTACCGGAACTGCCGCAGCTCAGTGTGCTGGTCGATCCCGACCTGACCCTGGTGCGCGAAGCGCACCGCGCGCTGGCCCAGCAACGCGACCGGGTCGCGCAGCTCGGCGGTGAGCTGGCCCACGAGCGGCAGCAGGCCGCGGACCTGGGAGCAACCACCACGCGACGGCGAGAAGCGCTGGAGGGCGAAGTGCGACGGCTGGGTAGCGAGCTGGCCGGCGCGCAACGCCGGGTCCAGCGGGCGGAGTCGCTGGCGGGCTGGCAACGGGAGATCGCCGGCGAAGCGCAACGCCGAGCAGCCGAGCTGGAGCGCCAGGTGCTGGCGTTGCAGGCGGAACAGTCGGCGACCGCGGCGCGGCTGATCTCCCGCTACCGGGGCACCGTGGAGCGGGCGGCGCCGCGCGGCACGGTGCGCCGGGACCTCTACGAGCGTGCCCTGGGCCGTGGGCGCAGCACGGACGGGGCGGCCGCTGCCCCCGCCACGCAACCGTTGGAGCCGGTGGCGCTGCGCACCAGCACGTCGCCGCTGCTCAGCATCGTCGTGCCGGTACACGGCAAGTGGGACTACACCCGGGCGTGCCTGGCCAGCATCGAGGCGCACCCCCCGGGGGTCCCGTTCGAGGTGCTGGTCGTCGACGACGCGTCCCCGGATCGCACCGCCGAGCTGGTCGCGGCCTGCCCCGGGGTTCGGCTGGTGCGTACCGAGCACAACGTCGGATTCGTCGGCGCCTGCAATCTCGGTGCGACCCATTCCCGCGGGGCCTACCTGCTTTTTCTCAACAACGACACCGAGGTCCGGCCCGGCGCGCTGGACGCGCTGGTCGATGCGGCTGACTCCGATGATCGGATCGGCTTGGTCGGCGCGATGCTGGTGTACCCGGACGGGCGGTTGCAGGAAAGCGGCGGCATCGTCTGGGCCGACGGCTCGGGCTGGAACTACGGGCGCGATCAGGACGCTCACGCGCCGGAGTTCGCGGTGCGGCGCGATGTCGACTATTGCTCCGGAGCGGCGATCCTGGTCCGCCGGGAGCTGTTCGAGGCCGTCGGCGGGTTCGACCAGCGATACGCGCCCGCCTATTACGAAGACACCGACCTGGCCTTCGCCATCCGGGCGACCGGGCACCGGGTCATCGTCGAGCCGCGCGCGGTGGTGGTGCATCACGAGGGTGTCTCGCATGGCACCGACGTCACCGGCGGCGTCAAGCGCTTCCAGGAGATCAACCGCGCGCAGTTCGTCGAGAAGTGGTCGGGGTGCCTGGCCGAGCACCTGCCGGCCGCCAGCGCGCTCAACGTGTGGCTGGCGCGGCAGCGGGGGCCGGCCGGCCACCGGGGCGGTCTGGTGCTCGTCGCCGACCACCAGATACCCATGCCGGACCGGGACTCAGGATCGCTGCGCATGCACCGGCTGCTGCTCCAGCTCGTCGAGCTGGGTGAGCGGGTGGTGTTCTTCCCGTGCAACGGCGCCCTCCTGCAGCCCTACACCGCGGATCTGCAACGTCACGGGGTCACCGTGATCGCCGACGCGGCAGGGCAGGACACCTTCCTGCGCGAGGCGGGTGCTGCGCTGCGCCTGGCGGTGCTGTCCCGTCCACAGGTCGGTTGGAAGCTGCTGGAGGACCTGCGGATGCTCGCACCGCGCTGTCTGGTCAGCTATGACACCGTCGACGTGCACTTCCTGCGCCTGCAACGGCAGGCAGAGCTGGCTGCGTCGACGGGCGACGAGGCCGGCGCGACGGCGCTGGCGGGCAAGGCGGCGGCGGCGCGGGAACTGGAACTGGGGTTGGTCCGGGCCACCGACCTGACCTTGGTGGTCTCCGAACACGAGCAGGCCCTGCTGCGCAGCCTGGTGCCGGAAGCCGACGTACGGGTGCTGTCCAATGTGCACTTCCCCACGCCGGCCGGTGAGGTGCCCGGGCCGCGGGCCCGCGCGGGACTGCTATTTGTGGGCAGCTTCGATCACCTACCCAACCGTGACGCGGTGGCTTGGATGGCCCGCGAGGTGCTGCCCCGGGTACACCATCGCCATCCGGGCACTGTCCTGCATGTGGTGGGTAGCAACCCCTCTCCTGACGTGCTGGAGCTGGCCGGCGACACCGTCGAGGTGCACGGCTGGGTGGCTGAGCTGGTGTCGATGCACCAGCGGTGCCGGCTGTCGGTGGCGCCGCTGCGGTTCGGGGCCGGGGTGAAGGGCAAGGTCGGCGAGAGCATGGCCGCCGGCCTGCCCACGGTGTGCACCCCGGTGGCCGTCGAGGGGATGGGGCTGGCGCACGGCGAGCAGGTGCTGGTGGCCGCCGACGCCACCGGGTTCGCCGACCAGGTGGTGACGCTGCTCGAAGATGACGAGCTGTGGCGCACGTTGTCTGAGGCCGGCGCCAGCGCGATCACCGACCGCTTCGGCCCCGGCGTAGCCCGCGCAGCCCTCCAGGACCTCCTGGCCACCGCCGCCAAACTCGCCCCCGTCGGGTAGCTCGCCCGCGGTCGCCCAGTAGCTCCCCTTTGGGTGCCGCGCTGACCCCGTCGAGTTCGACAGGACGGTTGTCCGCGGGCGCTCGGACAGCTGCCCTGTCGAACTCGGCGACAGTAAGGCTGCTCACAAGCTGCCACTGCAGCTTTGATGTTCTGGCGGGCCAGCGGGTTATTGGGACCGCCGCGATGAGGTCGGTGATCAGGGGGCGCACCGCGGCGAGTGAGCGTGCCGCCCCGGCGTCGCTTGATCGTTGAGAGTGAGCGATGGCAGTGCAATCCTGCACGGTCAGCGCTCACTATTGGCGATCTTGGGTGTAGTACAGCGCGGTCAAAGGCGCGGGCCAAAACATGCTCGGCTCGAGGTACGAGACGGGAGCGCTTCCGGCTCGGCCTGAAGAGCTGGTTAGTTAGTGACCGACCCGGACCGTTGGCGGGGCGTAGGTCACCTGCTGCTTGATTAGGGCGTCGAAGGTGGCCTGTACGGCGTCGCGGTTCGGCCCGGACACGTCGACGAAGATCGCCCGGTTGTAGAGGACATAGACCGCCCGGTACGCCGCGGACCCCGAGTCTGGGGGGCTGGCCATCACCGCCATGCCCTGCAGGGCGCGGTTATCGTCCGCCTTCAACCCGCCATCGAGCTGCGCGGTGGCGATCCCCTGCGCCACCGTCGTCGCGGCCTGCTGGTCGGGCATCGTGAGGGCGAACAACCCGATCGTGGTGCTACCCGTTGTGGTGGCCTTGAGGACACCGTCGGTCATCCCGCTGGCCTGCAGCGCCTTGACGATGGCAGGCGCGAGCGGGGGAGAGCTCTCCGCCAGCAGCGTAGGCAGGTCGAACGGCCCGCCACCGCCGCGGCTCTGGCCGGGTGGATCGATCAAGGCGTGCGCCGTGTCGACCGGCGGCGGCCGCGGGGCCGGCGGGGACGGCAGGTCGCGAGGGACGGCGGCCGGCTGTGGCACGGTGAGCTGCGGGTTGCCGGTGCGGCCCGGTCCCGTGGTCAGGAAGTACGCCACCGTGGCTCCGACCAGCCCGAGCATAACGACCACCAGTACAGCGATCCCGATCATCCGCTGGGATCGGAACTGCGTCGCGGGCGTCTGGAACACCTCGGTACCGGGGCGCAGCCAGGCGCTCTGCCGTTGCGCGATGGGTTGCTCGGCTAAGGGTTGCTCGGCGATGGGTTGTTCGGCTAAGGGTTGCTCGGCGATGGGCTGCTTGGCGATGTTCGGCAAGCCGGAGTATCCCGAGGACGGCTCCGAGCTTGCACCGGGCTCGTTGGGATGCAGGGCGACCGGCTGGAACAGATCTTGGGCCAGGTCAGGACGCTGCTGGTATGACGGGCCGGCAGCCCGCCGCGGGGTGTCGCGCTGGCCGGTGTCGCGCCCGATCGCCCCGATGACCTGCGTGGGTGCATCCTCGGTGGGAGCCTCCCGACGAAACACCGGCGAGTACGAACCGGGAGCACCGTCTGCAGGCGACTCGTCAGGCTTCACGCTGCCACCCCCTCGGTCACCAGATCGGCGTCATCAGGTCGAGGGGACATTGTGCACAGCAGCCACCCTGCGTTCACGGCCGACCTCCCAACCCAGCCGAGTGGCAATCCAGACGGGTCAGCAACCGGTGCTAGCCTCCCGCGCGTGCCGCAGCCCCTGAAGGCGGATCCGAACACCGGATTCGCGTGGCTCAGGATGATCGGTGCGCTGACCGTGGTGGTCGATCATTCCGCGCCGCTGACCGACGCGTCACGACTGACGGTGTTCCCCACGTCGTGGAACTTGTCCCCCGGCTACATCGCGTTGATGGGATTCTTCGCGATGAGCGGTTACCAAATCAGCGACAGCTGGCGCCAGGATCCGTCGTGGTGGCGCTTCAGCGCCAAGCGGGTATTGCGGTTGTGGCCTCCGCTGCTGGTCGTGGTGCTGGTCACCGCCCTGGTGATCGGGCCACTGGTGACGACGGTCGATCTGTCGGAGTATTTCTCCGCTCGGGGAACCTGGGGATACATCGTCCACAATGCGGGTCTGTACACGTTGCAGCATCGACTGACCGGGGTGTTCGACAACAATCCTTATCCCTGGTCGGCGAACGGCGCGATATGGACGCTGCCGATGGAGCTCACCGGCTACCTGTTGGTGCTCGGGTTCGGCGTTGCCGGACTTTTCCGTCGTGCGCCGTGGTTGACGATCGTGCTGATGCTGGTTCTGATCGGGCTCGATCGTCGACTCGGCGCGAGCATGGGCAACCCCGGGCATGGCGGCTCGTTCTTGCAGGTGCCGTACGGGTCGCTGGTCTCGTTTCTCGTCGCATTCAGCATCGGCATGGTGCTGCACGCCTACCGGGACAAGACCCCACTGTCGCCCCTCGTCGCGTGGACGTTGGTCGGGCTGCAGATCGCGGTGCACACCACTAAGGCCGGGGCTGTGACCCTCCCGTTCATGGCCGGCTACGGGGCACTGGTGCTGGCGTTTCACTGGCCGGCCCGCCTGGAGGGATACGACTCATGGGTATTCGGTAGCTACGGTCTGTACGTGTGGGGGTTCCCGGTCCAGCAATTGCTGATCATGGCGGGCGCCGATACCCAATGGTCGCTGACCGTGACCGCGCTGCCGCTGACCTACCTATGCGGTTGGCTGTCCTGGCGCTACGTCGAAGCTCCGACGTTGTCGTTGCGGCGCTACCTGCCACGCCGCAGGCCACGTCACCGCTCTCCTCCCCCGAATCCGACCGTCAGCCCTCGGCGCCGACCAGCGAAGCTGCCCGAGCGCTCTGAGCGGGCACCGGCGGTGCCGACGGCCTCGGCGTGATCTGGCGGCGGCGTAATCTAGTGGCATGGCCCTGTTCGGACGCGACAAGACCCGCATGGTGACCGCCGAGGACGCGCTGCCCGGACGATCCACCCCGATGCCGATCGGCGAGCTGCACGCCGTGACTGGTCACCGCATCGTGGCGCCGTTCCCCGATGGTCTGCACACCGCGGTGTTCGGGATGGGCTGCTTCTGGGGCGCCGAGCGGATCTTCTGGCGCACCCCCGGGGTGTACTCCACCGCGGTCGGCTACGCCGGCGGTCACACCCCGAACCCCAGCTACGAGGAGGTGTGTTCGGGGCGCACCGGGCATACCGAGGTGGTGCTGGTCGTCTTCGACCCGGCGCAGATCTCCTACAGCGCGTTGCTGCGAGTGTTCTGGGAAGGCCACGACCCGGCACAGGGCATGCGGCAGGGCAACGACCGGGGCACCCAGTACCGCTCAGCGATCTTCACCACCGACGCCGACCAAGCCGCCGAGGCGCAGTCGAGCCGGTCGACCTACCAGCAGGCGCTCACCACCGCCGGGCGCGGCCAGATCACCACCGAGATCGCCCCCCTGCGCGACTTCTACTACGCCGAGGACTACCACCAGCAGTACCTATCCGATGCGAAAAACCCGACCGGCTACTGCGGTATCGGCGGTACGGGTGTTCGCATGGGTGACCCATCGGAGGGTCCAGTGGTTACACCACATCCTGGGCAGCCTTCGAGTCTTTGACCAACCGGAACACTAACGGGACTCGGTTGAGCGTGGCGGGACCTTCGATGGTTGGTGGCATGCTGCGCGTACGGCCAACGAGCTCGCGTTAGGGCTTCTCGTTGCACTTGGTGAGACCGCGGGTACTCGGCGGGCCAGGCGAGCTCGTTCCAGAGTGTTCGTGCGCCGGTGGCATGTCCGGGCCCGTGCGGGATGAACTTGTTCCACCCGTTGGGGCTGGCTACGACCGGCCCTCCCCGGACTTACGCCCCGGTGCGTGGCGGACCACGCGGAGGTTCGGGTGGCCGCGGGAGATCAACGCCTGGGCCATGCCTCGGCGGTCGACCAGTTCCAGCGTCCGGGCCCGCACCCCCAACGACCGCCCCGGGCGGACCGGTCCGCCCGGGGCGGGGAGCACCGGCGCGGATGCCCCGGATGTCCAGAGCCTGTCCGGGGAGCTCGCTGATCTGGTTACGCAGCCGACGGCCAGCTGACCGATGTTAATGGCGCACGGGGTGTTGCCTGCTGCAAGGAGGGGAGGAAGTAGGTATGCCGTCACCGAGCCTCGGGAGTACGATCGGCACCTGTGTCAACACCGAAAGCAGAAGGCGAACGGGTGGTCCTGGGTCGGCGTAATAAGGTCAGCACGATGGTGCCGTTCCGCTGGTCCGAGGAGGCGCCCACCGGTCTCAACGAGGTGGAGTGGGCCGAGGAGCTAGGCGCCAAGTGGGAGGGCGACGAGCTGGTCACCTATGACTACCCGACGTTCGTCGACCTCCTGGAATATTACGAGAACAACGAGTACCAGCCGGACAACGACTGATACGCCGCGGCGCCGTCCTGCTCATCGTCCCGGCCCCGCGGTCGCGTACGGCCCACTGGCTACGACCACTCCCACGCCAACGCGTGCCAGCAATGGCCGGCCACACGAGCCAGCCGCTAGCCGCAGAACGGAGCCCGTTGCACCGATGACCCACCACCGGCGGCATAGTCTACAGAAGGACTTTGTGACCTGAACCTTCGTATTGGAGCGGGTGACGGGAATCGAACCCGCGTCTAGAGCTTGGGAATCTGTCGACTGGGCCAGGTGATGTCCTTCGACCTGCGGCTGCGCTGTTGGTCTGGTCACCGAACAGGTTGAGGTTCAAAAGACTAAATACCGAGGCCGCCCCAGCCGGCGCCACCGGCGCCACCATGGCCGCCGCTGCCGCCGGCGCCCTCGTTACCGCCGGCGCCCTCGCTACCGCCGTCGCCGTTATCGTCGTTGTTGCCGGCGCCGTGGACGCCGACGCTGAATAGCGACAGCACGGTACGGGTCGGCAGCAACTCCACAGACTGCCTATTGATCTCCGCAAAGCTCAGTGCATCAGACATCAAGTCCTCCTAGGAAAGGTGAGTGCCCGTGGGCCCCGGGCACAAAAGTCACCTCATCGGCGGTATCACCCGATTCGGCCCCACCTACTCTGCCGATAAATAAGGTGATGGGCAATCGGTAGTCGCACGTAACTCCCCAGGTCGACTACCTAGCGAGGCTGCGCCTCTGACCGCCAAGTCTGTGGGCAACCCAAATAGTCCCTGCGGCTTCCTGAGCGCAAGCTCCCGCAGGGACTCCCGGTCTGGGGTGGCTGACCGAACCGATGGGACTGCGCCTCCCCTAGTGTTCGGTATCCTAAGACCAGATGTTCGCGCTGCTTTGCGTTTGGGACGCGACAGGCCAAAGTACGCGAACCGGACAGGATCGCAAGCCCGTTCATGGGACGGCTCATGACATTTCAGGAACTCCAGCGGTGTCGCGGGAGACCATTGAGCCTCACCCACGCGAACAGATATACGGTTCTTGCATCGGCATGCGAGGTCTGGGACGGTAACCGAAGCGATGCGCCGATCCCCCGGTGTGCCTTGATGCCACCTTCGCCCCGTCGCCCGCGGGCGACGGGGCTGGTCACCCAATCCGGCGGGATCGGCATCGCGCTGGGCGAGCACCTTGAGCAACTCGACCTCGGGCTCTCCGCGATGGTGTCCACTGGCGGCAAAGATGACGTCAGCGGCAATGACCTGCTGATGTGGTGGCAGCACGACGATGCCACCACCGCGCCGCGCAGGAGAACCGAAACGGCTTACGAGAAAGTGGGAAGAAGCCGTGGAGAAAGCGCAGACCAGAACACTCAATGTTATTGACGGTCTCGACCTGATCGACGGAGAGGGGCTGGTCAACGCTGACGAACGCCGATAGAGATGACGATCCCGGAGATTGCCCGCTGTGCACCGCGCTGGAGGACGGCCAAACCGGTGAAAAAGCCCAGCTGGTATGTGCGAAGCCTGACCGATGGCGACACCCACCGCGGCGAGCTGCGGGGCGACGGCCTGGTGGTGGCCGCTTGCAATGTCGTGTTTCCGGCCAAGTGGCTGCCCGGTCTTGCCGGATGGCCGCCCGACCCCGGCCAGGTATGCCTGGAATGTGAGCGGTTGAGCAAGCGTAGGTAGAGGCACCCCGCATGTGACCACGCCGCGGCGGTCGACGGCCCTTTTTTGTGGGCACACGCAGACCCGTTACACCGGCACCGGCTTTCGGTGGTCTCCGAGGCTGTGCGTTGCCAACCTCAGGTCATTAGCTTGGGTCGTGCGCCGGCGGGTCGCAGCGAGTGTCGGGCACCTGACGGTGGTGGGCGTGTTTGTCCGCCAGGGCCAGGAGGCGCCGAATTCGGCCGGCGATCGCGTCTCCTCCAACGCCCGGTGCACTCGGGTCGCCACCTCGGCGGCGGCTTGGGTGGCGCGGCGGTGGTTGGCGTTGGTGAAGGTGGCGGGCTGGTGAGACGTGATGGGCGCCGGACGGCGGGACCGGTGTTGCTGCCAGGCCAACACCGTGCCGGGGCGCGCCGAGTCGGATCAACAGCGCAGCTATGGCGTCTGCGTCGCGCACCACGACCCGCTCGCCCTCGGCGCGGGGGTCGTCGCAGTCCCCACCGGAGATCACAGGGGATGGTAACCCGCGGATCGGACGCCCCGGCGGTCGAGCAACCCGGCCTGGCGGACCAGTCCCTCGCCACCGCTGAGCACCCGCACCACGTAACGGCCGCCCGAGCGAGGAACAGTCCGGTGACGGCCTGGGCGGCGGTGGTCAGCTCGGCGGCGGCCTCCACCAGCTTGGCCGTCGCTCGGGCCTGGTCGGCGAGGGTGGTGGCGGTGACGCAGTCATCGCGAAAGCCCAGCAGCTTGACCAGTCCGGCGGCCGCTGACAGCGCGGCGTCCAGGATCGCGTCGCGCTCGGGGCCTGCGGGTCGGGCTCGATCGCGGCCAATCCGGTGACAATGCCCGTCGCCCGGGCGGTCAGATGCAAGACCGGATCAGGGATGCCGTTAAACGCACCAGCGTGCAACGCCAGCCTTTCCGCCTGGGCGATCTCCCCGGTTGGCACGCCGCGTTCGAGGGCGATCGACTCGGCCGCCAGCGCCTTGGACAACCGCATCCCACCAGCGCGGCCTTGTCCTTGCCGCAGCCGACGTCGAGCCCGATGTTGAACGTCGTGACCAACAACGCCTCCAACGCTGCGACGTCCAACACCACGGCCTCGCCGTCGGGCACACCTGTCATGGACGGGCAGGCTACCGGCGGTGGCCCGGGATCAGTTCCCCGCCGGCTAGTCACAGACATCGGCAACCAGAAGTGCGGTCAGGGCGCCGGGGTGGACACCCCGGCGTACAGGATGATTGAGGGCACTGTTGCGTCGGCGGAACCTTTCACGGGAAAGGCGGCCGCGGTCTGGACTCGGGTCTGACCATCGGTCAGACTGCGAGCATGACCGTCAAGGTTGGCATCTCACTGCCGGACGCGACTCACGCCCGGGCTCTGGAACAGGCACGCAGCGCAGGGACGACGCTGTCAGGACTGGTCGATGCGGCGCTGAGGGCGGAGCTGACCCGCCGCGAGCTGGCTGACCATGTGGCGATGCTCGCCGAGGCCGACGATGCAGACCGGCTGCGTAAGCGTGCACGGTCGCGCGGCCGTGCCCTGTCGGTGTGGAAGACCGGGCCTTGACGACCCCCGGACAACCCACGCCCAGCCAGGGAGACGTCCTGATCTCCCACCCTTCCCCGCTCACCGGAGAACGCGAGCTGTACACCGTGGTATCGGCCGACATCTACAACGCCGCCGGTAGTTCTACCGTGCTGGTCGCCGAGATCGAGACCGGCACCCGCTATCGAGCCACCGCCTATGCCACCGAGACCGATTACGGCGTGGTGCTCGCCGACCGGGTGGTGTGGCTGCCCGTAGACATGCTCGGCGAGCACTTCGGACGGCTGACCGACACACAGCGGGATCGGGTCATAGACCAGATCGTTGCCGTACTGCGAGGCTAGTAGTCCCAGTCTCCCCGCTCCACAGCCCCGGAATCAAGCATCCCGTATCGCGGATTGAGCCCACCACTCCCAGCGCTCGCCGAGAGCCTGGAAGAAAACCAGAGAGTCTCGTACGACGTCACCCATGGTCCGAAAGGACCACAGGCTGAGAGTGTCGTTGCGGAATAGTCCATAGTCACGACGGCGGGATGAAGGCCTGAGCCGACTTTTTGCCAGGGCCGGGACCGGCCGGGCCGAGATGAGATGAGATGAGATGCCAACAGAGGAAGAGGGATGCGCGCGTCACCTGCGGCAGGCCCCTGGCCCGCCGGCGATAGCCGGCCGAGGAGTTGTAGGGCCCCAGGGCCAAGCCGTTTGCTCCCGATCTGTCCGGTCGTGACCCGCGTCCCACGGCGGAGGTCATTGCTTAACGGTCGGAGCAAGCAGGGCCAGGGCCAACGCACCTTCGGCCAGTGCGACGGACTTCGATAGCAGCACCGTGGCGAGGGTGGACCCCAGCGCCACCGTCACGATGAAGTCGAAGGCGTTGAGTGCCGCGGGGGTCCGCTTGCCGCTGACCCGCGGTACCAGGATGAGCCACAGGTAGCCGATCGTCCCGTGATCAGGACTCGGAGCAGACGCTGACGTTGCCGACGTTCGCGGTGGTGCTGGCTGTCGCGATGGGAGCGGAAATACCGCGGCTGGATGTCCAGATCGCCGACGGGTTGCCCTCGACGCTGACGGCCTACCTGTTCGGGGGCGGTGCCGGCGCGGCGCGTACGGTGCTCAGCGCGATCGCCAGCTCACTGATCACCGTCACGTCGTTGACCTTCTCGCTGACTGTCGTGACGCTGTAGCTGGCCAGCGGGCAGTTCTCACCCAGGCTGCTGCGCACCTTCACCCGGGACCGGGTGGTTCACATCACCCTGGCTCTGTTCCTTGCGACGTTCACCTACTCCCTGACCGTGCTGCGCACCGTGCGCACTTCCACCGGTGACCAACCGCAGTTCGTCCCGCAGGTAGCGGTGACCGTGGCGTTCGCCCTTGCGCTGGCCAGCGTGCTCGGCCTGGTGCTGTTCCTGGCCCACCTGGCCCGGGAGATCCGGGTCGAGACGATGCTGCGCAACGTTCACGAAGACGCCAGCGAGACCCTCCAGCGGGTCCTGCCTGAGCGTGGCTCGACGGCCGTGAGTGATACCGCGCTGCCGGTGCTGCCCGGGAGTGCCGTGCCTCTGCTGGCCGGCTCGTCAGGTTTCTTGACCAGAGTCGACGAGCAGGCACTGTTGGCGGCGGCCGTCGACGCCGACGCTGTCGTGGTCCTCGATCGGGTCCTCGGTAGCTCACTGATCGCCGGCACGCCAGTGGGAGCCGGCTGGCCACGCGGTGCGGGCTCGTTCGACTCTGACACCCGGTCCCGGCTCGGCGAGCGGGTGGCGAAGGCGGTCTGCACGGGCTTCGAGCGCACTGCGGCCCAGGACGTCGGCTTCGGATTGCGGCAGCTCACCGACGTGGCCATCAAGGCACTGTCACCTGGGATCAATGACCCGACGACCGCCGTCCACGCGCTGGGCCACTCCTCGGCGCTGCTGTGCGAGCTGGCCGGCCGTGACCTCGGACCGAGGCTGCTGCGCGACGAGCAGGGCGAGCTCCGGGTCGTGCTGCGCAGCCCGAGCTTCACCGAGCTGTTCGAGCTGGCGGTGACCCAGCCCCGGCGCTACGGGGCCGGGGTCACCCTCGTCGGGGTGAACGCCACAACAGGTTTGAAGCTGCTGTTCACCCTCGCGCTGGTGCTGGTGGTCCTGGCGCTGCGGCGGTTGGTGCTCGCGTTGACCCGGTGGGTGCTCGGTACGGTCTCGATCTGGGTGACTCCGGGGACCAACCTCACCACCGGTCTGGGGCTGATCAGCGCCGGGCTGGCGTTCGCCCTGCAGCAGGTCATCCTCGCGCTCGCCGGCTACTTCGTGATCCTGCGCGGGGACACCTTCGGTATCGGCGACCGGATCACGCTGGGCGGGGTCCGCGGCGACGTCATCCGTCTCGGGTTCATCAAGACCACGATCATGGAGATGGGGCAGCCGCCGTCGGTGAGCAGCGCAGACCCCGCCGTGTGGGTCAACTCCCGCCAGTACACCGGCCGCCTCGTCACCGTCACCAACGGCGTGATCTTCAAAGAGCCTGTGTACAACTACACTCGTGAGTGTCCCTACATCTGGGAGGAGATCGTCGTGCCGGTGACCTATGACGCCGACCGGATCCGCGCCGAGCAGATCCTGCTGTCGGCGGCCCGCACGCACGCGGTGGTCGACGACCCAGCCGCCGATCAGGCCTGGCCACCATGCGGTCCCGCTATGCCATGGCCGACGCGTCGCTCAACCCTGCTGTGTACTGGCGGATCACCGATAACTGGCTCGAGCTGTCGCTGCGCTTCCTCGCGCCCTGCCGTGGGGTCCGCGAGGTGAAAGACCGCATCAGCCGCGACGTCCTCGGCCAGCTGGACGCCGCCGGCGTCGGCATCGCTTCCGCGACCTACGACATCGTCGGCCTCCCCACTGTCCAGCTGGCCACCCCGCCATCCGACTAGCAGCGGGGCCAGCGATGCAGATTCGATCCGGGTATTACGTCTGCTCCGCGGCGCTGCTGCTCACCGGGCTGGTCGGCTGCGGCGGCAAGGCGAACGAGCCGGTCACCAAGATCTCCGATCTGGTGGCGCTATGCAGCGGTCCCCATTCCACCACCGCGGCACCTTATGCCGGAGCACCCCCGCATCCGATCCTCGTCGTCAGGCCACGCGGGGCGATCGGGGACATGTTGGAGAACCCGAGATTGGCCGGGCTCGGGCCAGCCTGGAACCCTCAGGACCCGGCAGCCGTCCAACTGGTGGCGTGCACCGAGAGCGACGGTGGCGGCGCGGACACGGGTCTGTTGTGCCCGTACCCCTCCGGGCAGTCAGCGTCGCTGCGGTTTGCGGACTACACCATTACGGTTTACGAGGCGCACACCGGCACTAAGCTCGACCAAGCCCGCATCCAGGCTCGCGACACCTGTCCCTTATCTGCATCGGTCTACCGGCAGGACCCCTTGGTGTATGCGACGCCATCACCTCGGCAGTACCTCGACCTACTCGGACCCTTCGTGAACCGGAGATAACCGGGGTTTCTGAAGATGGTGGACGAGCGGGCGCTGACGGTAGCTCCCTACTCGCCGGCAGTCCAGTCGGCGCCGCCGTCGGCTCGGACGACCCGCCCGCGGGTGGTGCTGCTCGCCGTGTTACCCGGCCAGGTTCTGGCATTCGGGTGTCTGATCAATGGCGGCGCGCAGCTGCGGGTCCGTGGCGAGAGTGCTGAGCAGGCCGACAACGTGGCTGGCCGCGCCGAAGGCGCGCACCATCGCGCCCGAGTCGTTGGGGGTGGCCTGGGTGAGCTGCGCCAACGCGTCGTTGAGATTGTCACGCAACTGGCCGAGCTGGTTGCTCACCTGGCCAAGGATCTGCAGACCGTTCTCCACCGGGGGCGGCCCGATCGAGACAAGCCGGTCGATCGCCTGTTGCGTGGTGTTTCGCGCATTGCCGAGGTAACTGATGTAGGCCTGCCGCGTCGCTGCCGTGTTGTTGAGGTCAGGCTGGGGTGGCGAGCCGAGCTGACCCAAAGCGGGGTGCAGCGCCTGGCACATCGACTTGGCCCAGGTAAGCGACGCTGCCCGCGGTTGGGCCGGCGGCGTCGAGCTCAACATCGGTGGAGAAGGCGCAGTGGACGACGCGCCGGGTGCATTGGTGGGATTGGCGGGTGCATTGGTGGGATTGGCGGGTGGATTGGTGGGTGCGTTGGTGGGATTGCCGCAACCTGCCACGGCAAGCCCCGCGGCAACGACGACAACAGCAGCAAGCCGACGGCGCAGTGCCGCGCCCTGCCCGACGTTCGTGGTGCGCATCTCAAATGCTCCCCTTCTCTAAGAGCGCGTCTGGAAACTCCGGTCTACCAGTCTCCGGTGCGGGCTAGGCGGCGGGACATGATCATGATCATGGCTACGTGGACCATGGCTTCGTGGTGTTGGGGCAGGGTCTCGTAGTCA
>JALYTS010000067.1 GCA_030854185.1 Actinomycetota bacterium | reverse complement strand
GACCAGCCGGGCGCAGGCCAGCCCGTAGCGGCCACTGCCGAAGGCGGGCCCGGCGACCAGCAACTCAGCGCCGGCGCCGCGGGCCAAGTCGAGCAGTTCCTGCGCGACGGCGGCGTTGGAGGCGGCATGGTTGTCGCCGCACACGATCGTCGCGACGATCTGGTACTCGGCGCCGAGTAGCTGCGCGAGCAACCGCCCGGGACCGACCGTCCCGTCGACTATCCGGGGACCGATGCCCGCCGCATCCTCGCCGCCGAGCCCGGCATAGAACTGGTTGAGATAGTGCACGATGCGCATCAGGCTGGTCCTCCCGACTGCTGGCCGACTAACTGCTGGCCGACCAGCTCTTGATCGAACCGGCAGGTCAGCCGCCCCGCGCCTAGGGGGCTCAGAGCGCTGAGGATGGCTGCGGTGGGGACCTCCACCGCAGCGGTCGCGTCCGCGTCAGCGATGCCCAGCCGGGCGCCGCCCAACGCTCGCTCGACCGCTGGCAGTGCCACCCGCTGATCGTAGTTGCCGGTACTGACAATCGCGCCCCGTCGGGGACCGGCAACCAGAGGGGGACCGGTGCCGTCGGCGCCGGACATCTCGGCGTACAGGGCCACTGCGGTCAGCCCGTCGGCCTCCAGGGCGTCGACCTTCAACATCAGATCGTTGTCCGCGTTGCCGGCGCCTTCCTTGGTCACGATGGCGGCGTCGAAGCCGGCGGCACGGCACAGCCACGCGGCGTGCGTGGAAACCAGTTCCTTGTCGCCTTGCTCGACCGGCTCCGGGCACAGCACCACTCCGGCGAAACGCAGATCCTGGCCGTCGCGGGCGCGCAGCTCGGCGATCACCGGGTGGTTCTGGTGCAGGTAGGTCGGGTTGCGCAGCGCCGGGTGCCCGTACTGGCCGCTGACCACGGCCCCGTCCTCGATCTCGGCGGGGTCGAACAGGGTCGGCAGGCTGCCAGCCATGCTGCGCCCGTAGACGAAGACGTCTTTGAACGCGCCCTGGGTCTGCAGGTTGGTGATCACCCCGACCCGGGGGAGGCCGCCGGTGGATGTGCCGGGGCGGTGCGGTGGCGCCAACTCCTCCACGGCGTCGGGCGCGGCGTCGACGGCAGCATCGGCGAGGTGCACCGCTAGCCGCAACAACCCACGGCGAAGGGCGACCTCGGCCTCCTGCCAGGAGGCACCGTCAGCGCGGTCGAACTCGATCACGACATTGTTCGTCCGGCCGAACGGGGACAGCTGCGCCCCCGGGCCGGACATGTCGATCAGGCCCTCCTGATTGCGAGGCAGGTGCCCGGCGGCCAGCACCGCAGCTCCGCGCAGCACGTGGGTGTCACCGCCGCGCTTGCGGTTGACCGGCGCCATCCAGCCGGGAAACGCTCCGCCGGCTGGTCCCTTGGAACGCGGCTCCACCACGTCGAGCGGCTTGACGATGCGGACTGCGTCTCCCGGTGCCGCGATGTGTACACGCACCGACGCCAGGGCGGGATCGACGAAGAGCGCCTCGACCCGCGCTTGGCCCACCACAAGGTGGTGCTGCTCGTACCGGGTGGCGGCGCCGAGCTCGAGGGAGCGAACCTCGTGGACGATGCGCCGCAGTGCCGGCACGACGGTCTCCCCTCAACGGCCTCAGCTCGCATCGTAACCACGGATCACCGGTCGCTGGTCAGTTCTGGAGTTCTTCACGGTCCGCGCAGGCGCTTCCACGCCTTGGCGAGGTCGCGATCGGCGCGCTTGCATGTCCACGCGGGACGACGTCGCGCTGGTCCTCTGTCGGCTGGGACCCCCCCACATCGCGCATCCGCGACGCAACGTGGCGATGATCCGCGTGGCTCATCAGCCTGTTCTGCTGGGTGTAACCGTCGGTCGCCCCGTTCGCCAGTTCATCTTGATCACATTTGAGATTAATTCTCGCGGCTTCTCGAAGTAGTCCATCACGATAATCCCGGTGCGCCCTGGTGGGGATTCCGCAAGGTAGTCGCTGAGACGTGGGTTTATCGCTCTTGAGTAGCCGGCCGCCTTCAGGTTGACGGCGCTGGAAAACGTGATGTAGAGATCCCGAGAATCCCCACGTCTTGCTTCCTCTATGTGGTCTTCGACGAACTTGTACTTGTCATCTTCGCCAGGGTCCTGGTAGTGATCCTCGACATCGTATATGAGAGTCGTCGTGCTTCTGAAATGTTGATTCTCCGGCCAATGGGTGAGGTCGAATCCGACGTCCTGACCGCCCTCGAACCTGCGTAGTAAGATGATCTTACTGCGAACTTCTCCCAAGGTCGTTTCGGACGTGAGCGAAATTTTGTCCACCGGGCCGCCACCAGGACGAGGGACGGCGAGATTGTAAAATAGCGACGCATCCTCGACATTCTCCCACGTTCTCGCTTGAAATGCGTGTTCAAACGAGCTTGCGCGGATAGTCCAGTTCGCCGGGTCAGCTATGGACTTTCCGAGGAGCTCGGAAGGAGCGAATCTGCCGAGCACACTATCGAATCGCCCTTCGTTCTTGACCGACATTAAGAGAGTTTCAGAAGGATTCTGTTTGAGAAAACTGATGCAAATCTTCAGAACATCCGAATAGGTCTTTTTAATATGCACGACGTCATGGTGGACGAAAAGGTTATCCCGGTAATGTGCAAGTCTGATGTCGAGAAAGCGGACTCCCGCACTCAGCTGGTCAGTCAGATCCAGGTTTTGGGTCTTGCCAAATCCAAGGGGTCCGTCGGTGGCGCAAGTATCATGGGTTCCAGGAATGTTCAGAGTCGTCACTCGAGCATCATCGGGGATATCGCGCATCCATGAGCTGTGAGAAATGAACTCGTCCACCGTGCCCCTCTGGTTCTTGCTCGCCCCCCAGTCGTCATAGGCCACCCTACCTGCGACCCGTAGCGCCTTCATGACGGTGTGATCGCCGGTACACGGGACCAGCGGGCGCCCAAGGCGCGGCTGGGGGGCGGTCGCGTGACCTTGGCCCTCCGAGCGCTCAGGACCCAAGGACCCCCGCCCTCCGCGAGCACCCGGCTGATGGAGCCCGTGTCCCGTCGTAGCGTGAGGTCGGTAGTGAGCTAGCCTCGGCACCCATCCGGGGGCGGTAGCTCAGCTGGTTAGAGCAGCGGACTCATAATCCGTCAGGTCGTGGGTTCGATCCCCACCCGCCCCACCGCTTCTAGCAGCTAGAACAGTCTTTCGAAGGTTGATATAGTGGATCTATGGGTGCCGTTGCGGGTGCGAGTACTCTCAGTGCATGGCTTCGAGAGATCGAGACGGCCGCCAGCGGGGCGAGATCGAGCGGCGGGGCACGTCACTGCGGGTGAAGGTCTACGCCGGAGTGGACCCGGTGACCGGCAAGCGCGTGTACCGCAGCGAGACGGTCAAGGGCACGGACGAGAAGGCCTATAAGCAGGCAGAGCGCAAGCTCACGGCGCTGATGGCCGAGATTAACCGGCAACGAGGCACCCCGAGCGTGACGACGCTCGGGTATGTCATCGATGAGTGGCTGCGCACCGTCGAGATCGAAGACAGCACCCGCGAGGGTTACGAGGGCTACATCCAGCGTACCATTCGCCCCGTGTTGGGGTCGGTGCCGATTAGCAAGATCACGCCGCGAGCTCTGGAGAACCTGTATGCAGACCTGCGGCGCTGCCGAGTTCGCTGCGACCGGTTGCCCCATATCGAGCACAAGGCGGTCGGTGAGCATGATTGCGTCAAGGTCAAGTGCCGCCCTCACGTGTGCAGGCCCATGTCGGCTTCAGCCGTTCGGCAGGTGCACGCTGTCATTAGCGGGGCGCTGAATCTCGCCGTGCGCTGGGAGTGGTTGGACTCCAACCCCGCCCGATTCGCGGTACGTCCTAGGCAGAAGCCTCCTCAGCCGGATCCACCGTCCGCGGCCGATGCCGCTCGACTGCTGGATGCGGCGTTCGAGTTGGATGACGACTGGGGGACGCTGGTCTGGCTGGTGATGACTACCGGTGTGCGGCGAGGTGAGATCTGCGCGCTGCGGTGGTCTCGGGTCGATCTGGACACAGCCGTGATCGATTTCCGGCGCAGTTATCGACTCCGGCGCGGCGTCGGGACGGAGAAGGACACCAAGACCCATCAGATGCGGCGGATCGCCTTGGACGCTGCGACCGTGGTGCTACTGCGTGAGCACAAGGACCGATGCCGAGAGCGCCTGCTGTCAATCGGTATCGGGTTGAACGACGACATGTACGTGTTTCACGGCGTTCGCGACATCGACCCGACCACGCCGTACTCACCGCACGCCGTATCGAGCCGCTACAAGGACATGGCTGAACGGCTTGGCATCGTCACCCACCTTCATGCATTGCGGCACTACTCGGCTACCGAGCTGCTGACCGCAGGCGTGGATCTCCGCACGGTCGCCGGCCGACTCGGCCACGGTGGGGGAGGGGCGACCACCCTGCGGGTATACGCCGCATGGGTCGCCTCCTCCGACCGCAAAGCAGCGGAGATCCTCGGCTCCCGCATGCCCAAACGCGCACGGGTAAGCACGGCCCAACGATCTGACTGTTAATGAAACAGACTAACCCGGCTTAGGCATCCGTAATCGAGGGCCACGACCGCATAGTTGATATGGATGATTGGAACGAAGTTACTCCCATCCTCATCGGGCGAATCGCTTTGCGCAGCGGTACACTCATCACTTCCGTTGGTCTCAAGCTCTGCAGAAACTCCGAGATTGACTTTTCAGTGTCCTCTAGTTGCAACAACCCTGCCGCGCCGCTCATGATTGAGTTTCGAACAGATTCCGCTAACTCAGGGCCACCGTGATCCCTCGCTAAGATCCAAGCACTACGCAGCACGCTATCCATCTCAGCAGTTCGCACCTCAAGACGTGAACCGACTCCTTCGATCTGGGTGCTTATCGGCTTCACGTCATTTGCGACTTTGAGGACAACAGCCGTCGCCCCTTGTCGGTTGGCCGCGGCGTTCAGCTGATCGGCTGCAGGAACGATCACTCCCATAACCTGTTCGATGAGGCCCGTCATCTCCTCCATGAGGCCAAGGACCTCGTCACTCGCTTCGGTAGCTGCATTGCTCAGCTCTTCCAGTCCGAGTGTGTCGTCCTCGATCTCGCCGGGTCCGACGGCTACAGCGAGCTCACGCTCCGCTGCGCCTCCCTTCGCGGTTAAGCTCTCTTCGGCTGACTCGACTGCATCTACGAGGCTGTTCGCAATGTCAAGCATTACTGTACGCCATGTCGCTGACTTAGTCCCTTGCAGAACAGCATCGCGTAAATCCTTGAACTGCCTCTTCGCAATACGTTGAGCAACGGCGTCGTTGCTGTCCTCGCTGATGGATCGGTGACCGAGGACCACGACAGGAAGAAACAGCTCCGTGACACCGAGTTCCTGTGCGCCTTCGACGAAGAGCATCAACTCCTCGCGGCACATCGGCCGCGATAAATACTGCATTGTAATAAGGGGGATGAACACCAAAGCGGTTCTAATGCTATCCCGAATCTTCTGGTGCCACTCTTCGCCCCAGCCGATGGAGTCGTGATCAACAAAGACTTCGACTCGTCGACCGCGATCCGAATATGCGAAGTGGTTCAATGCGGTCTTGAACTCATTGATGAACGTCAGTGCAGCCTCGTCATCGTGAGCGTAACTCAAAAAACATTGGATAGCAGGTTGATCCGTGGGTGTTGGCATCGGCATTTTGTTGTCTACCACCTTTGCGCCCGGGGTCGTCATGTGCTCGTCTTTCGGTCTCACGCAAAAACCTTAAAGTATGCCTCCGTGATCGGAGATTCAAGAGTTGTTCAAAATCCAGCCTTCCGTTGTTTCCAACTGTTGACTAGGTAAGTCTTCAGCTGCGCCCTTCTAGTCACATGCAGGCATATAGCATCGCCACAATGGCGACAGAGTCACCGCGCGTCTCCTTTAAGCTCGTTAGATTGAACCTCCCCAGGACGGGCACCATTACCGCTACCATCGTGAACTACACGGGCGTTCTTCGCTATTCGCCAGCCCTTGCCAGCGGCAAACGGCCCCACTCTTGCGCTGAGCGGCAAAGCGCGATATAGGCATTACTCCGTTTGTCGTAGCCAGAGCTACCAGGCGGACCGTACGCTTGGCAGTCGGGCGATCCTTCGAGGTTCGACAACATGAGCACACTGCCGCTCACGGTCCGACCGGGACTTACAAGTGAAGGGCTCGAAGGTGACAGCGCAGCCTGAGAGTAACGCCACCGGATCCGGGCGCTCAAGGAGGAATCGGGCCAAAGTCTGCGCGGCAGTTCCGGGGATGTGCCGGACCGTCAAGGACCGACTGTAGGTCAAGTGGTCGCAGGTTCGAATCCTGTCGTCCCGACCAGATGAGTCATGTTGGAACCCCGTCTTGCCCCAGGTGAGGCGGAGTTCTTGCTGTCCAGGGGCAGTGGCCCGCGTGGCCGCTCGACCCACAGTCGTTGTCCTAGCTCGGCTAGGTCGTCGTCCTGGTCGTGATCGCTGACGTCCCCGCTGGCGCCTGACCGACGCCGGTAGTAGGTGCGTGCCGCCGGGGCGAGGCTGAGGTCGCCTGCTTGGCTCTCACAGACCGTAACCTTCCGACGCTCGAGCCGCCTACCGGGCGTTCGGCCGGAGCGTTGTGGCCCTACCGAGAGATGGAGGTCACTGTGCTGTACGGTCCTGACGTCTACGAACCAGGTCCGCATGGTAACGGTGGGCGGCGATACGATTGGGAGCTGCCGTTGTTGGTGTTGGAGCAGAGGGCGCGGTTGGCGGGGTTAGATTGGCTCTGGCACGACAGCACGTAGACCTCGGCGGATTTACGTGGTCGGGAGTTCTTGTCTGCGGGTAGCGGTTTGATTGATTTTGCGCGCCCAGGGTGCTAGGAGTCGTCTGATCGACTAACGTCATGCCCGTGTCCGGTGAGCAGCTGCACGAGCTTGGCCGTGAGGGTGCCAGGCGGGCCAAGGAGTGGCTGGAAGCCACGACCCGAGTCAATGCCCACTGGGTCAATCCCCAGGCGTACGCGGTTCCCAAATTATCTTTTCCGTGGGCGGACGCCACTGCTAGGAAGTTTTCCTTCGATCTAGGAGGCGTACTTCTTGGTGGAGAACTGCGCAGTCAAATGTTCCTCGCGGAAAGCAAATTCTATAAGAACGCCGCCGACCAGGGCTCGCTTTATCTTGAGTATCTCGCCAAATGTTACCGTGCGCTCGTTGTGAGCCCGGAGCGGTGCGATAACTTCATGTGGATTACGTGGGCTCCGTTCTCTATCGGAGACTGGAGTACTCTATGCGCAGCTCTACACGTCGAGAAGGCGATCACGCGCCACGCAGAGAAGGTCTTCGGGAATCAAGAGCGGGATCCTGCACTTGAAAGCAAATCCTGTGAGGAGGTGGCTCGTCGACTCTGGTTAATTGTGCTCTCCGAGCGGCAAGAATCGCTGGTCGTATCACGAGAGCACCGTGCGATTATTCAGGCGCATGAGGTGAGTAAGGAGGATACGCTGTGACCGCTGCTGCACCTGAACGCGACTATGCGCGAGCTATTGCCGACGCCCTGGGCATCGAGCGACCCCAAGACTCAGTCTCACGGGTTAAAGATGTCGTCATGGCAGAGATTGCTGCGGTCGATACGCATGTCCGCATACTAAGCACGCAGTATTTCAACCACACTTATTCTCCGGACTTTGTCCTGACTTGGCCACGAGAACCGACAAGCGAGCGATACGTCTACCTTCGATTTAATGATGACCTACGGTACATGTATGATGGCATGAGCCGCATGCAAGGACATGGACCTATCATTTTTGGACTATCTGCTATGCCTTTTGACCTCGAAGATAGATCTGTCTTCGACTTCTCCGCGAATAGCTCGCAAGCTCTTGTGACAGATCCGGTCGCCCTAGGTACTCTTGTCCATAGACGCAGTGACGATCCCATCCTAGGTCTGCTATCAGCAGCACTCGTTCAAGGTGGTCGCGGCCTGCTTGATCGAGACGCGGCAGAACTGACCTCCACCGTGGTGTCAAGCGGCTTCAAGGGTGCCAGAACCATATCAATTGATACGACTAAGGCTGCTACAGAAATTATTGAAAAGTCACTTAACGAGCGGCAGTCAGGGCTTCTTATTCGATTTCTTCAAGCGGTCTGGGTCGGTAGTGGCGGTGGACTCGAGCGTTTTCCCGGAAAGATAGATCTCTTCGGTGATTTTAGCGACGATGCTCTCGAATTCTTACTGAGTTTCGATGAAATCGATGATTACGAATTTTGGCGGAGTCTAGGTCGTCAACTGACGGTAGACCAGATCGCTCATCTGCGCGTTCCATCGGTCTCGCCCAACCTGCAACATCTAATCCGTGCGAACCTGGACCGCTTGTGGTGTCGAGCATGCGCTGTCCAGCAGTACCAGCCAACGTTGGGGGAACATGCAGAAGAAATTAGCTGGATACTTGATCGAGGTCTTCTTGGTTTGCGAGGCAACGACTTTATCTCTTACGTGTCGGAACACGCAGACGATGTACGAAGGGCGCGAGCGTCGCGTTCACTCGGCCGCGGTATCACTGTCGACGAACTGCGGTCCCGGGCTCAGGGAATCGTTCTCAACTCACTTCGGCTGAGCGATGGCCATGACGCGCTCGTACTTGATTCTGAAAGCAACAAAGATGTGGCGCAGGGGGAACGCTTAACTACCCTTGCAGAAGCTTTCGGACCTACTGCTCGCGTGCACGAGGCGCAGGCAACCCTTGAATCTGGCCAACAGCTCACCGTCGATTTTCGTGAACATACTGCCGTTGGAATCACGGGTAGCAAGCTTCCTCTCTCAGCGCTCATGCGCACCGCACTCCCACTCTTATGGGAGTTGGACGAATCAGTGAAATCCAAGCTGCGTCAGACCATCGAGATACCCACTGCGATAGGGCTTTTTGCTCCTGGCCTATTTTCCGATCAGCCGACGCTATTTGGTACGGAGGATGCATCAAGGGAGGAGGCGGACAACTGAGCAGGAGTGGGATTTTTCGGGGATGTGGTTGTGAAGGGTGAGCGGTGTCAACGGTTGGTCTGTACGCAGCCCATCGTCAATCGCCTTGCCTATTGATCAGCCTTACTGTATCTTCCTGCTGTCTGGGCAGCATGGTGCTTCCGGTGCGACCGCAAGACGATTTCACGTACCTCCTCGATGACCTTCACAGCTGGGATCATGATCTTTCCATTGGCCACTTCGCGTCGGTATTTCTTCTCGAGTTTCGGCACCAGTTCCTTGGCTAGATCAAGTTTGTTTGATGTCCAACCCTTCCAGCAAACTTCCGATTTTGGGCAGGTTGACCCGGTCGAGCACCCACCCGTGATTTTCCAAACGTACTCGCGGACGTTCGTTTCCAATTCTGGCGTTTGTGGATCACCATGCTTTGGGGATACCTTGGCCTCCAATATGCGTAGGGCTCGAACAAGCTCATCGTCCTATAAAGCTTGCCATCTCGTACGTATGGATCTGCCGGCGTGATCTGCCGCCCCACACTTACGGGACCGCGCTGCGGTGAGTTCACACCGAGGGCGGGTCGGCTCAAGTAGCCACCATATAGCAGGCGTGTAGCAACCCCGAAACGACGGCAGACGGCCCCAGATCACCTCCGAAGATCCTTCGAGGTCGGATAACATGCGCACACCGCGGCACGGGACGCCCGGGCCTTGCAAGCGAGAGGCCGACGGTGACAGCACAGTTTGACAGCGAATGAACGGATGCCCGTCGCTCCTCTCCTCAACCGGCTACTCCGCCGCCGCTTGATTCCCGGCTTGTCAGACAGATAGGGGAAGGAAGGATTCGGAAAGACTGGTGGTCTGGATTATTTGGTTGGTGCCGATGAACCTCCCGGCGATGAATAACCCGGCGGCATGAGCTTCAGGCCCGGAATGGCTGGCGCATGCGTCCTTGAGGATCCATGGTGTAAGGTCGTGTTCGAATGCGTCGACGGCGGTTTTGAGTACGCAGATTTCGGTGTCGATGCCACACACGTAGAGGTCGGTCCAGCCTCGTTCGTCGACGAGGCGCGTTCCGTCGGGTGTGAATAGAGTGTAGACGTACTTGTCTACAACCGGTGTGTGTGGACCAACGTAAGGCGCTAACTCGGTGACGAGTTCGGTTTCCGGACCGTCGGCCATCTTGGTCCAGCCGATCAGGCGCTCGAATGGGCTCCCGGGGTAGTTGAGGTACCGGGTGAAGACTACGTCGCCGTGTGCGGCCTGCCATCGGCGGACGAGGTCGGCGATGACCGGTACGACGGGTTGGGAGTGTTCGGTGATGAAACCATTTTGCACGTCCACGACCACAAGCACGGGTTTGCGTTCGCTCATCTCACGTCCTGTCGCAGTCTCGGAGGACTTCCACCGCTTGGGTTAGGTGTCGGCCCAGCCCGCTAGTCTCTACCACGGCGTCGCGCATCGAGCGGTGCTGTGACGTTTCCTGAGGGCGTTCAGTAGTAAGTCGTGAGCGAATGCCGCGCAGGAACCGCCAACCGAACTCGGGGGGCACTGTTGGGTCGTCCCCATTTTCGACTTGTTGACGGAGATAGTCGCAGTACGTCCATGCGGCTTGTACGGAAAGCTGGCAGGTGACGAGCTCATCTTCGCGTAGCGCGCGGTCTCGGGCGATGGGGTGGTAGACGACGCCGGACCATGAAGCGTAGCCGTAGGAGATACCTTTCATACTGAAGTCGACGAGTTCGGGATGGTCAAAACCGTTTTTTAGCAGTGCGCGTTCGACGAGCGCGGCCGACGCGAGGCATGATTCATCGATGTTGTCTATTCGCGGTACTAGCACGCGGGGAATGCACAAGAGCCGTAGTGCGGTGTGGAGATCGTTTCCTTGCCAGGCGGGTTCGTCCACCCAGTACAGGCTCAGCACGTAGGGCCGCCCGGCGACGTTGCCGCCGGTGAGTGCCTGGAGTTGGTGGTGCGCCCAGTGCATGTTCTGTTCGTAGGTGATTCGCCGCCAGACCGCAAGACGGGCGACGGACTCAAGGGCTAGGTCTTCGACGAGGTGGAACAGCGCCACCCCGAATGGCCAGAGGTAAAGGTGGCATGAGCCGGTAGGGTGCTCGATCGCTCGCCGGCGGCACGCCGTCCATTGGTCATCGATGTGGTTCCACTGCCCTCCGGCTGCGATGAGGGCCGATGCTACGTTCGCGCCGATAAACACCGGGATGAATTTGTGACTTCGCGTAGCGCAGGTAGCGCCCGCCGAGACCTCGTTGTCAAGGTCCCCGAAGAGTTCTGATGTCGTTCGATCGAAGGTAAGGCAGTACAACTTCGCATACATCGGAGTGGGCCGCAGCGTGCGACCGGTTTCGAGTCGATAAATCTGCTTCTCCATGGCCGCGGGTTCCGGGGTGGGGATTCCGTGGCGACGACCGACCAGCTCGAATTGTTTGGCCAGCCTTGGCCGGCCCCAGCCTTGTTCTTCGCGCAGGCGGATGAGGACGGCGTTAGGGACATGACGCTTGTCCATCGATGTCCGGATGTCCATGGACATTGTCGCTGTCCTTGTCTGTCGTCCGTTGTCGTCTATCGAAAAACTGCGATAACGACGACCTTGTAGCTATGCAATCCCACAGCACTCACCAACGGGGTTCCTCCCTGAAAGTCTCAACGGCCGGTGTTTCCATGACTGATCACCGTCGCCAAGTTGGCGTTCATCTCGTGGAGCAGGTCTGTGATCTCGCTCAAGCGCTCGTCGATTGCGTCCAAACGGGAGGACACCGTTCTGCCGTTGTCGCTGACTGGGTCACCCAGCTCGGGCGGCGTGCGGCCGCGCAGCACGGCAGTGATGTGCTGGGGATGCCAACCCAGCGCCAGCGAGAGCGCTTCGAGGGTCCGGGCGCTACGGCGCCGCTCGACGGTGTGATGTTGGAGTTCGCGCACGATCGCTTGGGAGACATGCGAGCGTTGCGCGAGCTCGCGTTGACGCCATCCGAGTTCGTTCACGCGCTCTTTGATGACGTTGGCAACCGCCACCCAATCCTCCGTCACGTATTCCTCCGCGCTCCGCGCTCCGCCGTCGCGGCGAGGCTAGCCGGTCTTCGACATCTCGCGGCTTGACACCCCGTTTTCGACTGCGCCCTTACCTAATCGGCGCCCAGATGAGCTGAAATCATCACAATAGTGATGAAATCCTAATTTCAACCAGGAGAAGCCCAATGAGTACAGCAATACCCAATGCGAACCCGCCAGCCTTCTACACGGTCCGGGAAGCCGCGCAGATCCTGCGCGTGGACCCCGCCACCCTCTACCGGGCGATCCGGGACGACGCCTTCCCCGCCGTCCGGGTCCGGACCCGCTACGTCGTGCCCGCGGCAGCGCTGCACAAGTTGGTGACCGAGGCCGCCGAGTCCGGCGGATGCGTCGACGTCGCCCGACTCGCCAGCGAACGGCGCACAGCGCGCGAGATCGAGCGGTTGAGCGGGGGTCCGTCGTGGTGACCTACGACGACGACGACACCCCGGAGTACGCGGCCATGGCCGCCCGACTCGACCGACTCCAGCAGGTTCCGACCGACGTGCTGACCACTGTGGTCGTGCGCCGAGGGCTGTGCCTGTGGGGTCTGTGGCCCGCGCAGGAGCCCGACTGGGAGGACTGCGCCCCCAGCGACCGGGCGCTCGCGCAGCGGCTGTGCGAGGGGTGCCCGGTCATCGATCAGTGCCTGGAGCTGGAGCTGCGCGCGGCCGGGGCAACCACCACGGGTGTGTGGGGCGCGCTTCCGGAGGACGACCGGCGCGCGCTGCACCGAGCGTGGCAAACCGACCGCCAGCAACCGAACCTGAATGATCAGGAAGGGGGGGCCACGCCATGACCGTCGAACTCGGTCCAATGCAGGTGGTCGCCATTCTCGGAGTGCTCCTGGCGCTGGTCATGGTGTGGAGCTCGGGCACCCGGCGGGGTCGGCGGGCGGCCGACGGGGCGCACGTGGCGTCCCGGGTGGCCTCGCTGCTCGGGTACGTGTTGGGCACCGCCGGTGTGATCGTCGGCGTGCAGTGGGCGGCGATCGCCTACGCCCCGGGCAGCACGCTGTTTTGGGTGGTGCTCGCCGTGCCGGCACTGATCACCGCCTACGTGGTAACCCGGGCTCTCGCGGTGACCTCACTGGATGTCACCTACCGGCGAGGTGACCGGAGATGACCACACATGACAGTGCGGTGATCCCGGCGGAGCCAGTGCTCGACGGCGAGCTGATCGAAGACGACGACCCCGGCGGCCAACCACAGCAGCACTCCAGACCGGCGGCGTCGTGGCGGCAACGCTGCCCGCGCATCCCGACCGCGCTCACCAGCCGCGCCGACGCGGCACAAACCGCCAAGGACACCGCCGTAGCGCTGGTTCGCTCGCCGTGGCGGTTCGTCAGCGCGAGCGGTCGAGGCACTGTGCTGGCGCTGCGAGTGTGGCGGCGGTGGGTGACTGTCCACGACTACCGAGAGGCGGCCGAGCAATCGGAAAAACTGGCGGATAAATACATCGAGATCCGCGAGCTGACGCTACTGCGGTGGCGGGTCACCGGCGCCATCGTCGGGACCAGCACGGCGGGCATGGCGATAGGCGACATGCTCTATGGCCAAGCCGTGCTGTGGGCCACGAGCGTGATCGGTGCGGCCGTGCTGGCGATCACCGGGCGGCGCAAGGACGGCAGCCCCGGCCGCCGGCCGGTCCTCGCCGGACCAAGGTCGCTGACCTGGACCATGGACCCACAAATCCTGGTCGACGCCTTCCGCGACGCCAAACTCATTGGCAAAGACGAAACCCTTCGCCTGGTCGAGCGCGCCAACCGGGTCGGGGCCGGCTGGGCGATCACCATCGACCTCCCGGCCACCCGCAAGGCCACCGACGTCATCAAAAACCGCGAAGCGCTGGCGTCCGCACTGGCCGTGGACGAGGTGCAACTGCTCGTCGAGCGGGTCCGGGGTACCGGTGGGCACGCCGGGCGGGTCGCGATGTGGGTGGCCGACACCGACCCCTACGCCACCCCACCGATCCGCACGCCATTGTTGGAGGTGGCGTGCTGGGACGCTTGGCGGCCGGTGCCCTTCGGGCGCGACGCGCGGGATCGCCGCATCAGTCTCCCGCTGGTGTGGACCTCACTGCTCGTCGGGGCGATCCCCCGGCAGGGCAAGACCTTCGCTGCTCGGCTGGCCGCCGCCGGGTTGATCCTCGACGCGTACACGCGGCTCTACATCGCCGATTTCAAGGCCGGGAAGGACTGGGATGCTGCCGCGCAGGTGGCGCACCGGTTCCTCTCCGGCGACGAATCGGCCCACGCCCTGGAGCTCGCCGCCTGGCTGGCCGAACTCATAACCGAAGTCCAAGCGCGATACCGGCGCATGCGCGAGCTCGACAACGAAGTCTGTCCCGAATCGAAAGTCACTCCCGCGATGTCCCGTGATCCGTCGTTGGACATGCCGATCACCGGCATCTTTATCGACGAAGTGCAAGTCCCCCTCGAGGAACGCACACCCATCAAGGTGCAAGGTAAGACCATCCCCGTTGGGGAGTACATCGGCGAGTTGCTGACTTGGTTGGCCAAGAAGGGCCCGGCTGCGGGAATCGTCCTGGTGTTGGCGACTCAACGACCCGACACCAAAACCATTCCCTCCGCGCTACGGGCCGTGCTCGGTTCCCGCTTCGCGCTGCGAGTGATGGACTGGCGCGATAGCAACATCATTCTCGGGGAGCAGATGAATACCCGGGGATGGGACAGCAGCCGACTACTGCCCTCGCACAAGGGCGTCGGCATCCTGCGTCCGGACGGGGACACGGCGGCCGGGGCCGATGTGTTGGCCATGATGGTGCGTACCGATTACATGCCTAATAACGACTGGACCACGCTATGCCAGCGCGGCCGGGCACTGCGGGAGGCAGCCGGTACGCTGAGTGGCCACGCCATCGGTGTTGCGTCCGTCCCCGCGCTCGATCCGGCCACTGTTGCCGACGTCATCGGGGCCAGCCAGATCACCGTCGAGGAGGCGCCGGCGCCGGAGTGTGATCTACCCGAACCGCTGGCATCGGTGGTCGAGTATCTAGGTGCCGATCTCGATGAGGGCGGCCGTGAGTTCATCCCTACCGCTGAACTGGTCACCGCGTTGAGCATCGACCGTGCCACGCTCAGCCGGCAACTGAGCGATCTCGGCTGCCGACCCACACGTGAACGCATCCCCACCGAGGACGGCGCCGCGCGGCAGGTCCGCGGCTACCTCATCGCCGACCTCCGCACCGCTACCGAGGCGATCCGCGACGGGCGCCCACCCGATGCCGAAGATGAGTGATCAGCGCACATCCCCGTCACACAACCCCGGCACAAGGCCGTCACAACCAGCGAAAACACTTGTCACACCGTCACAACCCTGTGACGGCAGCACTACCCCATCTAACAGGTCAAACAGTCCGGGTGACGGTGTGACGGGTCAGCTCCGAACCCGTCACACCGTCACATTCCGGCCCCGCCAGCACGGTCAGTGCGACCGGGGCGCGGACAGCCGGGCGCCCGCGACGATCGCACCGTCTGGACGAAATCAGCTTGTCGTCAGCTAGGCTTAGGTCGGACACAACATGCCACCCACACAACGACCACCACGGGAGGGACAGGCGGACCATGCCGGACCTGAACCCCCCGACCAGACCAGCACCAGCCAAGCAAGACACCCTCAGCGATCGGCTCCGTCACGCACTGACGACCAAGGCCGCCCGGCGGGCGCTAGCCGACCGCGACATCGCTGCCGTCTACCGACTACTCACCCAAGCTGACATCAGCCAACGACAGATCGCGCAGCTGACCGGGCAATCCCAGTCCGAGGTATCCGAAGTCCTCAAGAGCCGCCGGGTCGTGGCCTACGACGTGCTTCTCCGTATTGCCCAGGGCCTCGAAGTACCGCGCGCGTGGATGGGCCTCGCCTACGATGAGGGTGCCGTGCCCGCGGGCCCGGCTGTCGGGGAGGAGGTCATCGACGAAGATATGAGACGCCGTGCATTGCTGGCCGCTGCCAGCGTCGCCCTGCTGGGTGCGCCTGTGCTCGGTGAAGTGCTGGAGCTTCCCACACCTCCGGCGACACCGACCCCCCTGCCGTCCCGGCTCGGAACCTCCGACGTAGCCGCGCTCAAAGAACTAACCGCGCAGCTGCGCACGGTAGCCCGCAGCCACGGGGGTGGCGCCGACGTGGTCACCGCGGTGGCCGCCCGGTCACGGCCGTTGATGACGGTCCCTGCCCGTGATCCGATCAAGGCCGAGCTGGGATCGGCGCTGGCCGACCTCCACACCCTGGCCGGATGGTGCTGCGTCGACTCGGGCCTACATGATCAGGCCAGAGCGTGTTTCGCTACCGCGATGGACCTGGCCGCTGCCGCCAGCGACGGTGTCCAAATGGCGTCCGCGTTCTGGCACGCGGGCATCCACATGCGCGACGCAGGGGCCTACAACGACGGCCTGAAAGCATGCCAACTCGGCCTTATCAAACTCGGCGAATCTCCCGACTCGCCCGGAGCAGCGGAGACGGCTGCATGGTTGAACACAGAATCCGCGCGAGTACTAGCCGTCATGGGACAAAAACAGGCAGCCGAACGGTCACTCAAGATGGCACGGGAATGGCAACCAGCCACCGCGTACGACGTCGCCGACATGGAATGCATCACATCATACGTGTACCTCTGCCTCGGGCAACTGGACACCGCTGAGAAATTCGCCGCCAGCTCAGTACACAAATGGGCCACCGAAGGAGCCTCCCGCCGCGAAGGCGTACTCGCTGACATCGCTCTCGCCACCATCCACGCACAGACCCGCCAATCCGACGCCACCACACTGGCCCATCGGGCAATCGCCAGCATCGCACCGTTACGATCGCTTCGCACCCGACGCATCAAACTCGCCCCACTCGTCAAGGCATTGGGCGGTAGGGCCGATTCCACATCCCGTGATCTCGCACACCGTGCCCGCCAGCTAGCAGGGCCGGCGTAGCTCAAAGCCGCGCCACAGTGGCTTCGGGCATCGACACTACATCCATGTATGACCACGCGGAGGACTATGCCGTCCGAGTGCTGGCTTGATGGGCACCTTAAGTGCACCATCAACTCGGTGCCCGAAGGATAACAGTGACGCGATCCCCAAGGAAATAAGGGCGAGCACGACGCACAGCCCCGTAAAGATCCCGTCCGGGACCTCAACCACGCGCGCGAAGTGAAGGGGGCCACACGTTCCATGCTCCTTAATGAGCTTTAACGGTAGCACAGGGCGCGGAAGGATTTACAAAAGGAGGGCGATTCAGGTCTTCATCCTGCCCGTACCAACGTATGTAGTAGGAGGTTGAGGTGCTTACGGTTATGCCACGGGGGTCCTCGTAGTAGGTACCGTCGGCAGGATAGCTATGGGTGGGAAATATTTCGTTAGAACCACTTGTTGTTACCAGTTGCAGATAGAAGTAATGAGCGTTGCCGCCTTTGCAACCAGATCCACCCAGGTGGATCTGGTTGCTGCTGGGAACGAAATCATGGCTCGAATGCTCGGTGCCGTCGCCGAAGTTTTGACTGAAAGGAAAGGAGTCAGCGGATGCAGGTGTCGGCGAGATGATCGCGATCATTAAGCATGCGGCGATAGCCAACATGCAAGATATGATCCGTTGTCTGCGCTTTAATGTAGAACGAATAGCACATGTGTTCTCGATCATGAAACTCCTCTCCCTACGGCTATATCATAGTCGATCTGTTGGAGGTGTCATCTACACGTCTGGTTGAGTTCGCGGATGGACCTGGTCGCTGGACAAAGACCCCTACGCGAGTTTGCCCCGAACGACTCGCGTCAGCGTACGACGCTGCCTGACCAGGGCGTGAAGTCCTCTGGGATCGCTCCGCTAGGGTGTAGCTCACGCCTCAGGCGGTCACCGCCTCGGTGGCATGGCCCAGCTCGATCTCCCGCTCGATGCTCATGATCCTTCTTTCCTGTTCCTGTGACGTGTCCCTCCCATACAAGACGGCCTGCAGCCCCGCAACTCATCGCGCTCGCAGCAGCCGTGTCGCCAGAAGGATCCATTAGCTGGCAGCCCGGCAGTGGAAGATGTGATGCCAAGGGCAGCATGGCCGCAACCGCAAGGCCTTTGTCGGCTGGCTGTGGCCCCCCTCATGGGTGCGAGCTTGGGTGCGAACCAGAGTTTTCGGGTGCGAGATCTGTCGCTTCGAACGGCACGGCCGTCGGCATACGCCCTGCTAGTCGCATCAAGCGACGCAGCATGATCGTCTCATAATCCGTCAGGTCGTGGGTTCGATCCCCACCCGCCCCACAGCATGTCCGCTGATCCGCAGATTTACGGCGCAGTAGGTGTCGTTGTGCGATACCGGTTGTTGACGCGCTGGCGCCGCCCGGGGGGCGGGCAACTTCGGGTAGTTGGCAGGGAGCAGTGGGCTTGTGGGTGTACTACGGTCGGTAACGTGGATGATCGCGGTCGTGGCCAGGTGTACCAGCCGCTGAGCTTGGCGCGGCTCGGTGGTCTGCTGGTTGGAGCCGATGGGTCGCGACGATGGCGGTTGATCGCGGAGTTCCTGGAGGAGTATCGCTGGGAACCGCTCGACACGCGGTGGGACCTGCTGGCGGCGGAACCATCCTGCACCGGCGACGAACGCTGGGATGTGTTCCTGGCCGCACTGGCCGAGTATCTTGCGGCCCGCGATGGGCGGGGAGCGCCCTCGTGGGCCGAACCGAGGTCGCTACGACGGTTGTGGTTTCCGTTCAATACCCGGGCCGCGCGGGTGGACGCGTTGGTCCACGCACCTGCCGCGTTCCGGCGGCGAGGAGTGTACATTGCGGCCCAGGAGTTGGGGGTCGCGTGAGCGCTGAGGATCCGCTGCTGGATCGGGCCGCCATCGAACATGCCTTCCGTCGGCTCGGCGATCGGCTGGCCCGCCGCGGCGTTGTCGCGGATCTCTACGTCTTCGGTGGCGCGGCGATGGCGCTGGCTTACGACGCCCGTCGGGCGACTCGCGATATCGATGCTGTCTTCCATCCGCATGGTGTAGTCCTGGATGAGGCCAGAGCCGTCGCTGAGGAAATCGGCCTGCCGCCGTGGTGGCTCAATGAGCAGGCCAGTGTCTATGTCGCGCCGGGCGGTGACGCTGCCGCCCCTCGGGTGTTCGACCACCCCGGGCTGCGGGTGTCGGCCGCATCTCCGGAGCATCTGTTGGCGATGAAGGTCCTCGCCGCCCGACGGCGCGACAGCGATGACATCCGGTTCCTCGTCAAACACCTGGGCCTGTCTACCGTCGAAGACGTACTGGCGCTGTGCACGGAGGTGTTCCCTGACGAGGATGTACCAGCGCGCGCCCTCCTGGTCCTCGAAGACTCCTTTGGTGACCACTGACTGGGGCTTTCGGCAACCTTCGCGATTCCTTGGAGCGGACCACACTCTTCCGACTCTGACACGCCGCACAATCCCGTCAGGTGAGTGACGCGATGTCGTCCTGGCGGGCCAGGGTTTGCAGCATCGCGACATCGACTACGCCCCGGACCTTCGTGCGGCTGCCACCGAGTTGCCCAGCCTTGACGCCCACCGGCTCGCTGATCTGTGTCCGCCACTGGTCGGCGAGGGCTTTGCGGTCGACGAGCACGAGCGTCGACGTCGCGTGCTCGGCGATCAATGCGCACGCGATCACGGTCTTGCCCGCGCCAGGTGGAGCGACCAGCACGCCTAGGTCGTGCCCACGGAGGGCATCCACAGCGTCGCGCTGTGGCCCGGTCAGAGTGGCGGTGAACACGAACTCCCGCGCCTCGCCGGGTGCCCGTTCGTCGGTCACCTCAAGCCGGCTGCCGGCCTGCTCGGCCAGGGAGGTAACCGTGTCGGCCAGGCCGCGCGGGAGGATGAGTCCGCCATCGAGGGTTTCGTCGTAGCTGCACAGAAACCGCGGCGTGTTCCAGGTGGACATGCGGAGCCGCTGGCGTTCGTAGAAGATCGGGTTCGGCATTGACGCCGCGTGTTTCAAGGTCGCCTGCAACGCCGGGGTGAGCTCACCCAACTCCACCCGGATCCCGGCCGCGAGACGGGTGTGCAGAATGGGTGTTGGCGCGGGGCGGATCCGAGTCGAGACAGGTGTGTCGAGCCGGTCCACACCCGCACCCACGACCACCCGCCCGGCCCGGCGCGCGATCCGGCTGACCTCGCCGGGACTCATCCGGCCCAGCGAGGACAAAAACGCCCAATGGTCGTCGTACGGTTCCATCGTCGCCAAGTCGAGGAACACCGTCACCCCGTCCCGGCGGGTCTTGCCGTGCAGCGGCGCGGCGATCAGATTTCCCACCCCACCAGTCGGCAGCACATCTTGCGACGGAAACAGCCGGTCGTAGCTGGCCAAGTCCATGTGCCCGCGCAGCGCCAATCGCCTCACGCAGCAACGCGGTGCCGAGCCGCCGAGCCACCTCCGCTGGCACGGGAGCAGTGAAGAACACCCATGCGTGCGCGCCCACGCCCGATCGCGACACTTCCAACGCTGTCGGGACCGACCACGTCCGGGCGGCCTTCAGGTAGGCCAAAGCGTCCAGCATGGCCGCCTGGCCGTCGAAGTCGGCTGCAATCCAGCTGCACAGATCACCATCCAGCAGTGGATACAGTCCGATGGGCGTCTCGCCGGCGAGGTGGGCGCGAAGTACCTCCCTGGTGAGCGGCAGGTGATTCCGGTCCTCGTGTCGGGCGCCTTTACGCCACCCGCCACGCACCGCCGGCAGCCAACCGGCCTTGCCGGTGCGCGCGTTCTCCCACCGAATGGCGTAGATGTCTGTGCGCGCGGCGAACAACTGTCCGAAGAAGTCGACCTTCACCTCCGGTGGCGACTGCCGATCGACCAGACCGGGCGCGGTGTCGAAGTAGGCTGTCTGCGCAGGGCCGGGCAGCGCTGCCTGCTTCGGCGTCAACTCCAGTAGGCGCAACAACCGTGCGTTCTCCGCCTGCAGCGCGCGGTCAGGGTTCGAAGGCTCTCCACCTCCTCCGCAAGCCCTGCTGCCTTCGCCGATCGGATTCCGTTGTCCACGCCATCCACCGTAGAACCTGAGTGGGCCCTACCAGGAGCTTGGTCTTGAGCTGACTGATTAGAGCTTTGCGATCCGCGAGCTTGTCTCTTACGAAATGCGACAAGTTTGCCTTCGGTCTGAGTACGGTTGACCTAAACCGATGGCTCGACGGCGTGGGTGGCGCAAGCGTGCGGCCGAAATCGCCTCGATCAGCGGTGATGAGTGTCTGTCCTTCGGCGGGCCCCTCTCTGTCAGGCTCGATCGCGATGCGGTCGTGGACCTGCGCGCTCACAGGAGATCACCTCAAATACCCGATGTCAGGGTGCCCACTGTAGCTGTGAGCACCCTAGCCGAGCTCTGCCCATCTGGATGCCACCGCATGTTCAGTCCCCGCCGGGCTGTCGAGCTCGCCCAACCCGTCGGCTCGCGGTAGCACACGGTCGGTGCCGTCGCGCGCGTGTTCGGCTGATCTAGCTACCATGACCCACCGCCGCGCTGAGGGACGGAGAAGCTCGGATCGCTATGCACTGCCGCACACGGGTCGCGCTCACCATCGCGGTCGCCCTGATCCTGGGCGTCAGCGGCTGCGGTGCGTCTGAGTCATCGTCTGGTCGCGAAGCCACGGTCGTATCGGCTGCCGTCCCGGCTCCCAATCCACCTGCGCTGTCCCTCGATCCCGCTGCTTCGCCCCCCGTTCCCGCTGCTTCGCCCCCCGTTCCCGCTGCTTCGCCCCCCGTTCCCGCTGCGTCGCCCCCCGTTCCCGCTGCGTCGCCCCCCGTTCCCGCTGCGTCGCCCCCCGTTCCCGCTGCTCTGCCCCGCGAGTTCGTCGCGCCTGCCGCACCAACCCGGTTCGAGATGTCCGGTCCGGCGTTCGACATCAAGGCCAACGTCTGCCAGATGAACTACGTCCGACCGCTCGACCCGCCTGGCGACCAGATGCACACGGTGTGCTGGGTGCGGAAGGGCTTGGGCGTCGCACCCGGCAGTGACTCCGGTGGCACGAGCTACATCCTCGGCCACGCGTGGGCGAAGACCCCACTGATCTTCAACCCGTTGTCCGAACTCGCGATGCAGGAAGTCACCGGGCAGAACCCCGAGATGCAAAGCGGTGTCCCGACGTTCCCGGTAAAGGCCATCAACGGGTATAACATCGTGCTCCGCACCCCGACCGGCACCCTCACCTATACGGTCACCCGCACTTTCGCCGTCCCAAAATCGCGAGCTGGAGACGTCAAGTCCCTCATGGCCAACACCCCGAACCGAGTGGTCCTCATCACCTGCGGCGTCAAGGGTGGCGTCGACGTCGACTACAACATCATCGTAGATGCCTACCTGACGTCCTCGACGGCCGGACGACAGTCAGGTGGGCGTGGATAAGGACATCTAGGTTTTCCTGAGCTGGCGCTGCACCAGGTCGTCCGCGGTCGCGTGGCCGGTCGGGCCGCGGCGGGCGCGGCGCCGGTAGAGGCCCTGCAAGCCTGCCTCGCGCATGAGTCGGGTGACCCGCTTGTGGTTGACCGCCAGGCCCAGCCCGAGGGTCAGCTCGGCGTGCACGCGGGGCCAGCCGTAGGTTTCCCGCCGCCTCGATTCGCGCCGAGGGTGGCCGGCCGAACCAATCGTAGTAGCCTGATCTCGACACCCCCAGCACTCGACAGGCCACCGCGACATCGATATCGACATCAGTGTCATCGGCCATCTCAGGATCAATCGATACGCTAATTCGGGAGAACGTTCTCCCGGGCGAGTACACCAGGCCGACACCGCACTGGCCGATCTTGCAGCCGACCGGGTACACGGTGCGGGCGTCCTCATCCCCTGACCACCTGACAGGCTGTCGCCCCGATGGTGGTGTCCCCTGCCATCACCCCAGAACCCCCGCGGCAATATCTTGCAGATCCCTACAACTGTGCGTCGCCGTCCAAATCTGATCATTTTCGAGATGGCCAGCCCGGCTGATTGATTCACCGGGGACACGCCCAATCTGGAGTGTCCATGACTCTCCGAGTTGTGGACACTCCGTTTGGTGTTCGAAAATGCGCAGGCGTCCACGGGCCGGTCAGCGGATTGTGCGTCACTTCGCCTCATGAGTGGGGGCTGGGGCGCTCAGTTGTCTGCCCGCACCGCAGCGCTCACAAGAGCGAAACACCGTTGTTATAGCGGCGCCGTAAGGTTCGGCGGCCGGGCTCCTCGAAGCACTTCGGAGCGTCAATACCTGGGCGAGAGGCACGAAAATGAGCGGAAACACCGTCCGTTTGCAGGCGATCAACGACGTCGAGGCCTATGCGCCGCCCGCCGTCAGCTTCACAGACACCGAGACTCCTGGCGAGGTTTTCGGCGAGAACGTTTTCAGCAAGGTCGTGATGCGGAAGCGCCTGCCCAAGTCGGTCTACAAGTCGGTCATGGCGACCATCGAGCGTGGAGCGCTGCTCGATCCCATGGTCGCCGACGCCGTGGCGTCCGCGATGAAGGACTGGGCGTTGGAAAAAGGCGCGACCCACTACGCGCACGTCTTCTACCCGCTGACCGGTCTGACCGCTGAGAAGCACGACAGCTTCCTCGAACCGGTCTCCGACGGTTCGGCGCTCGCCGAGTTTCGGCGGCAAGTCCCTTATACAGGGCGAGCCGGACGCGTCCAGCTCCCCGAGCGGCGGGCTGCGCAATACGTTCGAGGCCCGCGGGTACACCGGTTGGGATGTGACGAGCCCGGCGTACGTACTCGAGAACCCGAACGGCAACACGCTGTGCATCCCTACGGTCTTCGTGTCCATGACCGGCGAGGCGCTCGACCACAAGACCCCGCTGCTGCGTTCGCAGCAGGCGATGAGCACGCAGGCCGAGCGCATCCTGAAACTGTTCGGTCACGAAGATGCCGGTCATATCGTGTCGTTCTGCGGGCCCGAGCAAGAGTATTTCCTGATCGATCGGCACTTCTTCCTGGCCCGCCCCGACCTACTGAACTCCGGTCGCACACTGTTCGGTGCCAAGCCTCCGAAGGGCCAAGAGTTCGACGACCACTACTTCGGTGCCATCCCCGAGCGCGTGCTCGGCTTTATGATGGATACCGAGCGTGAACTGTTCAAGCTGGGGATCCCCGCCAAGACCCGGCACAATGAGGTCGCACCCGGGCAGTTCGAGATCGCGCCGATGTTCGAGCGCGGCAACGTTGCCGCCGACCATCAGTAGCTGCTGATGACGACCTTCAAGACCATCGCGAAGAAGCACGGCATGGAGTGCCTGTTTCACGAGAAGCCGTTCGACGGCGTCAACGGCTCCGGCAAGCACGTCAACTTCTCACTCGGTAACGCCGAACTGGGTAACCTGTTCGTTCCTGGCGACACTCCCCACGACAACGCGCAGTTCCTCGTGTTTTGCGCGGCGGTCATCCGGGCGGTGCACAAGTACGCGGGCCTGCTGCGCGTGTCCGTGGCGTCGGCGACCAACGACCATCGTCTCGGAGCCAACGAAGCTCCACCGGCCATCATCTCGATCTTCCTCGGCGACCAGCTCGCGGACGTCTTCGAGCAGATCGCCAAGGGTGCGGCGACCTCGTCGAAGAGCAAGGGCACGATGATGATCGGCGTCGACACGCTCCCCGTTCTGCCGACCGATCCGGGCGATCGCAACCGGACCAGCCCCTTTGCGTTCACCGGCAACCGGTTTGAGTTCCGCGCGCCAGGCTCGATGCAGACGGTCGCCGGCCCGATGGTCACGATCAACACCATCATGGCCGAGGCCCTCGACTACTGTGCGAGCGAGCTCGAAGCTGCGGTGGCGACGGGTACAGAGTTCGATACCGCGGTGCAGAATCTGCTCACGGAGATCATCACCACCCACGGCGCCGTCGTGTTCAACGGTGACGGCTACTCCGACAAGTGGCAGATCGAAGCGGCGCAGCGGGGACTGCCGAACCTGCGCACCACGCTCGACGCCCTGCCCGAGCTCATCACCGAGCCGTCGATGGAACTGTTCGAGCACTACAAGGTGTTCAACCGCCGCGAGATGCACAGCCGGTACGAGATCGGCCTCGAGCAGTACGCACTGACCATCGGCGTCGTGGCCCGTCTGACACTCGAGGTCGGCTCGACCCTGATCCTTCCGGCCGCGATTCGCTACCAGACAGAGCTGGCACTCAACCTCGGTGCCCTCAAGGCGGCCGGCGTCGAGGCGGATACATCGACGCTCACCGAGGTCACCACGCCGCTCGCCGACCTCCGGGCAGCGCTGAGCGGCCTCAAGACCGCTCTCGCGGCGCACGCGGGAGAGACCGCGCTCGCAGCGGCCGAGCACGCCCGCGATGCACTGTTGCCCGCCATGGCCGCGGTGCGATCGGCCGCCGACCTGCTCGAAGGGGTCGTCGCTGATGATCTCTGGCCGCTTCCGACGTACCAGGAGATGCTTTTCATCATCTAGCAACGTCGACTGGAGCTAGTGCAGCGCCGCGTTAATCCTTCGGGGGGTTGATCCAGGCGCTGGGGTCGTTGAGGTAGAGGCCGAGGGCGCAGTCGAGGGCCTGTTCGGGTGTGCCCGATGTGCTGCCGTCGGGCAGTGAG
>JALYTS010000159.1 GCA_030854185.1 Actinomycetota bacterium | reverse complement strand
CCCACGAAGAGCCTGCGCCTGTGTCAAGCCCCACGTTGGCGGCGGCGGCGGCGAAGGGCGAGCCAGACCGTCGTCTGGAGGTCGAGTCGGTGGTGGCCCAGTCATACAGACGCAGACCATGCGCGCCAGGCTCGGTGCTCGTGTTGTTCCCACCCAGGGTAATTGAAGTACTCATCGAACACGATCACGCTTCCGACTCCTAGCCGGGGGCCGACCTGCTCGACGACGGTGGCCGTGGACGAGTACAGGTCTGCATCAAGATGCAGGAACGCCACCTGCCCGGGATGATCGGCGAGAAACTCAGCCAGAGTGTCGTTGAACCATCCAACGACCAGCTCTGCACCCACCACTTCGGGCAGCTGCCCGGTCGCGAATGTGCCCGCTGGAATGTTCGACCGCCAGTCCTCGGGCAGCCCCTGAAAGGAGTCGAATCCGAAAACCTGATTGTGCTTTCGAGCCTCGGCGATTACTTTCAGCGTGCGGCCTTGGTACACGCCGAACTCGAGTGCCATCCCTTCGGGGGCGCGAGGGACAGCGCATGCTCCAGCGTCGCGATCGAGTGGTCGAACGCGCGCGCGGTGGGCATCACGTCCCGCACAAAACGCTCGCTGGACACGGCGGCCTCCCGCTCGCCTGCTGCCCACAAGTCGCGCCGAGAACGAAACTCCACCTCCTGTACTGCCCTGATCACACGTTCGACCCCGACGTTAAGCACGATCTCGTACTCGCGATAACGCGCTGCGAGCGCCGCCTCGCACTGGCGATGATGCGCGGCGGCGACCTCGTCCGCAACCCGCACCAGCCGGTCCCTCATCGATCTACGGAGACGATTCACAATGTGACGAACCTCCGATCATTTATCCATTCATTCCTGTTAGCGATTTAGCAGCAGCCCGTTAGCCTTTTGGGACGCCGTCGGCTCCCCTGAGGACGAGCGTGTGCGGCCCATGCACCGGCGAGCTGATCGGCCAACGAGCGAGGCCGGAGCCCTGGCCCGCCGGCTCGAAGCTCAGCTGGCTGTCTCGATGCAGAGCCGGGTGTCGGTCGAGGTTGTGGTAGTTCAGCTCGAGCAGCCTGCGCATCAGGGGGCCGGCCCTGCGCATTCGCTCCTCAATCCAGTTGGCCGCGTCGCCGCGGTCAGAGAACAGATCAACGATTCGGCAATCGCAGTAGAACGCGAGGGCGCCGATTTCGCCTGGGGAACCCACCGCTCTGCCGCCAGAGGTGGCCGCTGCCACGCCGGACGCTGCCGCGGCATACTGTGCAGTTGTGGCCCAGTTGGAGGAGATCGGCGTTGTCGTCCAAGGAAGACCGTTATGGACCTCGAAAGCGACGGTTAGCGCGACCCCTGCTGCGAAGGTGCCGTGGACTAACCGCCGCCAGGGCAGCACCATGGCCGTGGTTGTGAGGCACAGAGTCAGCCCTGCGACGACCGGCCCGTAATACCATCGGTACGGCGGCGTTCCGAGGGTCGCGAACACGCCGAAATGGGCGATCCCGCCAAGGCTGAACACGACCGCGAGGGTCCCCGCCGCAGACCAGCATCGCCGCGCGGCCGCGGCGGCGGCCCAACCGAGCAGACAGGCAACTCCGGCCAGCGCCGGCAGCCACCCGAGCAACGATGCAGCGGGAAAGAAGCGGGCCCATATCATCGGGCCGTCGAGGAACGTGTCCCCGCTGTCAAAGTGGTTGACGACAGTCTTGAAGACGAATGTATCCGGGATCGCCGAGCCCAAAACCCACCAGCTGAACGCGTACCAGGGCAACGCCATCGCCACCGCCGTGACCGCGCTGCGACCCAGGCGGCGGCGTCCTGGTCTGAGACCAAGGATGAGCACCGAAGCGAAAACGACCAGATCAGGGCGTGTCAGAGCGACCAGGCCGGTGATGACGCCGGTCGAAGTCGGGCGGCCGGCGAGTGCATAGCGTGCAACGCCAACCACCAGCGCTATGCCCAAGTAGGTCTCAAGCCCGATTGTCGAGATCAGAACCGGATTGACCAGCAGCAGTCCGACGACTGCGGCAGGGAAAGCGCGAATCGAGAGGCCTGCATCCTCAGCGAGTAAAGATCGTCGGGCGCCTCAGGGAACGGGGCGGCGAAGAAAGCGCGCTGGGCGATCGACTGTCTCTGGTCAGACGTGCCACGCTGGTGATCGACCACGTCCCGGTCAAGCATGCAGCCAACCCCTCCGTCACTCCCCCGTCCGCCGAACACATGAGTCCATGCCATCCCTCAACCAGACACGGAATCTAGCCGGACGATGGGCCAATGACGGTGCATACCCACTCGTTAGCGTGTTGTTCACCCGATTTTTGATTACTTAATGTGATCAACATTCATCGAAAGAGTGTCATGCACTCGCGGTGCGGCTAGCGGCCTGGCGGTGGACGCAGAGGCCGGCGCGACCCTCATCGGCCCGAATGCTCGGCCGTCCCGGGCCGGCCGGCCCGTACCAAGACGTATCTGGGTGTCGGGCCCGTCGCCCTATCTGAAGGAGCCGGAACGGCGCGCTGAGATCCGCGACGCCGCCGCTCAAGCGCGGATCGCTTGGTGGGCGGCTCAACGCACCGGACGCCGGCGGCGCGACCTGGCCGCATGACGCTGGCACTCGATGCAGGGGAGTCTGAACGCGCTACCCGCCCAGCAAGCTCGGCTCCAGGAATTGCGTCGCCGGGAGCTGTGGCCGGCCCAGGTACCAGCAGCAGTCCTGACCGAGGCGCCGACCGGAAACGATCGTCGCGGCTACCCCGTCGACCTGCGGGATGGCGACGCCTCGCCGGCTAGACGACGACGTGGAGGTTGACGCCGAGCAGCACGAGAGGCCAGAGGAACATGGCCAGGAGAAAAGACACGAGTTCGCCAATAGTGTGAATCGCATATCCGTTAGTGAGCGCCACCACCACGCCGATGATTACGTATGCGACACCAAATAGCGAAACGCCATATTCGTGCATGGTTTCTCCTTAGATTCCGGGCAGTTTCAAGGCACGCATCATCGGCCACGCCGAGGACCGCCGCGGCTCTCGCCACAGATAGGCGTTGACGGTCGCTGCCGACTCCTGCCGACCCGCCCGGTGACCAGCCTCGGTACGCAGCTCCGACACGCTCAGCCCTCCCTGTCGTCGTGTACGGAGTGTATCCACGCATGCCCTGATCATGGAATGCTCTGAATACGGAAACCTGCGATACTCCGCCGACACGCCGCACTGTGGCGCACCGCAGCGTGTCTAGCTGGGCGAACGTGGACTTTTAGACGTTGAAGCGAATCGTCTACGCGGACGTTTCGACCAGCTCCGATAGTGCCGATCAAGGCGCTGAGCTGCGCTTTCGCCGTTCACCGTGTTACCCCGCATTCCGCGGCTCTACAAGCTCTCGGGGACAACCTGCGGGGCAACGGAGATCAACTAGACCGTCCATTGGAGACTGTGAAGATCATCTATTTTTGGCCTAAGTGGACCTGCCATTCGGCGTGTCGGCGATCTTCTAAGCCGGCGTGCGGAACTTCGCCCCACGCACACAGAGAGGGTGACGGTCGAGCTGGTGGTCACCGTGGGGCATTGCATCCGGGCTGGACACAATGCACAGCACTCCGCGGCCCGCTGGAGACGGGCACGTTGCTCGTCGCGGTGCCGAGGTCCGCGACTACCGGGAGGCTCGTCGTAGAGCTTGTGTCGGCCGACGCAGCGCGCCCCGGGCAGCCTCTGCACGCCGGCCAGGATCGCGCTCAGCAGCTTGACCGTGCCCTCGGGGTCCACGTCCAAAGTGTCCACCTCCAGGAGCCCGCGTAGCCTGAAGGCACCTCTTCGCCGAGGCGTAACGCCCCGGGGTAGCTCCCCGGGGCTTCGGCGGGGAGCTCGGCGAGGAGAGGGTTTCTGGTGGATGTTGAGGAAGCGTCGGCGGACGAAGTGTCGACGATTGGTGCGCGCGCTCGGATGATCCGACGTCGCCGCGGGTTGAGCTTGGACGTGGCAGCCGGGCTGGCCGGGATCAGCAAGCCGTATCTGTCACAGCTGGAGCGTGGCCAGCGTGGGTTCAATCGGCGCGGTCTGCTGGAGGACCTGGCCGACGCGCTCGGCTGCTCGGTGACCGATCTGACCGGCCAGCCTTACCCGCCGGCGGATCGGGCGACGGCGGACGCTTTGGCGGTCATCGCCGAGATCACACCGCTGCTGTACGACATCACGTTGGACCACGTGCCGGACATGCCCGTGCGCCCTGTGGACCAGCTCGCCACCTGGGCGGCGGTGGCCAACGCGCACTGCGATGAGGCCCGATATGCGCTTGCCGGTAAGGACCTCGGAGCGCTGCTGACCGAGCTGCACATACATGCTGCGACCGGAACGGCGGCGGCCAGCAGGACGGCTCTGGCGGCGCTGGTGGAGGCCTGCGCGGTCGCCTTCGGCATCGCCCGCCAGCTCGGCCACCCGCAGCTGGCGGTGCAGGCGATGGATCGCGCGCATGCCGCAGCTGTGCGCCTCGGTGACCCTGCCCTCGCCGGATTCGCCGGACTGGCCCGAGCTGGCGCGTTCAGCCGCCTGGGCGCCCGGCGTACCGCTGCCAACGTCCTGGCCGAAGCGCGAGCGGCTGTTGCGGAAGCCGACCCCACTGGCCCGGATGTACGTGCGGCGGAAGCACTGGGGATGACGCACCTGCTGGCGGCCCAACTCGCCGGCCGCGACGGTCGCCCCGGTGACGCTGACACGCACCTAGCCGAGGCGGCGGACCTCGCGCGTGCCACCGGGGAGCGCAACACGTTGTCGTGGCACTTCGGCCCGGCCAACGTCGCGGCCTGGTCACTGGCCATCGCGGTGGAACGCGGGGACGGCCCAGGTCGGGCCGAGCGGCTCGACGCCGACCCTGTGGCGCCGGTGTCCGCCGGGCGGCGCAGCCGGCTGCACTTCGACCTGGCCCGCGGCTACGGACAGGCGGAAGGTGCACGTGACGGTGAGGCGATCCGCCACCTAGACACCGCTGACCGGATCGCCCCTACCCGCATGCGCAACGACCCGATCGCCCGGGACCTGGTGCTGACCCTGGACCGGCGCGCGAAGCGGCGGGTCTGGGAGCTCGACAGCCTGCGTAACCGCTTCGGCATCGCCGTCGGACGTTAGCGATCTGCAAACAGTCGGGGTCGAGCCAGGCCGCAGTCTTGGCCGAATGACCACCACCACGGACAAACCCGACACGCAGCCAGCCAGCCACCATCGCACGATCCTGACGACGTGCCGGGTCCACGGTGCCGAGGGGTTCTGCAACCTGCGGCTGACGAAGACCGGCGGCACGATCGAGATCGATCCGCATGTCGACGGCTCGTGCGTCATTGTTCTCGATGAGAAGGCCGCCGCCGAAGTGTTCGACGCCATCGGGCAGTGGTTGGGGTGAGCGCGCCGGATCGCGCGCCGGATCTCGTGCACCTGGTGTCGGCCGATGGGGCGCTGACCGAGCGGTACCAGACGCGGGCGTACTTCTTCACGATGTGCGGGCAGGTGGTGGCCGACTCGGAGCTGCCGCCGGCGAGCTGCCCGGACCAGGGGTGCGACTGCGAGGTTCGGTACTGCCCGGACTGCATTCGATTCGCCGTGGGGTGGAACACCGAGATCGAGCGGCCCGCGCGCACCGGCCATGACCGATAGCCCGGACGTATCGGCCGCCATGGCGCTGGTCGACGCCGCCAAGGACGGCGGATTCAGTTTCCAGCGGATCGCGCCCGGGCCGGACGGGCCGCTGCTGGGGGTGCGGGTGACCGAGCACTGGCGAGACGAAATCTACCTGGCCGGTTTCTGGGCGGCGGACTCGTGCAGCGTCACCCGGCGCCGGCGCTCGTCTCTGGTCGTGCCCGGTGGACTGCCGGTCGCTCAGAAACTGAGTGGCGACGCCCTCACCGTCCTGGGCACCGTGCTGCGGGACTGGGGCACCCGGTGAGCCGGCCAGGCCCGCGCTGGGCGCGTGATCCGGTCGGGGGGCGGGTGCACCTACTGGCACCTGGTGGCCACGACGCCGCGGGCGCACTGCGGAGCGCGCGTTGCGGGGTGGTGATGACCATAGTGGCCACCTCCCACGACCAGCCGGGCCGCCGTGCGAGCGCTGTAGTGGCATCTTCCTGGCGGAGTTCGGGGTGTCGCGGTGAGTGAGCCCAGCGGCGACCGGCCAGACCCCACCGAGGCACAAATTGCGCACGCGATTGCGGAATCTGAGGACCGGAGCGGTTCGATCGGCGCTGCACCGCCCCGGCGTGGCCCGCGTCGAGGGCGGCAGTCACCCGGCGTCTACATCGGGGAGTGTGGGCATCCGGTGCCGCTGGTTGAGGTCGTGCCCGGTCTCTCTCACGTCCCCCCGTGCGGCGAAGGCTGCGACGACCCCCCGTGATCCCCGGCCGGCCGCCGGTTGAGCGCTTGCCCCCGTCACTCCCGGCGGCCAGCCGGCTTCCAACGTTCCTGACGAGAACGTTGAATGTCCGTCCTGGCCGGACGGACTTTGGTCGCCCGCGCCGTGCTCGAATCCGTAGTTGATCTACGGGCGCCGGGATCCTGGCGTTGGCCGCCCGGGTGTGGCCGCGGGTGGCGACCGTGGGACGTGGTGGTGTCCTACCTGGTAGTGGCGTGGGCGCTGTCGAGGGGGACTGAGCAGGTGACTTCGGGTTTTGGAAGAGGTGCTGTCAACATCTCTTCCAACGGGTTCGCCGGACTTGGCGGCGGTTCGGCCGGGATCACCGGCGGTGCCGTCGAGCTCCAACTCCTGCGGGCACTGTGCGGGCAAAGCAGGGGTGACAACGCTGCGACCTACGCACATGCGCTCATTTACACGTTGAAGCGGAAATCGACCACGTCGCCGTCGGCCATCACGTACTCCTTGCCCTCCATTCGGACCTTTCCGGCGGCCTTGGCGTGAGCCATCGAACCAGCCGCGACCAGATCGTCGTAGGACACGATCTCGGCCTTGATGAACCCGCGTTGGAAGTCGCTGTGGATCACGCCGGCGGCTTCGGGAGCAGTGGCTCCGGCCCGGATGGTCCACGCCCTGGATTCTTTGGGCCCGGCGGTGAGAAACGTCTGCAGCCCCAGAGTGTGAAACCCGGCGCGGGCCAGTGCGTGCAGCCCCGGCTCGGGCTGCCCGATCGAGTCCAGCAACTCTCGTGCGGACTCCGGGTCCAGCTCGAGCAGCTCAGATTCCACCTTGGCGTCGAGGAACACCGCGTCGGCGGGGGCGACCAGTTTGCGCAGCTCCGCCTGCCGGTCGGGGTCGGCGAGCACGCCCTCGTCGGCGTTGAAGACGTACAAGAACGGCTTGCCGGTCAGCAGGCTGAGCTCAGCGAGCGCGTCGACGTCAAGCTCCGCACGCGCGGTGAACAGGGTGCGCCCAGTGTCGAGGACTTCCCGCGCGGCGTGCGCGGCAGTCAACGCGGCGCGCCGTTCCCGGGGGTGGGTGCGAGCCTCCTTCTCCAACCGCGGCAATGCGCGGTCCACCGTCTGCAGGTCGGCCAACACCAGCTCGGTCTCGACGGTGGCGATGTCATCGGCCGGGTCGACCCGCCCGTCGACGTGTAGCACGTCGGGGTCGTCGAAGACCCGAACCACCTGGCAGATCGCGTTGGCCTCGCGGATGTTGGCGAGGAACTTGTTGCCCAGCCCAGCGCCTTCCGATGCGCCTGCGACGATGCCCGCGATATCGACGAACGACACCGTAGCCGGCACCACCTTGACGCTGTCGAAGAGCCCGGCCAACTTGCCGAGACGTTCATCGGGTAGCGCAACCACCCCGACGTTGGGTTCGATGGTCGCGAAGGCGTAGTTCGCCGCGAGGACGTTGTTGCGGGTCAGCGCATTGAACAAGGTGGACTTGCCGACGTTGGGCAGCCCGACGATACCGAGGGTGAGGCTCACAGGACGTCAAGTCTAGGCCACCCTGCCCGCGCGTCTGGCGGCGCATTCAGCGGGCTGAGCGGGGCTGTCGGGCACCGCTTTACCCCGCTGAGCCCGCTGAATGCGCCGGAGGCGGCATGTCTCGGCGGTTACTGTCGGTGCGGTGTTGCAGACTGTGACCCGTGAACTACTCCTGGTTGATCGGCCTGGTGGTCGGGGTCGCGGTCGGTGCTCTGATCAGCTGGCTGGCGGGCGCTGCCAGCCGCCGCGTGGCGGTAGCCGAGGC
>JALYTS010000158.1 GCA_030854185.1 Actinomycetota bacterium | reverse complement strand
TCCCGCAATATCGCGGTTACCGCCGGGTTCCGCAACACCAAACAACTCCTGGCCGGGATGTTGAACCTGTCGGCCACCGAGGCCGGTACCCGCGTCGCCCACGCCGGGCTACTCGCGCCGCGCCGGGCGCTGGGCGGTGAGGTGCTGACGCCGCTGCTGGCCAACACTGCTGCGGCGCTGGCCGCGGGTGAGATCGGCCCGGGGCAGGTTCGGGTGATCACCGAGACGATCACCGCGATCCCCAGCACGGTCAGCCCCACCGACCGCGACGCCGCGGAAACCGAACTGGCTCACCACGCCCGGTCGTTTCACCCCACCGCACTGCACAAGATCGGCCAGCGGATCCTCGCGCACCTTGATCCCGACGGTCCCGCACCCCGTGACGAGCCGGAACTGGCCCCAGCGGCGGGGGAGCTGCGGTTGTGGGAGCGCCGCGACGGGCGCCTGGTCCTGGCGGGACACCTCGAACCCGAGCACAGCGCCACGTTCCGGTCGTTGATCGAGCAACTTGCCGCACCCCGACCTGCTGCTGCGGGTATCCCCGACGCGCGGACCGCTGAGCAGCGCAACGCGGACGCCCTGCTGGAGGTCTGCGGGTTGGCCCGCGCGGCGCAGGACTGCCCCAGCACGGCTGGCGAGCCACCGCACCTGACTGTGACCATCGATTGGGACGCGCTGCGCACCGGCCTGGGGGTCGCGACTCTGGACTACGGGACCCAGATCAGCGCCGCCCAAGCCCGCCAGTGGGCCTGCGACGCGAAGATCATTCCCGTTGTGTTGGGTGGGAAATCCGAACCACTCGACGTCGGCCGGGCTCTGCGAACGGTCCCGCTGTCCATCCGTCGAGCGCTTGTGGCACGGGATCGCGGATGTGCTTTCCCGGGCTGTGATCGGCCACCGGGAATGTGCCAGGCGCACCATTGTCGCCACTGGATCGATCATGGCGAAACAAAAGTAGAAAACTGCGTCCTGCTGTGCGAAGCGCACCACCGGCACGTACATCGCACCGGTTGGGAAATCCTCATCAGCCACGGCCACGTCGAATTCATCCCACCTCCGATCATCGACCCCACCCGCACCCCACTACACAACCCACTCCGCTGCTAGGCCCGAACCCTGTGAGAAGCACTGCGCGGGAGTGACGCCGAGGACTCGGCGGAAGGCTGCGACAAAAGCACTGGCGGTTCGATACCCGACCCGGTGTGCGACGATGGCCACCGGGGTTCCAGATGCGAGCAATTCCAGCGCACTGCGGATCCGCATTCGGGTGCGCCATTGGCCGAGTCCGCTGCCGGTCTCGGCGACGAACAGCCGGGCAAGCGTGCGCTCGCTGGTGTCGACCAGCCGCGCCCACGCGGCGGCGTCACGGTCGTCCGCGGGGCTGGTGGCCAACGCATCGGCCACCCGCCGAGCCCGGTCGTCGGATGGCCAGGCGACCTCGACGGACGCGGCCGGAGCCGGAGTGAGGACGTCGAATAGCACCTCCTCGGCCCGACACCGGGCTTCTGGTGGCAGCTCAGCCTTCCCGAGATAGCCGACGAGCGCGGTGAAAACCGGTGCGGCCGCCAGGACTGTTGGCCGCGCCCAGCGCACCGGGCAGCGTTGGGGGCGCAGGAACAGGCTGTGCAACTCGGTTGACGTCGCCGCGGTGGTGGTGTGCGGCAGCTCGGCGGGGATGAACAGTGCGCGGCTGGGCGGCAGCACCCACAGCGCGTCGTCGACGCCGACGGTGAGAATCCCGGACTGCGCCCACACGAGCTGGTGGGTCGGATGCGTGTGTGTGTCGTACTGGTGTCCGTGAGCGAGCGCGAACCGTCCTACCAGGACGGCGCCCAGCGGCGGCTCCAGCAGTCCCACCGGATGACCGAAACGCGACACAGGATGGCAGCGTACGTGGTTCCGGTCACCTGGCCGCCCCACCTACCGTGCGGGTATGCCGATGAACGTGATCCATCGCCGCCTCTGCCGCTCGGACTACTGGACAAAGCTGGTGAGCTCGCAGCTGCTGCCGTGGGCGCTTCTTGACGTGCCGCTCGACGGCAAGGTGCTGGAGATCGGGCCGGGCTACGGCGTGACGACCCGCTGGTTGGCCGAGCGAGCTAACCATCTCACCGCGCTCGAGGTCGACCCCGCGCTGGCCGCCGATCTGCGGGCCGAGCTCGCCGGCCGGGTGGACGTCCGGCACGGTGACGGGTCCGCGTTGCCGTTCGCCGACGCGTCCTTCGACGTGGTGCTGTGCTTCACCATGCTGCACCACGTACCGTCGGCGCAGCTACAGGATCGGCTGTTCGCCGAGGCCTGCAGGGTGTTGCGGCCGGGTGGGGTGTTCGCGGGCTCCGACAGCCGGCTCAGTCTGCGGTTCCGGCTGGTGCACATCAGGGACACGATGGTCGTCGTCGATCCGGACACGCTGCCCGATCGACTCCGCCTCGCCGGCTTCACCGACCCCCGGGTTGAGCTCAGCGTTCGCTCACTGCGCTTCACGGCGTCCCGACCGCTCTGACCCCCTCGTGGGCTCGATCACCCGCGAGTGAACAGCGGGGTCTGGCGGTGGCGTCAGGGTGTTCTTGACGAGTTCGGCCGCGGCGGGGTCTTCATCCAGGTGCTCGGGCATCCGCAGGGCGACCAAGGTGTTGATCAGCATGCCGCGGGCGGCGAAGTCTCGGGCCTGCTCGGCGTTGGCGCCGGTCAGGCTGCGGACCAGGCGGTAGATATCGGTCATGCAGGCCCGCATCGCCGGCCCGAGTGCCGGATCGGCAGCGGTCATGAAGCCGTGGAGTAGGACGAGCAGGAGGTCTTGATCGTGGGCGAGCTGCAGGTATGCCCGGCCCAACGCGGCCAGCCGGTCGGAAACCACGGCGTCGGGCGGAACGGTCGCGGCGGCGGCCCGGAAGGCGTCCTGGATGCGGGACCCGGCGTGCCTGTAGGCGGCGAGGAACAGTGCCTGCTTCGTTCCGAACAGCCGCAGGACATACGGCTGCGACACTCCGGCGATCCGCGCGACCTGATCGGTGGTGGTGCCGGTGTAGCCGCCTTGCGCGAAGGCGGTCACCGCCGCCCGCAGCAGCTGCTGCTCCCGCTGCGCGGCTGTCATCCGGCGCACGGGCGTTGTAGTTACCCCCTCGTCGCCCATCTTGACAGGTTATCAGTCGATTACTACCGTCATTCTAGTTATCAGTCGCTGCCTACTTAAGGCGGCGGAGTGACGAGTTCAGGGAGTTGCCATGATCGCCAGCGCATCGGGTCTGGACTGGCAGCGCAGCCAGGACGCGCTACGCGCTGAGGTGGAGCGAGTGACCGCCCTGTTGCGGTCCATCCGCGATCCGGGGGCTGGTGCGGCGATGGGTCAGTGGAGCCTCGCGGAGGTCGCCATGCACCTGTCCCAGGTGTGGCTGGGGGTGCCCGGGCTAGCCAGACGGGATCTGTCAGCCGTCTACGAAGTGATACCCAGCCGGGTGGGGATGGCCGGCGATTCATTGGTCCGGGATATCGCGGACCTGGGAGAAGTGACCACCCTGGCGGTGAGGTCCGACCCGGAGCGTGATCTGGGCGTGCTCGCCGACCGGATCGAGGGTAGCGCGAAGGAATACTTCGCCGAGTGCGCCCGACAGTCTCCCGATGAACTGCGTCCCTGGTTGATCCAAGGCATCACCCTGCCGCTGGCAGCCTTCACCTGCCACCTGCTCAATGAGACCGTCGTACACGGGCACGACATCGCTCGGGCCGCCGGACGCCCCTGGCGAATCGATCCGGCCCATGCGTCCCTGGTGCTGCACGGGTTTGTCATCCCGGTGCTGAAAGCAGCCGATTCCCGTCAGATCGTGAACCCGGCGACCGCAGCCGGGCTGAAAGCCACCTACGAGCTGCGCATCCGCGGCGGCGACCGGTTTCACTTCATTTTCAACTTTGGTGAGCTTCGGGTTGAGGCGCCGTCGGCTCGCCGGGTCGACTGCGTTATCTCGGCTGATCCGGTGGCGTTCCTGCTGGTGGTCTGGAACCGGCAGAGCCAGTGGCCGGCGATCGCCAAGGGCCAGCTGCTGGCCTGGGGCCGTAAACCGTGGTTGGGGCCCCGGTTCCGAACCTTGATGCGCAATCCGTGACCATCGCAGGGCCGCGCTACATCAGCCATGCTCGCCGGCGGTGTCTGCCGGCGCGAAGGCGGGCCGACCCGACGGTCCGAGGGCGAACATCAGCGCCAGCAACGCGCTGGCTAGCACGGTGAGCAGCGGCCCGGCCAGCGCCAGCAAGGTCGCGGCCACGTAGCCGGCCAGCCCGAGCAGGTAGCGGATGGTGACGTCGCGGACGAACTCCGGCGCCAGGCCGGCCACCAGCAGCTCCGCGCGAACGAGGTGACGCCAGATCAGGTTGAAGGCGACTGCGGTACCGGTCAGCGTGGCACCGTAGAGCAGGCTCGCGGTTCGGGCGTCCGCTCCCACGGTGTGCTCGGCCACCAGCCGGGTGGGCAACGGCACGAAGGACACAAAGCCCAGCAGCAGGTTGAGTAGCAGCATCAGCTGATCGACCCGGTTGACCACCCGGAACAGCGCATGGTGGTTGGCCCAGATGATGCCTGTTCAAGGGCAAGGGCAAAGAGGCCACCGGTCAGGCGACCGACGACCTAGGCTTGAGGCTGAGGGCAAAACGGATCAGGCCAAGGGCAACCTCAAGCAGGCCGGCGAAAAAATCACTTTCGCGCCGTTCGGCTGATGAAGACTCGGCGAGGCGGCGTGGGAAGATTTCGGGGACGTGCGGGGGGACGGAGAATCTCTGCGAGCGCTCCTGTGAACCCGGATCGGCCGTGCGTCCGCGTGCCTGGGGGCGTTCGTCGCGCCGTTTCCGCTGACGAGTCGCTGATGATCACCTATGAACCCGTGGGAAGATTGCGCTCGACGAGACAGCCGCAGGCGCGAGGGGTTGGCGGATCGGTGGGCGCTGCGCTTGACGGGGACAGACCGATCCCTGATCATGTCCGCGACGGGGACTCGGGTGTCATTTGCCGGGCGCCAGGTGGTGAACGACCGGAAGGGACATGATGGACGAGTTCATTACTCACACTTCTTGGATGCGCTACATTCCCGATGATGTTTCAGTGATGTCTCTGAGTATTCCCGGAACACATAATTCTTGCTGCGTCCACGGGTTGCTCGGACTTGGAAGGACTCAGGAGCTGGATCTGCCCGACCAGCTGAATGCGGGAATACGCTTTCTTGACATCAGGTTCACACATTACCAGGACAATCTTTGCGTACACCACGATGTTGTATGCACGGAAAAGAGCTATGTAGATATTCTGACCATCTGTTTCAACTTCCTTAAGCAGTACCCTTCTGAAACTATTTTGATGTCAGTGGATGACGAGAGCCACTTCGATGACGCGCTCGGCAAACTCGCTCCTTCACGAATTATTTGCAAATTGCCCCTAGCAGACATGACAAGCCGTGGTAAAAACACCCGCTCATTCGAAGATACATTCAACGCGAAAACATGGGAGTGTATCGAAGATCTCCCATTATTCTACAATTTCACCCCCACTTCTCCTGGTGGTAACTCTGCAGTCACCAGTCCTGCGCTCACATCCGAAACAAGGTTGGGAGATATTCGCGGTAGGATCGTCTTGTTACGCAGATTCAAAGGTGACCAAGACGTTGGATTCGACCTTTCTTACTGGCCGGAAGACCGGTGCTTTAGAAGCGCAACACCTCCATTCTATGATATTGAAGATCGCTATCAGAACCCTGGGGATGATGACAAGTTAAACTTCGTCGTTGAACACATAGAGAAAGCCAAACGTGGCGATCCGAATGAGTTGTATATTACGTTTTCCAGCGCTGTTGGACTGACGGCGCGCGGCTACTCAAAGAAGATAAATCCACGTCTCAACGACTATCTTGTCGGATCCCCAGCGGGGCGCATTGGAATTATCGTGATGGACTACTTCGAAGAGCCTCGAGAATTGGTTTCCAACGTGATCAAAGCGAACGCCACGACCGGAGCGCCCAGTACTCCAGGACGGTGAGCACCGCGGCCGTGATCGACCACCGATCAGTAAGTATGTTTCTCTCGCTCAGAGTCACCGCTGTGACCGGGGAACTCGCTGATCGGCGCGCCGATCAGCTGTCTTGCGTCCGGGTCCGACGCCGATTCGGGCGGTGACCCTCGTTGCTCACCGCGACCGGCCTCGTCAGGCCGCGCTGCGCCGACGTGTCGCACCCGAAACTTCGGGCACAGCTGCTCGCCAACCGTCAAGTGCGGCGTTGAGGTAGCGTGTGTGCCCCTGACACCACGCATGCGCTGCATCCGCGTCGATTCTCCCTGACCAACCATCTTCGCCAACGAGGAGGCGCAAAACGTGGCAACCCAGCTCGCCCGTGTTGGCCGTATCCTTGAACAACCGCTGTTTTGGGGCGCTGTTGCCACCGCGCTCACCGTTAAGGGTGGCACAAGGGGTCAGCAAGCCGCCCTGCGCGGCAGCGTGTGTTACCTCGTCGCTGCCTTCATCGCCAACCTCGTTATCAAGCCCCTCGTCCGACGGCGCCGGCCGCAAGGTGCCGACGAGGGCCGAATCAGTCCGGTCACATCGTCCTTCCCGTCGGGTCACACCGCGTCGGACAGTGCCTTTGTCTTCGGCGTGGCTCAGGAGTCGCCCCTGCTGGCGATTCCCCTTGCAGCCGCCGCGACCGCAGCGCACTGGTCTTTGATCCAGAGTGAGAAACATCATGTGAGCGACGTGCTCGCCGGTGGCGCGATCGGACTGGGCGTGGCATACGTCATGCGGAAGTCATGGCCACCACACACGTTCCCCCGTAATGCGGTGCCCACAGGCGGCGGCCGGTTAAACCTTGTGCAGTGCCGGGCGCATGGTCCACCTCTTGGCACGTCGGCTTGATCCCATCACGGGGCGTATCTTCAGCGTCTCTGCAACCCGAGCTGGCGCCGCGCTCACTGCCGGACCGTCCATTGCCGGCAGTGGTGGTCAACCCGATCCACGTCGAGGACCTGGCGCAGTTGCACACCCAGATCGCCAGAGTGTGCGCGGAACTGGGGTGGGCGCCACCGATGTGGCTTGAGACCACCGTCGAGGACCCGGGTGGCGGTCAGGCTAGAAGCGCGCTGGCCGCCGGCGCCGATGTCGTGCTTGCCTGCGGCGGAGATGGCACCGTCCGTCACCTGGCGCGAGTCCTCGCCGGATCGGGCACCCCGCTGGGACTGTTGCCCACGGGTACGGCCAACCTGCTGGCCCGCAACCTCGCCATTGTGCTGGATGACCCGGCCAAAGCCACCCGGATCGCGTTGTCCGGGCAAAATCGCGCGGTCGACGTCGGTCGGGTGTTCATCGACGACCGCGCCGAAGATCAAGTGTTTATGGTGATGGCCGGGGTGGGCTTCGATGCGGCAATCATGGCCGGTGCGCACCACGAGTTGAAGGTCCGGCTGGGCTCGCTGGCCTATTTCGTCTCCGGAATGCGCGCGCTGAGGGCTCCGAGGGCCTCGATCACCCTGGCCGTGGATGGCCAGATCAACCCGCCCCGTCGAGTCCGCACAGTGGTAGTCGGCAACTGCGGCAAGCTTCTCGCCGGGCTGGTGCTGATGCCCGCAGCCCGAGTGGACGACGGGCTGCTCGATGTCGTGTCCATCGGGCCGAGGGGCATCGTCGGATGGCTGGCGGTGACCGCACGGGTGCTGGGCCGCCGCCGCCATGGCCACCGGATCGTGCAGCACTGGCAAGGCCGCTCCGTCATCATCAGTACGGAGTCTCCGCAGCAGGCCCAACTCGACGGTGACCCAGTGGGTGAAGTACGGGGGTTGCGGATAAGCGTCGACCCAGGCGCCCTGCTGGTGCGCGTCTAGCCTAATCACGACCTGGTCAGACAAGACGCGCGTAACTCGCAGCCCGAAATAGGAGTCTATACCGGGCCGCCTGAGATCGGCACCAGACCATGACGCCAGCGGGCTCGCTGCCGGTGCGCACACCGACCCCGCCGGGCAGGCAATGGAGACAACGCAAGCCACGCCAGCGCCGGCGCAGGCGGCGCGCTTGAGTACGCCCGGCATGGGCGATCGATTGGGGGTGGAAGTCCCCTGGAGGAAGAGGTGGTGCTAACTCCGAGCCGGAGGCAACTGCGTCGTCGTGAGGCGGGGTGGGAAGGAAGCCCGAGGCGT
>JALYTS010000012.1 GCA_030854185.1 Actinomycetota bacterium | reverse complement strand
AGCCGTTCGGGGGACATGTACAGCGGTGCCAACAGTGTTTCCGGCGTCAGTATCGGCCAGAGTTCGTCGAGCGCGGCGGTGAACTTGTCGTCGTCGGCGAGTTCCTTGAGCAGGTCCGCCCGCAGGTTCTCCCACGCCTCACGGTCCGCCCGGGTCAGCCAGCCCCGGCCGATCCGGGTTATCGCCCGCTCGGTGAGCACCCACGTGACGATCTCACGGAATACCGCGCGGGCCTCGTTGTGCGGCAGCCCGCTCGTGCGCGCCTCGTCCCTGGCCCACTCCGCGGTCTCGGCGTCGATCCGCACCGTGACGTCCGCCAGGTTGATCGGCAGCGGATGCTCCGGCAGCCGCTGCCGATCGGCGACCGCCGCCGCGAGCACGTCCAGGACCTTCAGCGAGCCCTTGAGGAGCACCGCCGGGTCGTGCGGCGAGCCGTTGAACTGCTCACCGGGCAGGAACCGCCCGTGGATGAGCCGGTGACCGTCACCGAGGCCCGACTGTAAACGACGCCGTTGTACACCGTCGACACTGACGGGCCAGCACAGCAGCAGGTCGGCGCGCTGCCGCCCGAGGTCTTGGCCGCGTTCGCTGAACTGCGGGTCGTCCTAGAGACCGCACCGTGGAGCGGCCAGCCCTACCCCCGGACAACCCGCAGAGTGCAATGCGGGCGAGGGCGTTCGGCGCGCACGGCGAAGGCTTGGTCACCTACCTCATCCTGGACGACCAGCGCCGGGTCGACGTGCTGACCGTGCCAACCACCCAGCAGCCGAGCCGGACGAAGCCCCACCCTTCTGATCACCGCTGCGAGATGGGCGCTTCACATCGTTCGGAAGCGTGAGCACCGCATTGCCCATCGCTGTTATTGCGACTTTATCGCCGCTCGGCGGGCCGGCTGATCGTCACGATGATGTTCCCGCGTCTTGTACACGCTGGCCACAGTTGTCGCCAGCAGCACGCAGACGATCACAGCCAGCGAGGGCACAATGCCCACCGCCGGTACCGAGTCCAGTGGTTGGCCGTCGTTGACGAAGGGCAAGGAATTTTCGTGCAGCGCGTCGAGCACCAGCTTGACGCCGATGAACCCGAGAATCACGCCGAGCCCGATCGGCAGGTAGACGAGCCTGGTGAGCAGCCCACCGATGAGGAAGTACAGCTGCCGCAGCCCCATCAGCGCGAAGGCGTTCACGGTGAAGACGAGGAAGGCTTCCTGGGTGAGCCCGAAGATCGCTGGGATGGAGTCAAGAGCGAACACCAGGTCGACCGAACCGATCGCGATCATCACAACGATCATCGGGGTAAACCACCGCTTACCGTCCCGCTTGACCGTGAGCCGCGACCCTTCGTATTCATCGGTCACCGGGATCCGTTTCCGCAGCGCACGCAACACGATGTTCTCCCCGAATTCCGCCTCCTGCTTGCGGTGGCGGATCTGGCGCCAACCCAGGTAGATCAGCAGCGCAGCGAAGAGATAGAACACCCAGCTGAAGTGTGAGATCACCACCGCACCAGCCGCGATGAAAAGTCCCCGCATGATCAACGCAAGCACGATGCCGATCAGCAGCACCCGGTGTTGCTGGATGGCCGGCACCTTGAAGGCGCTCATGATGATCACGAAGATGAACAGGTTGTCCACCGACAGCGAGTACTCGGTGAGGTATCCAGCGAAGTACTCGACCGCGAACGTGCTTCCGGCGAAAAGCCAGATGCCCAGCCCGAAAACTGCCGCACAGGCCAGGTAGAACACCACCCACCTGGCCGCCTCCGCCATGCCTACCTCGTGCGGCTTACGGTCGACGATGATCAGGTCGAGGGCGAACAGAAAACCGATGGCGCCCACTGTGGCGAGCCATACCCACGCGGGCACATCCATGAGTCAACCTCCGGGCAGACGGCATGCGTCGGACACCCGGAGGTCTCTTCCACCGGCGAACCGGTCGACGGCACCGGGCCCCGCAGCACTGCGGGAAACCGTGTTGACGATGCCGCCGCGAAGGAATACTCCCCTCCACGTACGGACAAGTCTCCCGTATCGCTCGCATTGGCACCACCCCGGGTGGCTCCCCATCGTGATGACGCTGGTCACCAATGGGGTGCGGAGAATCGGCTGGGCACCGGAACCGGTCTGTACCGTCGGTGGGGTGTCCCGAACGGCCCGCCGGCGCCTGCTCGTCGTGCTGGTGGTTATCGCCGTGATCGTGGGCGCCGGGGTGATGCTGGCGATCAGAGCGGCGGCCTCCGATCCGCCGCCGGTCACCACCGAGAACGTCACGATCGATGTGCCGGAGGGACCAGGTGGCGCCGGTCAGGTGCACCTGGACGCCACGGTGTACCGGCCGGCCGTCACTCCCGCGCCGGCTGTGCTGGTGGCCCACGGCTTCGGTGGCAGCAAGGACTCGGTGAGTGCCGAGGCGACCGCGCTGGCCCGTCGTGGGTTCGTCGTCCTTGCCTGGAGCGCCCGGGGATTCGGCGCGAGCACCGGACAGATCGGCCTCGACTCCCCCGATTACGAGGTAGCCGACGCCCGCGCGCTGGTGGACTGGCTGGCCAAGCGACCGGATGTACTGCGCGACGGGCCCGGCGATCCGCGGGTCGGTGTCACCGGCGCGTCTTACGGCGGCGCGCTGGCCCTGCTTCTGGCGGGAACCGACCGGCGGGTGGATGCGCTGGCACCGGAGATCACCTGGAACGACCTTTCGCAGGCGCTGTTCCCCAACGCCGCGAGCCGAACGCCCATCACGCCAGCCACCCCGGCGGCTGGCGCCTTCGCCCCGGACGGAGTATTCAAGCGGGATTGGGCGGGGTACTTCTTCGCAGGTGGCCCTGCCGGAACGGGCATGTGCGGGCGGTTTCGCCCTGAGGTGTGCGCAGCCTACGTCCAGGCCGCTACCGCCGGTCGACTCACTCCGGAGATCATGGCGCTACTACACCGCTCGTCGCCCACCACGGTCGCCGGCCGCATCACCGCGCCGACCCTGCTCATCCAGGGTGAGCACGACACGCTGTTCGGGCTGGACCAGGCCGACGCCACCGCCCGTCAGCTTGCCTCAACGGGCGCCCCGTTGAAGGTGATCTGGTATGCGGGGGGTCACGACGGTGGCGAGCCCGACGCGGCCCTGCAGGAGCAGGTCGGCACCTGGTTCGACTACCACCTACGCCGGATCGGTAAGGACCCGGGGACCGGGTTCGATTACCAGGTGCCGGGAATCTTCGGCACCCGCAGTGGTGTCCCCCAGCGCACCGTTCACGCCCCGGCCTATCCCGGCCTGGACGGCGTCCCGGTGCAGCGGCGGGAGCTGGCGCTGCACGGTGGGCCGCAGCCGGTGGTCCGCCCTCCCGGTGGCAGCCCGGCGGCGCTGAGCAGCCTGCCGGGCCTCAGCGCGGCACTGCCGGCAGGCACCGGGAACCTCGACGGGGTGGCGATGGACCTGCCCGGGCAGACCGCGATGTTCAGCACCGATCCGCTACCGGACCCGCTCGAGGTTGCTGGAGCGTCGCGGATCCGGTTGCGGGTGGCGGCCGCACCCCACGGCATTACACCGCCACCGGCGGAGGGAGCGGTGCTGTTCGTCAAGCTCTATGACGTCGGGCCGGACGGGCGCCGCACGCTACCCGGAGGCGCGGTGGCCCCGGTGCGGATCAGTCCGCTGGCCGACGACGGCACGCCGACCGAGTTCACCGTGACACTGGCCGGGGTGGTGCGACCGGTCCAGGCAGGGCACCGGCTCCAGGTCGCAGTGGCCACGACCGACCGCGGCTACGCACTGCCCCCGCAGCCTGGTGGGTACACGGTATCGCTGGCCCCGGGCAGTCGCCTGGGTGTGCCGGTGGTGCCCGGCGAGCATGCAGCGGCGCCGCTGCCGACCGTCCAGCTAGCCGGGCTGGCGGCCCTGACGACACTGGTGGTGGCGCTCGGAGTGTTCGCCGCGTTGCGCCGGCGCCACGCCGACGACGCCGATCCAGAGCTCGCCGAGGTACCGCTCGTGGTGTCGGGCCTGACCAAGCGCTACCCGGGCGGCCTCACCGCCGTCGATGATCTGTCCTTCCGCGTCGAACACGGGCAGGTGCTGGGCCTGCTGGGGCCCAACGGCGCGGGCAAGACGACCGTGCTGCGGATGCTGATGGGGCTCGTCGCGCCGACCGGCGGGGAGCTGCGGGCGTTCGGGCACCGGGTGAGCGCCGGTTCCCCGGTGCTGTCGCGGATCGGGTCGTTCGTCGAGGGTCCCGGATTCCTACCGCATCTGACCGGGGCGGCCAACCTCCGGCTGTACTGGGCTGCCACCGGTCGGCCTGCCGCCGATGCCGGCATCGACGAGGCACTGGAGATCGCCGGGTTGGGCCACGCTGTGTTCCGGCGGGTGGCCACCTACAGCCAGGGGATGCGACAACGCCTGGCGATCGCCCAGGCGATGCTCGGCAGACCTGACCTGCTGGTGCTTGACGAGCCGACCAACGGCCTGGACCCGCCGCAGATCCACGCTATGCGGGAGGTGCTGCGCGACTACGCCGCCCGCGGCGCGACGGTGCTGGTCTCCAGCCACCTGCTCGCCGAGGTGGAGCAAACCTGTAGTCATGTGGTGGTGATGCACCGGGGTCGGCTGGCCGCCGCCGGCACCGTCGCTGAGATCGTCGCCACGGCCGGCATCGGGGTCGACGGGGTGGATGCGCGCCACCAACTGGAGGAGGCGTTCCTGCAGCTTGTGGGGCGGGAGGCTATCGAGTGACCGCCCACGGGGCGGCGTCCGGCTACCGGGTCACCGCAACCTTGCCGCTGCGGGTGGAGCTGGTGCGCCAGTTGCGGCGCCGGCGCACCGTGCTCACCTTGGGATTCCTCGCGGTGCTGCCGTTGCTGCTCTGGCTCGCCTTCAGGGTCGGGCGAGACGACCGCAACCGCCGCGGCGGCGCCACGCTGGTCGACCTCGCTACCGCCGGCGGCCTGAACTTCGTGGTGTTCACCATGTTCTCGACGGTGAGCTTCCTGCTGGTCGTGGTGGTCGCGCTGTTCTTCGGCGACACGGTGGCCAGTGAGGCGTCCTGGGCGAGCCTGCGCTACCTGCTGGCCGCCCCGGTTCCCCGCGGGCGCCTGCTGCGGCAGAAGGCGGTGGTGGCCGCGCTGCTTTCGGTAATTGCCCTGGTGCTGCTCCCGGCGGTGGCGATCACGGTCGGAGTGGTCGCCTACGGAGCGGGCGACCTGGTCTCCCCCACCGGCCAGTCGCTGGGCTTCCTGCCCGCCGTGAGCCGGCTGGTGCTGGTTCCCGCCTACCTGGTGCTGCAGCTGGCCTGGGTCGCTGGGCTGGCGCTGCTGCTCTCGGTGAGCACTGACGCGCCGCTGGGGGCGGTCGGTGGTGCGGTGATGGTGTCGATCCTGTCCCAGATCCTGGAGACCATCGACGCGCTCGGCGACCTGCGGGACTACCTGCCCACCCGGTTCAACTCGGCGTGGGCTGATCTGCTGGCCTCCCCCATCGACTGGACGCACCTGGCCAGCGGAGCGTTCTCCGGTCTGGCCTACGCCACCGTGTTCGGGCTGGCGGCGTGGTGGCGGTTCGCTACCAAGGACATCACCAGCTGACGCCGGCAGTTCGCGTACCCGACGCCAGGCGTAAGGAACCAAGCAGCCTTGGATTCATCTCGTGCTGGTGCGATGACAGTAGGTGACCGCACCGGTTGACGAGGGGACGCGATGCTCACCCGGCGCACTTCTCTGGCCGGCGCCAGCGCCGGTGGCGCGGTAGCGCTGGCTGACCCGCCCCGACCGCACGAAGACCGGAATCGACGGGTCTCGATCGTCATCGGCCATCGTGGAGCCGCCGGCTACCGGCCGGAACACACCTTGGCGTCCTACGAGCTCGCCGCTCGACTCGGCGCGGATTTCCTGGAGCCCGACCTGGTCGTGACCAGCGACGGTGTGCTGGTCTGCCGGCACGAGCCCGAGATCGGCGGCACTACTGACGTCGCCGGCCACCCCGAGTTCGCCTGTCGCAAGACAACCAAGATGCTCGATGGCGTCGCCACCACGGGATGGTTCACCGAGGATTTCACCCTCGCCGAGCTCAAGACGCTGCGCGCGATGGAGCGGTTGCCGCAGATCCGCCAGCGTGACACCCTGTTCAACGGGCGGTACGCGATTCCCACGTTCCAGGAGTTGCTGGACCTCCGGGCACGCCTGTCCGCCGAACTGCACCGGAAGCTGGGTGTCTACCCGGAGACCAAGCACCCTACGTTCTTTCGCAACGCCGGCCTGGCGTTAGAACCTCGGCTGTTGGAGATCCTGCGGCGCAATCACCTCAACCAGCCGGACGCCCCGGTGTTCGTGCAGTCCTTCGAAGTGACCAACCTCAACCAGCTGCGCGAGGCCGGCCTGCGGACGAAGTCGGTCCAGCTGCTGGCGACCTCCGGCGCGCCGTTCGACACCGTGGCGGCCGGCTCGGGCCAGACCTACGCCGACTTGTCCACCCCGGCAGGCCTGCGGGGCGTCGCCCGCTATGCCCAGGGGATCGGGCCCGACAAGCTGCAGGTCATCCCGCGCAAGACCGACGGCACGCTGGGCCGCCCCACGGCGCTGGTGGCCGATGCGCATGACGCGGGCCTGGTCGTTCATCCCTACACATTCCGGGCCGAGAACAGTTTCTTGCCGGTCGACTACCAGACCTCAGCCGCGCCGACCGACTATGGGCGGGCGATCGACGAACAGATCACGTACCTGCACGCGGGCCTGGACGGTCTGTTCACCGATCAAGCCGACATCAGCGTCATCGCCCGAGCCGAATGCCGCGCCACCGGGGCAGCCGGTTGGCCGGATGCGGCCCGCCGGTCACTCGTCGCCGGAGCCGAACACCAGGATTGACGCAGTGAACCCGTGCAGGTAATTGCGGCCCGCGACGGGGCCGATCTCCCCTGCCGCGAAGAACCCGGCCACCCCGGTGGTATCGAGGCCCGCGCGCACCGCCTGCACGTCGTGATCGGCGCTGGGGAACATGGTCGCGCCGCGGCCGTTGCAGGAGAACAGCAGCGCACCGCCCACCGAACCGGCCTCGGCACGGTATCGGGTGAACAGCTCTTTGAGGTCCTCGTCGGCGGCAGACGCATCACGCACCTGGAAGCGAACGGTCCGACCCACGTCCACCACGTCTCCGATGGCGATCGCTCCCCGCTGCGGGTCGGCACCCACGACACCGCGGATGAGGAAATCGCCACGCTCGTGCTGCTCGGCGTACTCATCCATCGCCACGCCGATCTGCAGGCCGCGCACGGCGGCCGGCCGATCGTCGGCTGGAAGTCCGCCGACGATCTGCTCCAGCTTGGCCAGGGCCGGCATGCCGGCCAGCTCCAGCAGCACGTTGCCCTCGGCCTTGGTGACGATCATCGGAGGTCCGATGGGGCGACAGCCCTGGCTGACCACCATCCGGGCCGCGAGGGGACCGCCGAGTACCACTCCTACCGCACCGGCCGGCACGCTGCGCCCGTCGAGGAACAGCCGGGCCGATTCCCCACCGCGGGGACCGCTGGCGACGCCGCCGATCAGTGGCAGACCGGTGAGATCATCGTGGGAGCGCTGCACGAAGTCCGCGACCGGGAAGGTGAAAGGGTCGGCGAGCAGCACCGCGACGGCGTCGTCGTCGCGCCGGTCGGGCATTCCGGTGACAGCGGCGCCGTCAAGGGTGCGCACCAGCTCCAGGTGCAATGGAGTGCACCTGACCCCCGGCAGGCATGCCGCGAACGCGCTCACCGCGGGTATGCCCTCCACCCCCCGACCAGCGCCGATCACGCCACCAGCACTACTGCCCAGCGTCGTGCGAGCTCCGGCCACCTCCATGGCGCGGGTACCCGCCACCTCGACCATCGCCGGATCGTCACCGCAGACGAACACGCACAGCACGTCCGGACGCTGCCCGTCCAGCGGGGCCAGCGCCTGCGTGACGGCGGTTTCCGCCGCCGCAGCAAGATCGGGGCCGGTCGCGAGACCGTCCCCGAAGCGAGACGTCAGCAGATTTGGTGGGGCGGACACCCAAGTCACCTCCGACCTTCACGGTACTGCAGACCCCAGTGTGCTGCAGCTAAGCGACCGGCGAGTGCACATCCCTCGTTCGCTGTCCGTTTAGGCGCCGTTATGTGAACAGTCATATCCGACCCGTCTCATTCGGGGGACCTCGATCCCGTGGTCACCCATGGAGAGGGCGCGACGTGGCTACAAGCAAGACCCGGCTCGCCGTTATTGCCTCAGCCGCGGCCATCGCCGCCACTGTGGCCTCGGCTTTCCCGTCCGCAGCGGGTGCCCAGGGCCACGACCAGCAGAGCACTGCTACACCGATCGAGCACCTCGTCGTGATCTTCCAGGAGAACGTGTCCTTCGACCACTACTTCGCCACCTACCCGAACGCGGCCAACCCTGCCGGTGAGCCCACCATCCGGGCCACGCCGCACACTCCTGCGGTGAACGGCCTCACGCCGGCGCTGCTGACCCACAACCCCAACACCGTCAACCCCACCCGGCTGGACCGGTCCGAGGCGCTGACCTGCGACCAAGACCACGACTACACCCCGGAGCAGAAGGCTTTCAACGGCGGAAAGATGGACAAGTTCGTCGAGAACACCCAGACCGCGTCGTGCTCATCCCCCGACCTCAGCAAGCCCGGCCTGGTCATGGACTACTACGACGGCAACACCGTCACCGCGCTGTGGAACTACGCACAGCACTTCGCCATGAGCGACAACAGCTATGGCACGGTCTTCGGCCCGTCCACGCCCGGCGCACTCAACCTGGTCTCTGGGCAGACCCACGGCGCTATGCCCACCTCGGCGACCAATCAGGTGACCGGGGGCACCATCATCGGCGACCTGGACCCGACCTTCGACGATTGCTCGACCGGTACAACGGTAGCGATGAGCGGTCCCAACGTCGGTGACCTGCTCACCGCCAAGCGGGTGACTTGGGGCTTCTTCCAGGGCGGCTTCCGGCCCACCACGTCGGCGAACCCGGCCACCGGGACGAAAGCGGCCTGCACGAGCTCCCACACCAACGTCGGTGGTGCCTCGGTGGGTGACTACAGCGCGCACCACCAACCGTTCAGTACTACGCCTCGACGGCCAACCCGCACCACCTGCCGCCGTCCTCCGCCGCCGCCATCGGGCACCTCGACGCGGCCAACCACCAGTACGATCTGGCCGATTTCACCACCGTGCTGCAGAGCGACCACCTGCCTGCAGTGTCATTCCTCAAGGCCGCCAAGTACCAGCACGGGCACGCCGGCTACTCCGACCCGCTGGATGAGCAGCGCTTCCTCGTCGACACCATCAACACCCTGCAGAAGTCCAAGGACTGGCGCTCCACCGCCGTCGTCGTCGCCTACGACGACTCCGACGGCTGGTACGACCACCAGCGCAGCCCGATCATCAACCCCAGCCAGTCGCCGCAGGACGCGCTGACGGCAGCCGCGGTCTGCGGGTCGACCGCGCCGCCGCTCGCCGGCTTCCAGGACCGTTGCGGTTACGGACCGCGACTGCCGTTGCTGGTGGTCTCGCCATTCGCGAAGCAGAGCTTCGTCGACCACACGGTCACCGACCAGACCTCGATTCTGCGTTTCGTCGAAGACAACTGGCTGGGCGGTCAACGCATCGGCGGCGGCTCGTTCGATGCCCAAGCGGGGCCGCTCACCGGCATGTTCGACTTCCCGCACCACCACGCCGACCCTCTCATCCTCAACCCCGCCACCGGCACCCGGCCGCACGGCGGCTGATGCGCGCCTGTCCGGTCATTTGGGCGGTCCGACCGCCAGCTGCACCCCGGCATTCTGCTGCTGACCCGACTGGTCCGCCCACCCGACGCGCACCAGGTCTCCAGGATGATGGCGGTTGAGCAGGCTGGTGAGCATGGTGGGCGAATCCACCGCCGCTCCGTCCAACGACACAATGACGTCCCCCATAGTTAGCCCGGATTGCTCACCCGGCGAGCCAGGAGTGACCCCGGCGACGACGACTCCGGGGACCGTAGAGCCGTACCGGCTCCTCAACTGGCCGTGCCCTGCCCTGGCTCCCGGCTCCTGGATGAGTACGCCGAGGACACCGGTCGGCCCGACATGGATGTTGGCTGCGCCGGTACCGGTATCGATCTGCTTGCTGATCGCGATCGCGTCGTTGATCGGGATCGCCATTCCCGCGCTTCCCGAGGACCGAGACCCGGTAGTACCCGCGGTGTCCACACCGATGACCTGCCCAGTGGTGTTCACCAGCGGCCCCCCTGAGTCACCGGGCGCCACGTCGGCAGCGACTTGGATCAGCCCGTCGAGCTGCTCACTGCTTCCGGTCGCGTCGTCGCTGACGGTGATCGCCTGATCGAGAGCGGACACCGTGCCCGCCGCGACGCTCGGAATGCCGCCGACGCCACCGGCATTGCCGATCGCCGCGATCGAGTCCCCGACTGCGACAGTGCTGGAGTCCCCGATCGAGGCGGTCTGTAAGCCAGACGCGCCCTGCATCTGCAGCACGGCGACATCGTGGTTGCGGTCATAGCCCACAACAATCGCCGGGTAGGTCTGGCCGTTGCCGATGTCGGTCACAGTGATACTGGTGGCACCATCGATCACGTGGTTGTTGGTCAGTACCTCGCCGGACGGGCTGAGCACGATTCCGGTACCGGCACCCTCGCCGTTCTGATAGCCCATCCGGGTATTGATGTCCACCAGACCCGGTGCAACGCTGGCGACCAGCGTCGACGGGTCCGCCGATCCGCTCGACCCACCGGATGAGCCGGCCGGCGGCAAGACCGACGACGGCGCCCACGGTGCCGGGACTGCTGACGGCGCCCGCAGCGATGACACCAGTGGCGAGGTGAGAGCTGCCTGCCAGACTGCGCTACCCACGCCGAGCGCCACCGCGGACAGCATGGCCGCGACGACCAGAACCACCAGCAGGCGCAGCGGGTGCCTTTTCCGGGGAGTGGGAACTTGCGGGGCCCAGTAGCCGCCCGGACGATCGTCATCGCTCACAACCCCTCCTCACCTCGCCAACGGTGCTTCTCTATCGAGTAGACCGCTGCAACCTGAGAGGGGCCTGGGTGCAGGTTGTGAGTCTCGCCCAGCGGACCGGTCAGCCCTCGAACAGCGAACGTCCCCAATACCCGGACGCGTCCGCGACACCCTGCGGGCAAGCGAACACCGCTGAGCCCACATGACGGATGTACTCGTTGAGCGCGTCGTGTTGCCCGAGTTTACGCTGCAGCGCGATGAACTGGGCAGGATCCTTCTGGAAGCTGATGAAAAACAGCCCTGCGTCCAGCGTGCCGGTCCGAGCGTCGATGCCGTCGGTGAAGGAGTAGCCGCGGCGCAGGATCCGCAAGCCATCGTTGGCTTCGAACGCGGCTAACCGGATGTGCGCGTTGTCCGGGATGGTCAGCTCGCCGTCGGCAGTTCGGGCCGCGAAGTCGGGCAGCTCGAACTCGGCTTTCCCAGTCAGCGGGGCACCGGTGTATTTCGCGCGGCCGAACACCGCCTCCTGGTCGCTGAGCCGGTCCCGGTCCCAGGTCTCGACGAACATCCGGATTCTGCGCGCTACCAGGTAGCTACCGCCGCGCAGCCACTCTTGCCCCGCCTCAGCACCGACCCACACGAACTTGTCCAGGGTCGCCGAGTCGTCGCTGCGGATGTTACGGGTGCCGTCCTTGAACCCCATCAGGTTGCGGGGTGTCTGCTGCCCGGTTCCCGTGGCGGAGGTACGACCGAAGCCGAGCTGCGTCCACCGGGTGACCACTGCACCGCGCCCCAGCCGGGCCAGGTTGCGCACCGCGTGGAACGCAACCTGCGGGTCGTCGGCGCAGGCCTGGATGGCGATGTCGCCTCCGCAGCAGGCCGGGTCGAGGATCTCGCCGGGCAACGGCGGCAGCTCGGCGAACACCGTTGGGCGGCGGGGCGCCAACCCGAAGCGTCCGTCGAACAGCGCCGGTCCGAACCCGATGGTGACGGTCAGCCGTGCAGGCGGCAGCCCGACCGTCTCGCCGGTATCCGCCGGGGGCACCTGGTCGGCGTGCGAGTCACCAGGAACCATGACGCCCCGGCTCATCGCCTCCGCTGCTGCCGTCCACGTCTTGAGCATGTTCACGAGGTCCTCGCGGCGAGTGGCGGTGACATCGAAGGCAGCGAAGGCCAGGCGGTCCTGCACGTCGGTGGTGATCCCCGCCTGCCGACTTCCGTGGAAGGGAACGACCTGCTCAGCGGAACCGGCGGTATCGGCGGTGTTCGCGGCGCAGCTGGTGAGTCCGGCACCGGAGACGCCGAGGATTCCGAGCCCCGCGACACCGCCCAGCAACCGCCGCCGCGACACCGCACCGCCGGCGATCGAGCGAGCGGACGTGGGTGTCATGTCAGACCACCAGCCCAGCGACCTTGGACAACGGTTCGGCTAGCGCGTTGACCGAATTCGCCAGCTCGCGCCGTTGGTCTTCGCCAACCGTGCTGTAGTCGATGTAGCCCTCGCCCTGCCGGTACTTCGACAGCCTGGCCGCCACGTCGGTGAAGCGTGCCTCCAACTGTTGGGCGAGCTCCGGGTCCTTAGCCGCCACCGCCGGCTTGAGCAGCTCGAAGCACCTGCGCGCGCCGTCGACGTTCGCCGCGAAGTCCCACAGGTCGGTGTGCGAGTACCGTTCCTCCTCACCGGTCACCTTCGTTGTCGAGATCTCGTTGAGCAGCTCGCCGGCACCGTTTGCCAGCTGTGCCGGCTGGTAGGTTTCGCCGGCTACCTTCGACTTGAGCGTGACCAGGTCAGCGTCGAGCTTGTCGGCCATGGGGCTCATCCCATCCAGCGTCTTGTCCTGCCACATCGCCTTCTCGATGCGGTGGAAGCCGGTCCAACCAGCAGGGTTGTCGACGTCGTTGACCCGCGCGTCGATGCTCGCATCAAGGTCTCCGAAGCTCTCAGCCACCGGCTCGACGCGCTCGTAGTGCACCCGCGCCAGGGGGAACATCTGCTTGGCCTTGTCCATGTCACCGGCCCGTATCGCGTCGGTGAGCTGCTTGGTTGTGGTCTCCAACTGGTCTACCTCGGAGACGACATAATCGTGGTAACCCTCAGTGGCCGCGGCCAGCGAAGCGTTGTCGGGGACGGCGCCCGGCGGTTGGCTCGGCTGAGCGGTGCGTCCCGGCCCGCTGCAACCCGCCAAGAGAACCGCGGTGGAAAGCAGGAGGACTGCACCTTCACGGAGCCTGATCACCCTGGGTAGCATGCTTAGCCTCACCTAACTCTTTGGTGGTAATGAGGTTAGGCTTCGCTAAGCAATTGTGTCAACGGGCGGCTGTGGAACTACTCAGTGCGCACGTTCATTCACCCAGCATGCAGGCCGGGCGGTGCTGGCATGGTCGTTGTGGACCAGCAGCGGGAGACGGCGCGGCTACCTGGGAGGCCGAGATCCGGGCCCAGGAGGCCAATCGCGGAGCTCGGTTCAGCCGAGTGCCGATCGAAGCTTGTCGAGCTCGCCCGAGGACAATTTCCACTCCCCGGCGGCGGCATTGGCTCGCACCTGTTCGGGTCTCGTCGCACCCGTGATGACCGAAGCAATTGCCGGCATGGCCGCCAACCCGGCGATGGCAACCTCCAGCAGCGAGCGTCCCTGCTCCGCACCGAACCGCTCCAATGATTCGAGCTTGTCGAATACGTCGTCGGTCAACTCCGATTCACGCCCGGCCAGGCGCGTCCCACGAGGTGGAGCCTGTCCGCGACGGTACTTGCCGGTGAGCAGCCCATTCGCCAGCGGAAAATACGGCAACAGGCCCACTCCGCGATTTACACACGACGGTATGACTTCCCGTTCCGCGTCACGTTGCAGCAGGCTGTAGTGATTCTGCGCCGACACGAACCGAGCCTGATGTTGGGTCCGCGCAATCCAATCGGCATCGGCGACCTGCCATCCAGCGAAGTTGGACGAGCCGATGTAACGCACTTTACCTTCCGTGACGAGATCATCGAGCGTCGCCAATGTCTCCCCAAGCGGAGTGACACCATCAGGCGCATGGTACTGGTAAAGGTCGATGTAGTCGGTCCGCAAACGGCGGAGACTCACCTCCACTGCCCGTCGTATGTACTTGCGGGATCCCCGCGCAACTGTCCCGTCACCCATGTCCATGCCGAACTTCGTCGCCAGCACGACGGACTCGCGCCGGCCCGCCAGCACCTGACCCAGAACCTCCTCTGAGCCGCCGTGACCGCCGTAGATATCGGCGGTGTCGACGAGCGTCACGCCGCAGTCGATGGCAGCATCGACGACGCTACGCGTTTCCTCCAGGCCGACACGACCGCCGAAGTTATTGCCTCCCAGTCCCACCACCGACACCGTGAGACCGGATTCACCCAACTGGCGATAGCGCATGTCATGCTCGCCGAGGCTAGGGCTGGTTCACGGGAGCTTGGTCGCGAGGACGTCGATCTTCTCGATCTTCGGCGAGCCGTCGAACAGGTCGGGCGCCTGGGCCATCAGGGCCTCGGCGACCCTGCCGGACAGATGGGCGTCGCGTCCGGAGTCGTCCGGGAACACGTCGAAGATTCCGTAGGTGGACCCGCCCAGCCGGATGGCGAACCACGCGGTGGTCGCCGGCTCGTCGTTGACCAGCGCCAGCCCGCTGTTGAGAAACTCCTCGACAGCGGCCTCCATGCCGGGCTTCGCGTTCATCGTCACGAGCAGGCCAACCGTGGGCATGTCCGCCATGGTTCTGTCTCCTCCGGGTAGGGCACGTCAGTTATCACGACCGTAACTCGATCCTATCGATACCGGAAACCGTCCAGGAAACGCCGAAACAGGCCGCCTTCGGGCTGTAGCGCCGGACCGGGTGGCGGCGCGGTGCGAACCTGGCGGGCGATCGGCTGCTCATAGTCAGTTCTGGCGATAGCGTCCACCACCTGAGACTCATCGAAGTCCTCAGAGCCTTCAATTACGGGGACGAAGCCGACGAGGACACCGTCGCGCATCACTTGCGCTTCGAGGGTCGCCGTGCCGTCGGAGTCCCACATCGCCTCTCGCCCGTCAGGCAGCGACACCCGCACCCCGCTCTGGTACACACCGACCATCGCCAGATGCGCGTCGACGCCGCGTTCACGCAGCGCGTCGGCGATCCGTCGGGCCCTGTTCTCGTCCATCTCCAAAACCTACCTCCACCGCCTGGATGACATCGGCGAAGCGGGGGTCACCCCCGGCGCTCGTCAGAGCCTGCGCGCTCGGGCAAGCCAGGCGGGCAGGTCAACCAGGTCGCCGATCAGACGGCCGAGTAGGGCGGCGTGGGTGCTACCGGTGATGACACCTCGGTACCGGCTTGCGCGCAGGTCCTCCAGGACCCATCCGTCGCCGAAGGCATCCCGGATCACTGTGTCGCTGAGCTGGGGTCCAAAGCCCGGCCCCGTGTCAGCCAGCGCGAGTACATGGACCAGCGCGCCCGGGCGGCATGCACGGTGCAGACTGCGCACGTACCGGTCGCGGTCTCCCACGTCGAAGATGTGGAACAACGCGCTGTCCACCACCGATTCGTAGGTCCGGTCATCGCCAAGTTGTAGCGCATCAGCGACCTCGAACCGGGCTGCGACGTTGCGCTCGGCGCCGTTAGCACGGGCCTGTTCGATCGCATGCTCCGAGGCATCGATGCCGAGCACCTCGTAGCCAAGGCGAGCGAGGTGGATGGTGTGCTCCCCGGCGCCGCAACCGGCATCGAGCACGTTCAGGTCAAGCGCAAGCGGACCGCTCGTCACGCGGCGGCGGCTGTTGCGATGGGCGCCGATTCGAGGGCGAGCTCGAGCACCTCCCGGACGTCGCCAACCAGCTGCACGGTGAGCTCCTGGCGTACCGACTCCGGCACATCGTCGAGGTCGGGCTCGTTGCGCCGGGGCAGCAGCACGGTGGTGATCCCAGCCCGATGGGCGGCGAGCAGCTTCTGCTTCACCCCACCGATCGGCAGCACCCGTCCAGTCAGCGACACCTCACCGGTCATCGCCACGTCGGCGCGCACCGGCCGTCCGGACAGCAAGGAGGCCAGCGCGGTGGTCATGGTGATGCCGGCGCTAGGTCCGTCCTTGGGTACCGCCCCGGCCGGCACGTGCACATGTACCCCGCGGTCGGCCAGGTCGCTGACGGGCAGCTCCAGCTCCGCGCCATGGGAGCGAAGGTAGGACAGCGCGATCTGAGCAGACTCCTTCATCACGTCACCGAGTTGCCCGGTGAGTGTGACGTTCGTCGATCCCGTCTCCTTGTCGGCCAGTGAGGCCTCCACGAACAGCACGTCGCCGCCGGCTCCGGTCACCGCGAGCCCGGTCGCCACGCCCGGCACCGCCGTGCGCTCCGCGGACTCCGGAGTGTGCTTGGGTTGACCGAGATAGTCGCGCAGGTGTTCCGGTCCGATCTGGATCGGAACCTCGTTCTGGTTCATCGCCAGCCGGGTGGTCACCTTGCGCAGGATCCGGGCGATCGCACGCTCCAACTGCCGCACCCCGGCCTCGCGGGTGTACTCGCCGGCGAGCCGGCGCAGCACTGCGTCCTCGACCCGCACCTCCTCTGGGCTCAGTCCGGCCCGGTCGAGCTGGCGACGCAGCAGATGGTCACGGGCGATCGCGACTTTCTCGTCCTCGGTGTACCCGTCGAGCGTGACCAATTCCATCCGGTCGAGCAGCGGCGCGGGGATCGAGTCGAGCACGTTCGCCGTCGCCAGGAACATCACGTCGGACAGGTCCAGCTCAACCTCGAGATAGTGATCGCGGAACGTGTGGTTCTGCGCCGGGTCAAGCACTTCGAGCAGAGCGGCGGTCGGGTCACCCCGGAAGTCCGACCCGACCTTGTCCACCTCGTCGAGCAGGACCACCGGGTTCATCGTGCCCGCCTCGGAGATGGCCCGCACGATCCGGCCCGGCAGCGCCCCGACATAGGTCCGGCGGTGCCCCCGGATCTCTGCTTCGTCGCGCACGCCGCCCAGGGAGTCGCGGACGAACTTGCGTCCCATCGCCCTGGCCACTGATTCGCCGAGCGAGGTCTTGCCGACCCCGGGCGGCCCCACCAGCGCGAGCACTGCCCCGCTGCGCCTGCCACCGACCACCCCGAGGTTGCGGTCAGCCCGCCTGCGTCGCACGGCCAGGTACTCGATGATGCGGTCCTTCACGTCGTGCAGGCCGAAGTGGTCGGTGTCGAGCACCTCCCGGGCGCCCGCGATGTCGAAGGAGTCCTCGGTGCGGGAGTTCCACGGGATCCCCAGCACGGTGTCCAGCCAGGTGCGGATCCAGCCGACCTCAGGTGAGGACTCCGCGGTCCGCTCCAACTTGTCGACCTCGACCAACGCCGCCTTACGCACGTGCTCGGGCAGCACCGCAGCCTCCACCCTGGCCCGGTAGTCGTCCTCCTCGGAGGCGGGCTTGCCATCCAACTCGGCCAGCTCCTTGCGGATCGCGGCGAGCTGCTGGCGCAGCAGGAACTCCCGCTGCTGGCGCAGCAGGAACTCCCGCTGCTGGCGCTCCATGCCGTCCTTGACGTCCTTGTTGATCGTCTCCGCGACGTCGAGCTCGGCGAGGTGCTCCTGACCCCACCTGATGAGCTTGTCCAACCGCACCGCCGGGTTCGGGGTTTCCAGCAGCCAGAGCTTCTGCTCCTTGGTCAGGTAAGAGGCATACCCGGCGAGATCAGCCAGCGCACCGGGCTCGTCGACCTGCCGGACCGAGTCGATCATCTGCCAAGCGCCGCGGCGCTGCAGGAGGGTGATCATCAGTGCCCGATACTCCCGGGCCAGCTCCTGAGCCCGGTCGTCGGCCGCTGCCTCCTCGAGGACGGTGGCCTGCACCCACAGCGCGGCACCGGGACCCGTCGTGCCGGTTCCAATCCGGACCCGAGCGGTCGCCCGCACCACTGCTGCCTGCTCTCCACCGGGCAGCCGGCCGACCTGCTCCACCACGCCCCACGCGCCCACCGACGCGTACCTACCCTCAAGCCGGGGCACGAGCAGAACCTGCGACTCAGCGCCCGGATCCTCATTAGTCGCGGCCCTAGCAGCGTCGATGGCGGCCCGGATCTCGGCGTCCGCCAGCCGCACCGGGACCACCATCCCCGGCAACACCACGGCGTCGTTCAACGGCAGGACCGGCAACTGCACAGTGTCAGTCAAGATTGTCACACCCTATGGCGAGAAGGTTGAGTCAAGTGAGCTCAACCAGCACGGCCATCTCGATATTCCTAGGGCGATCAGCGCTTGACGGGCCTGGATCATGCCCTGCTAGTGGGTGTGTCGATTGCGATCACTTCGGCGTGCTTCTCCCCCGATGGCGATCGATAGGTGATCGTGTCGCCCGCACTGCTACCGACCAGCGCACGGGCAAGCGGGCTGCCGAGGGTCATCGCAGTGGACTCCTCGCCCTCCATGATCTCCTCAGTGATGGCGACCGCCTGCATGGTCCTCGTCGCGCCGTCGGCGAATCGAAGTGTCACGGCCGTGCCGTCTGCCAGCTCGTCGTGCCCTCCGGCAGCTGTGCCGCCCCGCAGCTGTCCGATCTGCTCGGTTACCTGGGCGGTCCGCTCGTCCACCCAGGACAGGTCTTCAGATTGCTCGAGTGCCCCGGCGGCGTCCGCCCGGTCACCAGCCGAATCCCGGTCACTCAGTCCTTCGGCGAGTTCTCGACGGCGGGTGTTGAGTGCCACCAGTTCCTGCTCAAGTCGCTCCACCGCCGTCGCGCCGGCTTGGCTGCTGTACTCAGCCGCCTGACCTTGGGTCACCATCGATGTCCCCTCTCAATGTGTTGTCTCCCCCTCGAATGATGAAGAGCTCCTGCCGTGGTCTACCCGCCAATCCCGGCCTCGAATCGATGTGCACACAAGAACCACCTCAAGCCCGGCGGACGACGTCGCGGCGTCGACGTCACGCCACACAGCGGTCACGCCACACAGCGGTCACGCCACACAGCGGTCACGCCCTCGCTGCGCAACCACACGCTGTCCAGTTGACTAGGGCGGTACTGCTGCAGGCAGCTACCTGAGACCTCCGGCGAGTAGACATCGAACACGTTGCGCTGCTGGCCGTAAACCAGGACGGAGTGACAGTCGACCTCGCCCCAGTCGTTGTCGACAGACAGCCACACAACGTAGCCGCGATCCAGGGCGGCGCGGATGTCGGCGAGCGTGGGCAGGCGGTGCTCAGACAGCATCCTCGCTCCGAAGGTGCTCAACTCTTGTGCCGCGAGACACTCGCGACGGTGCCGCTCCAGACGATGCGGTGTCCAGTACTCGTCCCACGACGAGTCCCACTCCTGGCAGTAGTAGCTCCGCAGGTAATCGAAGCCCTCCCGCAGGAACCGCTCAGTCTCGTAGGCACACACCAGGTGCAGGGACAGGCCCTGGTCGAGCAGGAAACGCCTGGCCTTGACACGCTGCGCTCCGCTGCCCGGCTCCCGACCGACCTCGCGATCAACCCATTGCGGGTCCGGGATGTCGGTGACCCCCACCACGTACAGAATGTTCGCCGCGACGCAGGTCAAGCATGAAGTGTCGTCCACCTGATGCAGGTCCCGCGGTACACGCCGACTCCTGACGACGGTCACCGACCGTCACGCCAGGGAATCGTAGGCGGGGGCAGTGTCGGCGGTTCGAGGAACGGCGGGGGCGCGGATAGGTCGATGAGGTCCCACGGCGCTGCCGCGCCGGCATCCCGGCGGGTCAACGGTGGCAGGTTCCACTTCTCTTCGATGAGTCTGAGCGCGGACGTGTGGTCGAACACGGTTGAGGACACATAGTCGCGTTTGGCGTAAGGGGAGACGACGACGGCGGGCACCCGGAATCCGTAGCGGTCGTAACGCCCGTCGCGGGAGTCCAGCCTACGCAGCCCTGGCCACAACCCCGAGTGCTTCAACAGCCATCGCAGCGGCGCGGTTCGGTCACGAAGGCTGTGCGGCAGCACGCCGTCGGGCTCCACGGCTGGTGGTGGCGCAACGTGATCGTAGTATCCGCCGTGTTCGTCGTAGAACCAGATGAGCAGGGTGTGCTGCCAGCCCCGGCCGTGCATGACCGCGTTGATGACCGCCGCGGCGAAACCCTCGCCCAGCCGAATGTCTTGCGGGTTCTCCTCCGAGCACGCATCGAAGTCCGGGTCGACGATGCTCACCGACGGTAGCGTGCCCGCAGCAGCATGGTGGAAGAAGCGCCCGATGTGGCGTAGGTGCCCAACCGTCTGCGCCAGTCCCAGCGGGTACATGTTCGCGGTGGACTGGATCTCCCCGCGGAGGCGGTGCTCGATACCGGGCAGCAGCTGCCCGGCCAGAAGCTTCAAGGCGCGCGCGCCGCGGGTACCGGCCCCGCCGGCGAGTCGCTTGCCGAGCAGGTGCAGCGGCGGGACGTGGTGATAGTTGATCCACGGGATGCCGTGGCGGTTGAGTAGGTCGAAGATCGTCCCAGAGCTGGGATAATCGATGATGCCGGCTATCGCGTCGTCTATCAGCCCGTGCGCCGTCGCCGCTATGAGAAAGCGCCGATTGGGAAACGTCGGGCCCAGGCAGGAGCAGAACCAGCGGTCGGCGAGCGGGAAGGTACGGGCGAGCCCGGCGTAGAACGGCAGGTCCTCGGCCGTCCAGTAGCCCATTCCCAGGGTGGCGTCGGCGTCCGCGGCGATGTCCTCGACGGTGGTCACGAACCCGTCGTTGCGGCCCTGGTCGAACTGCAGATGGCTGCAGCTCCAGCTCTGGGATGGCACATCCGTCGCCTGCTCGGTGGTGGCGAACCGGTGCGCGGGCACCGGGGTGCCGTCGCGGCGGCGGTTCGCCGGCGGGGGATCGGGTAGCCCGTCGCCGCGGCCCAACGTGCCCAGGTAGTTGTCGAACGAGTGATTCTCCATCATCAGCAACACGATGTGGCGGATCTCAGGGATCCGGTCGGTGCCCGGCGGCAGCGACGGATCCGGCAACATCGCCAGGTCATGGGCGGCGTCCCGGTGCCGCAGACGCCGTCGGCCCGACGCCCGGTCCAGGCGCTGCCGCAGCTCTGGACTCCGCAACATCATCACCTCGATATCGTCTGCGGGACTGACCGACCCCTCATCCCGTATTGCTTCTTTAGGGGAGGAATTGCACAAGACAGTGAACCAGATGGGCTCACGTTTCGAAACACACAGTAATAATTCGACACGTCGAGCTACGGTTGGCGACCACGGCTAGGGGTCCAGCTGGGGAGCGGGTGACATGAGTATTCGACCCGTTGAAATGCGTCCCGGGCACGGCGAAGGCACGATTTCGATCATAGCTTGCCCCGATCCGGTCCCCAGTGTGTTGCGCACCTGGGACCGACTCGTGGACAACACCGCGGGCACCGACGTCACCCAGCTCACCGCCTGGGCACGCCTACGCGGTCGAGTCGGCTACTCACCGTTATACTTACTGGCCTTCCATGCGGGAGAACTCGTCGGCGGCGCGCAGATCATGCATCGACGAGTGCCCCTGCTTGGCAGCGTCGGCTACCTCCCCTACGGACCGGTGATCGCCACAGCTGCGGCTGACCGCAGCGGGATCTGCCGAGTGCTCGGCGGCGGTCTGGCGGCACTTGGCCGTCGCCGGTTGCGGATGCTGTTCGTCCAACCGCCCGAAGGTGCTGATGACCTGAGCCGCGAGTTGCTCCGGCGCGGGTTCCGCGCCTCGTCCGCCGGCATCGCACCGTCGGGTTCCATCCGCATTGACCTGACTGCCCCGGAGGAGGAGATTCGCCGCCGTTTCGCTCGGCGGCTGCGCTCGTGGCCGACGAAGTGGGCGCCGCGAGGCGTCACGGTTCGCGCCGGGGATAGCCACGACATCCCGCTGCTCGCGGCGTTGATGACCCACTCGGCGCGGCACCAGGATTACCAACCGCTGCCGATCGACTACATCGAGGCCTTGTATTCCGAGCTGGCGGCCACGGGGCACGCCGCGCTGTTCGTGGGCGAGGTGCACGGCGAACCCGTCGCCGCAGATCTGGTCACCGTGTGCGGCGCGATGGTCCGGGGTCGGCTGGCCGGATTCGACCGCACCGGCGAGGCTGCTCACCTCAGCGTCCCCGCCGCCATCAGATGGGAGATCATCCGGTGGGCGAAGACACGCGGGTACAGATGGTACGACCTCGGAGGGCTGCACGAGGAGGCACTGCACGACTTGCTTGCCGGCGAGTGCCGGCACAGCGACAACTGGTCGAGTTCGGATCAGGCGAAAGTAGCGTTCGGAGGTAGCCCATTCCGGTATCCGAGCGCCGTCGAAATGATCGATTCGTCACCGGTGAGGACCGCTTACGACCTTTCACGACGGTGGGCCGGCGGCCGCCGCCTGGTCGCCCGAGCGACCCGACGGTTCCGCGGCGCCACCCCCATAGTGCCGGCGTCACCGTAGGACTCGGGCCGGATCGACGTGGCAGCCTACGCGCGCACAAGGCTGCCGAGATGATTCGATCTTGGTGGAGGTTCTTGGCGCGCTCACCGTCGCGGACGATCCAGGCACGATCCCGGCGAAGCTGCGGGAACAGCTTCTCGGCCAGCTCCTCGGCTCTGCGCATCCGCTCGGCGGCGTAGACCCCGGGGACCATCTACGGTCCGCTCGGGGTCAGCATCGGCGCTCTGGTCCGCAACCAAGTCGCCGCTGTCGTCGGACTCCTGGTATACTTGCTTGTCCTCGATCCCGTCCTCACCGCGATCCCCGCGCTGCAGTCGGTGACCCGATACCTACCCGGGCCGGCCAGCACTGCCCTCACCGGCCACGCCACCCCGGACTTCCCCGTCCTGCCCGCATGGGGCGCCGGGCTCGTGCTCGCCGGCTATGCCCTGATCCTGGCCGCGCTCGGCGCTCGCTTCACGCTCCGCCGTGACGTGACGGTCAAAGCGGGTCTGTCGCGTAGGCGGGAGTAGGCGAGATTTCCACTGTGCTGGCACGATCAGATGGCGCGGGCGCGCATGGGCCGTACTGGGGGATGCGGATGAAAAACCGGTAGTTTAGTCCGCCAGGTCCTGCTTCTTGGAGACCAGCACGTCGATGGCCTGGCTGTACTGGTCGATCTCCCGATACAACGGCGAGATCTCCAGCCAGCCACCGAATGCGGATCGCGACCCGGAAATAGCCGTCCGCTGGTGCCATTGTTGTTGGCAGTCCTCGGAGCAGAAGTCCTGCGAGGGTGATGCCCCGAGTAGCCGACCGCAGTGCTGGCAGCCGATGGCCTCATCTCTCGCGGTCAACACGGGGTTTCGACCTCCGCCCTCATATGACGGGCCCTTCCTTGGTTTGGGTGCGGGAACGCGGAGGGTGGCAGGGTCCGGCGGAGGGTGGCAGGGTCCGGCTGAAGTTGTCGTCGGCTGCCCCAGCACCGCCCTGAGCGTTACCGTCGGTCATGCGGTGCCGTTCCCTAGCCGAACGGCACCGCATGTGATCACCGGCTCAACTCAACGGCCGTTGGCTCAGCAGTTGCCGCCGTTGGCGCTGCCGCCCGCGCCGCCGGTGGCGTCGCCCGCGCTGGCGATTCCCTTGCCCAGGATGCCGAGGCCGCTCAGGATGTTGATACCGAGGCCGCCCTGGGCGGTGCCGCCGGCGCCGCCGGTGCCGCCGTCGCCGGCCTCGCACCCGCCCATACTGAACATGGACATCACGGTACGGGCGGGGAGCAGCTCCACGTGCTGCCCGTCGATCACGGCGAAGCTCAATGCGTCAGACATGGTTTTCCTCCTCAGAGTGGCCCTCACTGGGCCAGTAACAGAATGCCGTCATCGACTGCAATTGCCGATTCGGCTAATCTCACCATGACGAAGAGAGAGTCGTCTTACAACATCCATTCGCCACCTAATTTTGCATTTCATCACGTAGCCGTGAAGCAGATTTCCGACTACTTAGTCAGCGGCCACCAGATACGCGTAGATTCCAGATCTTCAGTACCTACCGCACAACGCCGCCCGGACTTTGCCCACCTGTCTTCCCGACCGCATTATCGCTGGTGAACCTCATCGCCGCGGCGATCAGCGTAGGCAGTGGCGGGACGTGGGAGGTCGCCATTCGCGGCGCCCACGGGATTGGCTTGGCACCCTCACCCGAGCTACGACACAGAGCATGCGCTCGTCGAGAAGGAACCGGCGAGTTGCTACGTAGACCTACCCGCGGTGGCTGCCTAGTGGATATCGGACATGGTCACAGAGAGATAGCCAACGATCACTTGGGGCGACCCTTTTTCCGGCTATCTTCCCGCGAAACCGACGCCGTACGACCACCTAGTCTCCCTACCCTCGCTGTGCTCAGTAGTCGCACCGCCCACACCCGATCGAACGGTCAGAGCTCGCGCAAGATGCTGATAGGTGATCGGCGCGCTAGCAGGACAGCTGTGACGGTGGCGACAGAGAGGGCCGCGATGACCGTGACGGTGACTGCGGCCAGGTAGGGCCAGGGGACGGTGAGCGCATCGGGTGAGGGGTCGAACACGCCGGTGAGGACGGCCACGAGGACTTCGGAGAGCGTCCATCCGATGGCGGCGCCAGCGACGACACCGCCGATGGCGAGTGTCGCCGTTTCGGCGGCGACCAGGCCGCGTAGTTGCTTGCCGGCGGCGCCCAAGGCCGTGGTGATGGCGAAGGTGCGGCGCCGTTCGGTCAGGCCGAGGACGAGCACCAGCCCTCCGGCGGCGGCGGCCGCCAGCACGAGCGCGAAGGCCAGTTCGACGCGGGTCAGCCCGGCCAGGTCGACCGCGGTGAGGCTGGAGCCGATGGTCGAACGGGTGTGCGCGATGTCGGTGACCGTGGCGGAGGTGCCCACACGGGTCTGGATCCGGTGGGCGATGGCGGCGGTGTTCTGGCCGCCGGTATCGACCAGGAAGGCGCCGATGGCGTTGCTGCCGGTCTGTTGTGCGATGTAGGAGGCGTTGGCGACGAAGAAGCTGTCTTTAGGAGCGGTCGGGAACTCGTTGACGATCCCGATGTAGTGAAACGGCACCGTCGTCAGGTGTGTGGTCCTGCGGTCTTGCAGGCGCAGGTTGAGCAGGTCACCGGGGTGGAGTTGGTAATCCTTGACAGTCTCGGCACTGACCAGGATCGACTCGGGGTGGGCGGCGAGCTGGTCCATCAGTGCCCGCGCGCTGCCGCCTTGGAAGTAGCTGTCTTGTAGCGAGGTGGCGTTGGTGATGGTGGCCGGGCGCACGCCGTAGAGGTCTTGGAGGTCCGGGCCGATGTAGGCGAAGCGGTGCTGGATGGGCGCCGCCGACCGATCAACCCCGCACGACGAGCACCGCGTTCCAGGCGCACGACACCACCCTCCCACCGTCCAGCGCAAAACCAGCTGGATACAGCATCGGTCACACGCCATGTGACGCTCATGTGAGAAACATGAGCGCGAACACATCTCGGCAGGAACTCCAGCGTCCCGGGCGTTCATCGGCTTATCGGCTTAATACTGCAACGGCACATCCTTCGGGCGCTTGGCCGCCGGATCTCTCTCAGCAAGGATTGATCACGGTTTGTGTGACAACGGTGACACCTACTGTCGTCGTAGGCACACAAAACGTGATCACCTTGCCAAGGCGAACTGGCGGCTACTGGTCGTGGAAACCAGCGATCCAATATCGCGCTTCCGATTCCGTCACGCGCTGACCCGTGACTCGGTCCTGGCCGAGCTGCTCCCACCCGAGCGAGTCTCCCTTGCCGCACGCGGACTGCGTGCCGTCATCGCCGCACATCCTGGGCTTCCCGGGAAGTGGTGCAAGCTTGCAGTCGAACTCGCAGAACAGGCCGAGGGTCTCACCGGGGCGGCTGGGTTACACCTGGAGTCGGGTCGGCGGGCGTTCGGCCGTGACGCTTTGGCTAGCGCCGAGACGAACTTGGAACGGGCACGCCACCTGGCCGACGACGATCCCCGCCTCGCCGTGGACGTCGACGAGGCGCTTTGCGAGTGGATGGTCCGCACCGGCACCCCGAGGATCAGGGACGTCTGTCTGTCCACGATCCCGAGCGAGGACAGCAGCAGCGCACGATCGACAAGAGTACGGGGGTGCATGGCCGCAGTGTTGCGTGGACCCCTGACATCCAGGCCTCGGCCATCCTCAGGGTGCCGGGAGCGGGACTCGAACCCGCATGTCCTTACGGACAGACGCTTTTGAGGCGTCCGCGTATGCCTATTCCGCCATCCCGGCCAGCACACCACTCAGCGTTGAACCACCCGGATGCTAGCAGCGCACGGACCCGCGATGTCCGCAGCGTCACGGTTGCGTGTGCTGACTGTGGCCATCTTCGGCAGCCTCCGCCGGTTGGGCTACGGGGGCGAGTTGTTGGCGGGATCACTGTACGGGTTGGCCGAGCAGTGCCCCGTTCGGATCCCGGCATGGCGAGGCGCTATGGCCTGAGGGTCACATCTTCGTCACGACAACCGACCGCCCGTGCCCTCCCGGCACAGGCAGCACTACGGTCTGACGATCGCATCGCGAGACGCCGACCCACGGCTACCCGTCGCAAGTGTCTGTTCTGAGGAGGCACACATGGCGCACCGCACCGTTGTCCGCGCGGCGGCCCTTCTCGGGGCCCTGTCGGTCGTGATAGCCGGCTGCGGCGGTGGCGGCACCACGACGGCCCGAGGACCAGCCACCGTTGGTCCACCTGCGAAGAAGTGTGACCCCCGCGAGGCTCCGCAGGCCAAAGCCAGCGGGCAGCCGAGCACCGCGCCGTTGAAGATCGGCACGTTGCTGCCGGAGACCGGCAGCCTGAGCTTCCTGGGCCCCCCCGAGTTCGCGGCCGTCGACATGGCGATCAAGGAGATCAACGCCTCCGGCGGGGTGCTGGGCAACCCGGTCGCCAACATCCGGGGCGACTCCGGTGACGACAAGACCGACACGGCGAACCAGACCGTGGACCGGGAGCTCGGCCAAGGGGCGCAGGTGATCATCGGTGCGGCCGCCTCCGGGGTCACCAAGCTGGTCATCGACAAGATCACCGGTGCTGGCGTGGTCGAGTTCTCGCCGGCCAACACCTCCGACGAGTTCACCTGCTGGCCCGACAAGGGCCTCTACTTCCGGACCGCCCCGCCGGACCGGCTGCAGGCCCAGGCCCTGTCCGCGTTGATGGCCGGCGACGGTGCACAACGGATCTCCATCCTGGCTCGCAATGACCCCTACGGCAGTGGTCTCGCCGACAACACGGTGCAGAACCTGCGTGCCGCCGGGATCCCACAGAACCAGATTCAGAAGATCATTTACGATCCGAACGCGACGTCGTACAACACCGAGATCGACGACGTCCGGCAGTTCAACCCGGACGCGATCGCGGTGATCGGTTTCGACGAGTCGAAGAAGATCCTCACCCGGATGAGCGAGGTGCGCATCGGTCCGGGGCAGAAGTTGGTCTATGGCACCGATGGCAACATGGGCAACGCGTTGGGCATGGGTCTGCCGCCCGGCCTGCTCAACGGCATGAAGGGCACCGCCCCGCTGAGCAAGCTGTCAGCCGGCTTCGAGCAGCGCCTGCGAGCCGACGATCCCAGAGTGGTCGACACCAACTACGCCGGAGAGGCCTACGACGCCGTCATGATCGTCGCGCTGGCCGCCGAGCGGGCGAAGTCGACCAAGGGGGTCGACATCGCCTCGGAGATCAACGGGATCACCAAGGATGGTGAGAAGTGCACCACTTTCCGCCAGTGTCGAGACATCATCGATAGTGGCGGAAATCCCGACTACGACGGCGTCACCGGCACCCTGGACTTCAACGCCGCCGGTGAACGCGCTGTCGGCTCTTACGGGATCCTGAAGTTCAACGCGCAGAACAAGATCGATGAAGCCGCCATCCAGTACCGGATAGTGGGCCGCTGAGCGCTGCCGCCGGCGAGGGCGGCTAGCGATGCCGGCTCGATCCGGCCAGGGTTCCCAGGTATAGGTCGATGATTTTGGGATCGTTCATCAGGGCTGATCCGGTGTCGGTGTAGGCGTTGCGACCCTGGTCCAGCACGTAGCCTCGGTCACAGACCTGCAGGCAGCGCCGGACGTTCTGCTCGACCATCACGATGGATACGCCAGCTGCGTTGATCTTCTTGCAGCGCACGAACACTTCGTCGGCGAACATCGGCGACAGTCCGGCGGAGGGCTCGTCGAGCAGCAGGACAGCTGGTTCCATCATCAGCGCTCGACCCATCGCGACCATTTGCCGCTCCCCGCCGGACAACGCTGCGGCCTTGGTCTTGCGCCGCTCGGCGAGCAGCGGGAACAGCGAGCACACCGCGTCGAACCTGGCGGTGAAGAGCCGCGGCCGCAGGTAGGCACCCCATCTGCATGTTCTCCTCGATGGTCAGCGAGGGGAACACATTGTTGTTCTGCGGCACGTAGCCCACGCCCTTGGTGACCAGCGTGTGCGCCTTGGCCGAGGTGATATCGGTGTCACGCAGCGTCACCCTGCCGTCCCGCACCGGGATGAGCCCGAACATCGCCTTGAGCAGTGTCGACTTGCCGGCACCGTTGGGCCCGATGATGCCGACGATCTCGCCATTGCGGAGGAAGAAATCGCAGCCCTGCAAGATGTTCACCCCGGGCAGGTAACCGGCCACCAGGTTGTCGGCCTGCAACAGTGCGCCCAGCGCCAACTCGCGGTGCCGCTGCGGGCTCGCGGCCAGCTCCGCGGGAGACAGCCCGTTACCGGTCGGGCCACCGGCCGAGGCGGTCACGCCGACAGGTCCTGACCGCGCTCGATGGCCGCCTCGAGCTCGCTTTCGATCTCCGCGACGAGCACCGCCGTCTGGCCCACCGGGTTGCCTTCGGCGTCGAACTCCAGTGCCTGGTCGTGGTGCGCGCCCAGGTAGGCGTCGACCACCGTCTTGTTGGACGACAGCGCCTCGGGCCGTCCCTCGGCGATCACCCGGCCCTGCGCCATCACCACCACCCAGTCACTGATGTCCCGGATGACGTCCATGTCATGTTCCACGAACACCACGGTCATCCCGTCATCGCGTAGCGACTTGACGTGTTGCAGGAGACTCTCGGTGAGCGCGGGGTTCACCCCTGCCATCGGCTCGTCGAGCATGACGACGGTCGGGTCCATCATCAGCGCTCTGGCCATCTCCAGCAGTTTGCGCTGCCCCCCGGACAGGCAGCCGGCGAGATCTTCTGCCTTGGCGTCCAGCTGGAACCGGGCGAGCAGCTCCATCGCCTTGTGGGTGTTGGCCTGTTCCTGCCGTCCCCAGGTGCCGAGCAGGGCGCCGAAGAACCGCTCCCCGGTCTGCTTCGGAGCGGCCAGGCGCATGTTGTCCAGCACGGTGAGCTTGGCGAGCGCCTTGGTCAGTTGGAAGGTACGGACCACCCCGCGACGAGCCACCTGATGCGGGGCGAGCCGGGACAGCGGCAGCCCGTCGAAGGTCCAGCGACCGGTGTCGGGCCGGTCGAACCCGGTGAGCAGGTTGAACAGGGTGGTCTTGCCTGCCCCGTTCGGACCGATCAGGCCGGTGATCCAGCCCCGTTGAAACTCCAGGTGGGCGACGTCGACGGCCCGCACCCCGCCGAACGAACGAGTGATCGAATCGATCACCAGCACCGGGTCGGGTTTACCGGCACCCGGCTGCCCGGGCACCACGTCGGGCGCCTCAGCGCGCATCGGGCAGCACCTCACTCCGCTTACCGAAGATGCCCTGCGGTCGGAACATCATCAGCGCCGCCAGAGCCACCCCTACCAGAACGAACCGGATTGCCCCGACATCCTGATTATCGATGAAGGAGATCAATGGGTTACTACCCGCGGTGGCCTGGCGCAGAAAATTGTCGGTGATCGAGAGGACGAACCAGAAGATCATCGAGCCGACGACCGGCCCGAGGACACGACCGGCGCCGCCGATGATGAGCGCCGCGTAGGCGAAAAAGGTCTGCGGCGGAGAGTAGAAGTCCGGCGTGAGCGACTGCGTGGTCAGCGCGAAGATGATCCCGCCGACCGCACCGAAAACCCCGCCCAGCACCAACGCCTGCATCTTATAAACGAAAACGTTCTTACCCAGTGCCCGGACTGCGTCCTCGTCCTCCCGGATCGCCTTGAGCACCCGACCCCATGGACTGCGTACCAGCAGGAAAACTAGTATGAGCGACAGACCCACCACGGTCCAACCCACGCAGATCGACCACAGGTCCTGGCCCAGAAAACGTACTCCGTAAAAGCTGTAGAAGCGTCCGTTGTCGAACGGGGAAAGCTGGCGGAAGCCGCCGCCGTAGCCGGTGAGGCCCTGGGTCCCCCCAGAGAAATCAGTCATCGAGGTCGACCGGGTGATCAGCCGTAGGATCTCCGCAGCCGCGATCGTGACGATAGCCAGGTAGTCCGCTCGCAACCGCAGCGTCGGGATCCCCAGCAACAGCGCGAGGACCACGCCCGCAGCCATTCCGACCAGCACTCCCGACCACAGTGGCAGGCCGAAGTACAGCACCGCGATCCCCATGCCGTACCCACCGACCAGGGCGAAGCCGATCTGACCGAAGTTGAGCAGGCCGGTGTAGCCGAAGTGAATGTTCAGCCCGATCGCGAGCAGGGCGAAGAAGATCGTCGAGGGGCCGACCAGCGCCGCGATTCCGTTGGCTAGCAGGCTCGGAATGTCGATCATCTGCTCATCCGATCCGGGCGCGGCTGCCGAGCAGGCCCTGCGGCCTGATCACCAAGATGACGATGAGGACCGCGAGCCCGCCCAAATATTTGAGGTCGACCGGGATGATCTGGGCGGATACCTCCACCAGCACTCCGACGATCAGGCAACCCACCAGGGCCCCGTACGCGGTGCCCAGCCCGCCGAGGATCACCCCGGCGAACATCAACAGCAGGAGATTGAACCCCATCTCGTACTGCACTGTGCCACCAAGCTCGGACAGCCCGAACAGCACGCCGCCCAACGCCGCCAGTGCGCCGGCCAGGATCCACACGAACAGCACGACCCGTTCGACGTTGATTCCCGACGAGGCGGCCAGGTCCCGGTTGTCGGCCACCGCCCGCATGGCCTTGCCGATCCGGGTCCGCTGCAGCAGCAGCGCGACGCCGACCAGGACGGCCAGGCTGATCACGATCGTGGCGAGATCCTTGTCGGTGATGCTGATGAACCCGTAGTTGCGTTCCACCTGATTGGTGTAATCAGCGAACGATTGCGACCGCCCGCCGAAGTAGATCAGCACCAGATAACGCAGCGCCAGCGCCAGGCCGATGGAGATCACCAGCTGGGCGACGAGGCTGGCGCGGCGCCGCCGCATCGGCCGCCAGATAGCCAGGTCATTCGCCGCGCCGAGAGCACCGCCGGCCACGATGGCCAGTGCGGCGGCCCAGATCAGCTGCAGCCCGAAGGTGACGTTGAGCGTCCAGGCCAGCACGGCTCCGATAGTGACCAGCTCACCGTGCGCGAAGTTGGTCAGCCCAGTCGTCCCGAAGATCAGCGACAACCCCACCCCGGTGATGCCGATGACCAGGCCGAACCGGATACCGTCGACCAGTACCCGCGCAACCGTGGCGCTCGCCGAAGTCTGCAGCCCGGCACGCTGCGTGCCGAATCGGAACACGACCAGCGACAACGTTCCGGGTGCCACATCGCGCACGACCTCTCCCTGGAGTACAGCGACGCCACGCGGCAGCGATTGTCGATCGATCCGGAGGGTGTACTGCCCCGGTGTGGGCACGGTCAGCTCCCAACGACCGCTGGTGTCCGACAGCGTGGACGCGACCTGCTGGCCACCGGCGGCCAGCGCCTGCACCCCGACACCGGCCAGCAACGCGCCATCGACGTTGCGCAGGGTGCCACTGACCGGCAGACTCGGCTGATCGGGTGGAGCCGGTTGCGACAGCGCACCGCGAGACGGCTGCGGAACGGCCAGTGCTGGAACGGCCAGTGCTGGAACGGCCAGACTGAGCAGCGCGGCGCTCACGATCAGGGCGCCGAGCAGCACGCCGAGCAGCGCGCGCAGCGGGCCAGGAACCCGGCCGGATCCGGAGTCCCCCGATCGTGCCCTGACCGGTGGCCGGGCGGCACCTGCTGCTCGCACGGGTGGGCATCTCCTCGAGAGGGTCGGCAGCGACCGGCGGAATCCGATGCCGAACCCGCTGGCCTACTAAGTTGCCCATAGTGAGCCATGGGCAGCGCACCCTACCTAGCAGGGCGGTGTGCTGCCGGGTCGTGGGCGCAGGCCGACGAATACCAAGTCAGGTAGGCGTTCTGAAAATCGTCAGCCGGAGCTTGATCGTCGAAAATGAGCCGTAGCCGTGCAACTTCGCACAGCCAGGCCCCACTTTCGACGATCACCAGCCAGTCCCCTCCGTGCGGGGACTCTGACCCGCTCGTGGCTACCCGGGGTTGGCCGCTCCCACCACCTTGAGCTGCCCACCTCAACACAGCCCCGCTATGGGCATGATCACCGGTTGGGTGCGCTCAACGACATTTTCTGTCGCTGTAGGCACACCACCGATGATCACGGTGATGTGCTAGCGGTCACGCTGGGGAGCGGTCGCGGAGCAGACAGGTGAGGCGGGCGGTGCAGATCGGACGTTGCTGCTCGTCGCTGATCCGGATCTCGAAGGTCGCCATCGTGCGGCCCCGGTGCAGCGGCGTGCATACGCCGGTGACTTCTCCGTCGGTCGCCGACCGGTGGTGCGAGCAGGACAGCTCCACTCCCAGTGGAAGCTTCTCCGGCATGCTGCACAGCGAGGCAGCGATCGAGCCGAGAGTCTCGGCCAGTACGGCGCTCGCCCCGCCATGCAGCAGCCCGAAATACTGGCGGTTGTGCGCCACCGGCATGGTCCCCACCACCCGCTCCGGGTCCCATTCGGTGATCTTGATTCCCATCCGCTCGACGAGCTGTTCGCCGGCCCAACGGCCCATCACCTCGGCGGCCGCCGGATCGACCTCAAAAGGGACGCCAGACGTGGTCACCCCGCCACTCTAGGCAGCAGCCTTGTGAGTGGCGATGCGAGCCAGAGGTCGTATCGCCACTCACGCGCCGGACTGTCGCCGGTCCGGCCTACACTCGCGGGCCGTGACGGTTACTCCACCGCGGCTGCTCCTACTCGATGGCCACTCGCTGGCCTACCGGGCGTTCTTCGCGTTGCCCGCCGAGAACTTCCGCACCACGACAGGGCAGACCACCAACGCGGTGTACGGCTTCACGTCGATGCTGATCAACCTGCTTCGCGACGAGCAGCCCAGTCATGTCGCCGCCGCGTTCGACGTCTCGCGCAAGACCTTCCGCGCCGAGGCCTACGCACCATACAAAGCCAACCGCAGCGCCACGCCCGACGAGTTCCGCGGCCAGGTTTCGCTGATCCAGGACGTGCTGGGCACCCTGGGGATCCCGGTAATCACCAAGGAGAACTACGAGGCCGACGACGTCATCGCGACCCTGGTCACCCGGGCCGAGCCAGAGGGTTTCCAGGTGCTGGTCTGCACTGGGGATAGGGATGCGTTTCAGCTGGTCAGTGACCGGGTGACGGTGCTTTACCCTCGCAAGGGGGTCTCGGACCTGACCCGGTTCACTCCTGAGGAAGTCGCCGAGCGCTATGGCCTGACCCCGCAGCAATACCCGGACTACGCGGCACTGCGCGGCGACCCCTCGGACAACCTGCCGGGCATTCCGGGCGTGGGTGACAAGACCGCGGCGAAGTGGGTGCGGGAGTTCGGTTCGCTGGATGCTCTGATCGATCGGGTGGATGAGGTCAAGGGCAAGGCCGGTGATGCGCTGCGCGAGAACCTGGCCTCGGTGCTGCTCAACCGCCGGCTCACCGAGCTGGTCCGCGATGTCGATCTACCCGAGCAGCCCACCGACCTGGTGCTCAAACCGTGGGATCGTGACGCGGTGCACCGGCTGTTCGACGAGCTGGAGTTCCGGGTGCTGCGAGACCGCCTGTTCGCCACGTTGAGCACGCCCGAGCCGGAAGCCGAGGAGGGCTTCGAAGCCCGGGGCGGGATGATCAGGGCCGGTGCTGTGGCCGCCTGGCTGGATGCGCATGCTCGGGACGGGCGACGGACCGGGCTGGCCTTCCGCGGTAGCTGGGCTCGCGGCGCGGGGGATCTGGAAAGTCTGGCCGTGGCCGCCCCCGATGGCGAGGGAGGTTACCTCGATCCTCGCGCCCTGACCCCCGAGGACGAGCTGGCGCTGGGGCAGTGGCTCACCGACCCAGCCTGGCCGAAGGCCGCGCATGACGCCAAGCCGCTGCTGCACGCCTTGCGCTCACGCGGCACCAGCCTGGCGGGGCTAACCAGCGACACCGCACTGGCCGCCTACCTCGTTCGGCCCGGCCAGCGCTCGTTCGACCTCGCAGACCTGGTGCTGCGCTACCTTCGCAAGGAGCTACGGGTCGAACCCGGCGAGGTTGCCCAACCGAGCCTGTTCGAAGACGAGGACACCGCCGCCCTGGTCTCCGACGAGATCCTGCGGGCCCGCGCTGTCGCCGAGCTGGCCATCGCGCTGGACGCCGAGCTGGACCAGATTGCCGGTCGGTCATTGCTCACCGACCTGGAGCTCCCGCTGCTCGCCGTGCTGGCCGACCTGGAGGCAGCCGGCATCGCCGTCGACGGTGATGTGCTGGCTGGGCTGGAGGCCGGCTTCTCAGCAGCGGTGAAGCAGGCCGAGCAGGACTGCTTCGGGGTGCTCGGGCACGAGGTGAACCTGGGCTCGCCCAAGCAGCTGCAGGTGGTGCTGTTCGACGAACTGACCATGCCCAAGACCAAACGGACCAAGACCGGTTACACCACCGACGCCGATGCGTTGCAGACGCTCTACGAGTCGACCGCGCACCCGTTCCTGGCGCACCTGTTGGCGCACCGGGACGCGACCCGGCTGAAGACCACGGTGGATGGGTTGCTGAAGACCGTGGCCGACGATGGACGCATCCACACCACGTACCTCCAGACCATCGCCGCGACTGGGCGGCTGTCCTCCACTGAGCCCAACCTGCAGAACATCCCGATCCGCACCGAGTCCGGGCGCCGGATCCGGCAGGCGTTCGTGGTCGGCCGGGGCTATTCGGAACTGATGACCGCGGATTACAGCCAGATCGAGATGCGGATCATGGCCCACCTGTCCGAGGACACCGCGCTGATCGAATCGTTCACCTCAGGGCACGATTTCCATGCCGCCACCGCCGCGCGGGTATTCGCGGTGGACGCTGCGGCGGTGACCGGCGAGCAGCGCGCCAAGATCAAGGCGATGAACTACGGCCTCGCCTACGGCCTGTCCGCATTCGGACTCTCCGCGCAGTTGCGGATCTCCACCGAAGAGGCTCGCGAGCTGATGGAGGAATACTTCACCCGATTCGGCGGGGTCCGCGACTACCTGCGCACGATCGTGGACAAGGCCCGGATGGACGGCTACACCGCCACCATCATGGGTCGCCGGCGCTACCTGCCCGACCTGGTCAGCGACAACCGGCAGCGCCGCGAGATGGCCGAGCGGATGGCGCTGAACGCGCCGATCCAGGGCAGCGCTGCGGACATCATCAAGGTCGCGATGCTGCGTGTGGCCCAGGCATTGCGCGTTGAGGGGCTGCAGTCCCGGATGTTGCTGCAGGTGCACGACGAGCTGGTGCTTGAAGCCGCCGAAGGTGAGCTGGCCACTCTGAAAACCCTGGTAAGACGCGAGATGGCGGCGGCCTACCCGCTGGACGTCCCCCTGGAGGTCTCGGTCGGACTAGGCCATAGCTGGCACGACGCCGCGCACTGAGACCTGCTCGCCAGGAGAAGCCTCGACGCCCGGGCCGTGGTCAACAACCACGGTTGACGCTCTTGACTGCCAAGTGGAACCTTTACGCAGCTAGCGGAAGCACCAGACCGCCAGGTGGAACCTTTTCGCGGTTAGCCCTGCAAGGCACATCCTTCGGTGCCTGGCCGCCGGATCTCCCCCAGCAAGGTTTCATCACGGTTTGTGTGCCTACGGTGACACATACTGTCGTCGTGGGCACACAAGCCGTGATCTCCTTGTCTAGGCGACGGCGCGTTGAGCGCCGGTGGCCGCAAGTACCGTTGCAGTGTCAGCCGCGACGGCAGCAGAAGATCGCGGTTCCCGGAAACAGTGCGCCACGCAATGGGCTCCATTGTCCCCACTGCTGGTGCAGGTCAGCCGGCCACTCCGGTTCTATCAGGTCCTCCAACACCAAACCTGCCGCGACGATCTCCCTGACCCGGTCGCCGAGGGTGCGGTGGTGCTCCACATAGGTGGGGTTGCGAAGGCGGTCCACCTCGACGTACGGGGTGCGGTCGAAATACGACTGCGCCACCGTCAAGCCGGCCTCCCCCGGGTCGTCGGGGAAGATCCAACGCATCGGATGGGTCACCGCGAACACCCACCGACCGCCGGGGCGCAGCACCCGGGCCACCTCTCTCATCACCTCGGCCGAATCAGCGACGAACGGCACCGCACCGAACGCGGAACAGGCGAGGTCAAAACTCCCCTCGGCGAAAGGCAATCGGCCGGCCTCGGCCTGCACCAGGGGCACCGAGATTTCGGTTTCGCCCGCCGCCTGCACCGCGTGCAGCAGCATCACCGCCGACAGGTCCAGACCGACTACCTGCGCGCCCTGGGCAGTCAGCCATCGTGCGCAGGGCGCCGACCCGCAACCGACCTCGAGCACCCGCCGTCCCACGAGTTCACCGAGCAGGCCGGCGTCTGATTCGCGAAGTCCCTCTGGGCACCAGACGAAGTCCGCCGGACCCAGGAAATCACCGTGCTCGGCAAGGTAGTCCGCTGCGTCGGCATCCCACCATCGACGGTTGGCCGCCACCGTCTCCGCGACGCTGACCAGCCGTTTCACCACACCGACAGTGCCCAACGCCGCCTCAGCGCTACAGTGGTTGTCCAGCGGGAACATCCTGTCCTCGTCGTGGCCGGGTTGCGGCGCTTCTGTCACTGAGGCAGTCTCTCACCACGAAGCGGGCGAGCGCCGGGGTCGGGTTTGCTGCCCTGACTCCCACCTGGGTAGGATTAGCTTGCGCTGTAGTTTCGCGCTGCCCAGGTTGTCAAGCGAGCCTTGGTCGTCAGCTAGCTCGGTTGTCAAGCTCGCTCGGTGTCAAGCTCGCTGCATGGCGAGGGTGATCCGTCGGTGAGGTTGAGCTGTCGGGTGAGGTTGATCTGGCGCAGCGGGGAATCAGCACACCGGCACAGCAGTTTGAGACAAACACCGACCACCCGACCCTATCCCTTCGGAGCACCCCACCGCATGTCCACCGACACCACCACCGCCCCGGCCCCGCAGCAGGTTGCGATCAACGATATCGGGACGGAGGAGGACTTCCTCGCCGCCATCGACAAGACCATCAAGTACTTCAACGACGGCGATATCGTTGAAGGCACCATCGTCAAAGTCGACCGCGACGAAGTGCTGCTCGATATTGGCTACAAAACCGAGGGCGTTATCCCGTCCCGGGAACTGTCCATCAAACACGACGTCGACCCGGCGGATGTCGTGTCGGTGGGCGACGAGATCGAGGCCCTCGTTCTCCAGAAGGAGGACAAGGAAGGCCGGCTGATCCTGTCCAAGAAGCGCGCCCAGTATGAGCGCGCCTGGGGCAATATCGAGACCCTCAAGGAGAACGAGGAGCCGGTTCGCGGCACCGTCATCGAGGTGGTCAAGGGTGGTCTGATCCTTGACATCGGGCTGCGCGGCTTCCTGCCCGCCTCGCTGGTCGAGATGCGCCGAGTCCGTGACCTCCAGCCCTACGTGGGGCGGGAGCTTGAGGCCAAGATCATCGAGCTGGACAAGAACCGCAACAACGTGGTGCTGTCCCGGCGCGCTTGGCTCGAGCAGACCCAATCCGAGGTACGCAGCGAGTTCCTACACCAGCTGGCCAAGGGTCAGGTCCGCAAAGGCCAGGTTTCCTCGATCGTCAACTTCGGCGCATTCGTGGACCTCGGTGGTGTGGACGGTCTGGTGCACGTCTCGGAGTTGTCCTGGAAACACATCGATCATCCCAGCGAGGTCGTCGAGGTCGGTCAGGAAGTCACCGTTGAGGTGCTCGACGTCGACCTGGAGCGCGAGCGGGTGTCGCTGTCGCTCAAGGCAACCCAAGAAGACCCGTGGCGCCAGTTTGCGCGAACTCACCAGATCGGGCAGATCGTGCCTGGAAAGGTCACCAAGCTGGTGCCTTTCGGTTCGTTCGTCCGGGTCGAGGAAGGCATCGAGGGTTTGGTCCACATCTCGGAGCTCTCGCAGCGCCATGTCGAGATTCCCGAGCAGGTCGTGCAGGTCGGCGACGACGTGATGGTCAAGGTCATCGATATCGACCTGGATCGCCGACGGATCTCACTGTCGCTCAAGCAGGCGAACGAGGGGCTGTCCCCGGAGATGGAGTTCGACCCGGCGCAGTACGGCATGACTGCCGAGTACGACGGCGAAGGCAACTACATCTACCCCGAGGGCTTCGACCCGGAGGCCAACGACTGGCTCGAGGGTTACGACAAGCAGCGCCAGGAGTGGGAGCGCGCCTACGCCGAGGCGCAGGTCCGTTTCGAGCAGCACCGCAAGCAGGTCGTCAAGGCGTCCGAGGCCGAGTCTGAGGCGGCTGAGGATCAGAACTACTCCTCGGAGACGGCCGATGCGCCTGCCACAGGCAGCACCAGCAGCACCAGCAGCACCAGCAACGCTGGCGCCGGAGGCTCGCTCGCCAGCGACGAGCAGCTCGCAGCGCTGCGGGAGAAACTCTCCGGCGGCGTGTAACAAGTAAGCGCCACGATCGTCCGATGCTGCGGGTCGGGCTGACCGGAGGCACGGGGTCCGGTAAGTCGATGGTCGCCGCCCGGCTCGCGCAATGCGGGGCGGCGATCATCGACTCGGACCGGATCGCCCGAGATGTGGTCGAGCCCGGTACCGCCGGACTGCGGGCGGTGACCGACGAGTTCGGCGAAAAGATCCTCGCCGCGGACGGCACGCTGGACCGATCGGCGCTGGCAGCAGTGGTCTTCAGCGACACGGACGCTCGAGGCCGACTCAACGCCATCGTGCACCCGCTGGTCGCAGCCCGCTCTGCGGAGCTGGTCGCGGCCGCGCCGGCCGAGGCCGTCGTGGTGCAAGATATCCCGCTGCTCGTCGAGGTCGGGGCGGCGGCCGGGTTTCCGCTGGTCATCGTGGTACACGCGGATGCCGCGGTGCGTCAGCGCCGGCTGATCGAGCAGCGTGGCATGGCACCGTCGGACGCTGCGGCGCGGCTCGCTGCCCAGGCCACTGACGTGCAGCGTCGCGCCGTCGCTGATGTCTGGCTGGACAACAGCGGCGACCGTAACGACACTCTCTCTGCGGTCGACCTGCTGTGGACACAGCGGTTGGTGCCATTCGAGACCAATCTGCGCCGCTCCTTCCCGGCAGCGCGCCCTACCAGCCCGGTCGTGGTCCCGCCGGACGGCAGCTGGCCAGAGCAGGCACAACGGGTGATGGCACGGATTGCCGCGGTGGCGGGTCAGCGCGCGCACCGCGTCGATCACATCGGCTCGACAGCGGTCCCCGGTCTTGATGCCAAGGATGTGCTGGACATCCAAGTGGTGGTCGCCGACCTCGCGGCGGCGGAGCTACTCTCTGACGACCTGATCGGCGCCGGACTCATCCGGCGGGACGGTCGTTGGTGCGACCTTGCCGGCGACGGCACCACCCGGGATAAGGCGATGGCGACCAATGCCGATCCGGGCCGGGCCGTCAACTGCCATATCCGGCCGACCGGCTCTCCGACCTGGCGCGACGCCCTACTGCTGCGGGACTGGCTGCGGGCCCATCCCGACGCCGTTCGGGAGTACGCCGAGCTCAAGCACCGGCTGGCTGCGCGGCAGTGGGACAGCATCGATGCCTACGCCACCGCGAAATCCCCGTTCGTGACCAGCGCGCTGGATCGAGCGCAGCGGTGGGCGGCGCGGACCGGCCGGCGGGTGGGCTGAACCCAGGTCAGTGTTGGCTCCGGGTCAGTGCTGGCTCCAGGTCGGCGACGCTCCCACCGTGGACAGCCAACGGTCCAACCGGTAACCGTGCCGGGCCAGGCCGTCCAGCGTTCGATACGTCGTGGCCAGCGCCGCCTCCGCGGCAGACCTGTCGATCAGCCCGGCGAGGACCGCGGCCAGCAACTCATCGGTGTCCAGCACGTCTACGCCCCGGCCGGTGCGCACCACGAGGTCCAGGTAGTGGTCCTCGGTGCGCCAGCATCTTGGGCCTACGTCGATCCGCACAACGTCGACGTAGAATTGGTAGTCCCGTTGCTGCCCGGGAGGATCGAACCAGTGGGTGATCCTCAGGCCGATCCCGGGCAGCAACCAGGACTCCAGCGCGGAGATCGACGGATGGTCGATGACGTCGCGCGCGACGTAGAGCCCGAATGGCTCGACCCGGTATTCACGGACGGCGCGGACGATCCCCTTGGGGTCGGTGTTGGTCATCGCGTCCAAATCGAACAGTTCAACTTTGGGAGGGTGAATGTGCGGGGCGGTCTGGGCAGTCGGTCCGTGCTGGGCCGTCATGGGGATCGACCCTACGCGAGGACAGACTGTCAGGGGTCCGGCCTACTCTCGATGCCATGACTGACGCCGTCGCTGTCCCGCGCGACTTGCTCCCCCGCTCCGAGTTCCGCCCAGCCGCGGACAGCTCGCGATCACAGGGGCGGTTCGAGATGATCAGCGACTACTCCCCGGCCGGCGACCAGCCGGCTGCAATCGAGGAGCTGGAGCGCCGGATCACCGGCGGTGAGCGCGACGTCGTGCTGCTGGGCGCCACCGGAACCGGTAAGTCGGCCACCACCGCGTGGCTCATCGAACGGGTACAGCGGCCGACGCTGGTGATGGCGCCGAACAAGACCCTTGCCGCGCAACTAGCCCACGAGCTGCGGGACTACTTCCCGAACAACGCGGTGGAGTACTTCGTCTCCTACTACGACTACTACCAGCCCGAAGCGTATGTCCCGCAGACCGACACCTACATCGAGAAGGACTCGTCGATCAACGACGATGTGGAGCGGCTGCGGCACTCCGCCACGAGGTCGCTGCTCACTCGCCGCGACGTGGTCGTCGTCGCCTCGGTGTCCTGCATCTTCGGCCTCGGTACCCCGCAGGAGTACCTGAAGGGGTCGATACCCGTTCCGGTCGGGTGCGAGGTGGGGCGCGATGCGCTGCTGCGGGGTCTCGTCGACATCCAGTACACCCGCAACGACCTCGCCTTCGCCCGCGGGACGTTCCGGGTCCGGGGCGACACCGTCGAGATCATCCCGGCCTACGAGGAGTTGGCGGTTCGCATCGAGTTCTTCGGGGACGAAGTCGAGTCGCTGTACTACCTGCACCCGCTTACCGGCGAGGTGGTGCAGGAGGTGACCGAGGTACGGATTTTTCCGGCCACACATTACGTCGCCAGCGCCGAGCGGATGGAGCGCGCCATCACGGGCATCGAGTCCGAGCTGGAAACCAGGCTGGCCACGCTGGAGAGCCAGAACAAGCTGCTGGAGGCTCAGCGGCTGCGGATGCGCACGCACTACGACGTGGAGATGATGCGTCAGGTCGGGTTCTGCTCCGGCATCGAGAACTACTCGCGTCACATCGACGGGCGTGCAGCGGGCTCGGCGCCGGCCACCCTGTTGGACTACTTCCCCGAAGATTTCCTGTTGGTCATCGACGAGTCGCATGTCACGGTGCCGCAGGTCGGCGGGATGTACGAAGGGGACGCATCACGCAAGCGCACCCTGGTGGAGCACGGTTTCCGGCTGCCCTCCGCCCTGGACAACCGGCCGCTGAGCTGGGAGGAGTTCCAGGATCGGATCGGTCAGACGGTCTACCTCTCGGCGACACCGGGACCCTATGAGATGGCGCAGGCGGGCGGCGAGTTCGTCGAGCAGGTCATCCGCCCGACCGGCTTGGTGGACCCGGAGGTCGTCGTGAAACCGACCAAGGGCCAGATCGATGATCTGGTGCACGAGGTCCGCGTCCGCGCCGAGCGCAATGAACGGGTGCTGATCACCACCTTGACCAAGAAGATGGCCGAGGACCTCACCGACTACCTGCTCGAGCTCGGCATCCGGGTCCGCTACCTGCACTCCGAGGTGGACACGCTGCGTCGAGTGGAGCTGTTGCGGCAGCTGCGACTGGGCGAGTTCGACGTACTGGTCGGGATCAACCTGCTCCGGGAGGGCCTGGACCTGCCCGAAGTATCGCTGGTGGCGATCCTGGACGCCGACAAGGAGGGATTCCTGCGTAGCGGGACCTCGCTGATCCAGACCATCGGTCGGGCCGCCCGCAACGTGTCCGGCGAGGTACACATGTACGCCGATCGGGTCACCGACTCGATGCGCCGGGCCATCGACGAGACCAACCGGCGGCGAGCCAAGCAGGTCGCCTACAACACCGAACGCGGGGTGGACCCGCAACCGCTACGCAAGAAGATCAACGACATTCTCGAGCGCGTCTACGCCGAGGCCAGTGATACCTCCGACATCGCTGCGGTACGGGTCGGAGGATCCGGGCGCAACGCCTCCCGGGGCAAACGCGCCGCCGGCGAGCCCGGGCGGCCCCGAGGCAGCGCTGGGGTGCTTGACGGCCGCGACACCTCGTCGATGCCTCGCGCCGAGCTCGCGGATCTGATCCAGCAACTCACCGACCAGATGATGAGCGCCGCGCGTGAGCTTCAATTCGAGCTGGCCGCCCGGCTCCGGGACGAAATCGCAGATCTGAAGAAGGAGCTTCGCGGCATGGACGCTGCCGGCCTCCGCTAGTAACCACTAGCGCAGGACCCGGATGACGCCCTCCTGCACCGCGGTGGCGATCAGTTTGCCGTCGTGGCTGAAGAACCGTCCAGTCGCCAGCCCTCGTCCTCCCGACGCGGAGGGTGACGTGCAGTCGCAGAGCACCCAGTCGTCGGCCCGGAACGGACGGTGGAACCACATCGAGTGATCGAGGCTGGCGGCCATCACGCCGTCACCCACTGCACGACCGTGCGGAATGGCCACCGACCACAGCATGGTCAGATCCGAGGCGTACACGAGCACACAGACGTGCAACAGGGCGTCGTCGGGTAGTTCGCCGTCGGCTCGTATCCACAGCTGGTCGCGCAGGCCGGGCGCGGCATCGCTTCGGACGCCGGCCCAGGCCGGCGGGGTGATGTAGCGCAGATCGAACGGCCGAGGCATCTGAGTGATCGGAGTGCGGGTATCGCCAAGGCGACGTGCCCAGCTGGCGAGGTCGTCGAGCTGCTCCGGAGGCGGGACCGCGGGCATCTCATCGGCGTGCTCCAGGCCCTGCTCAGCGAGCTGGAACGACGCCGCCAACGCGAAGATCGCTTTGCCGTGCTGGATCGCTACCACGCGGCGAGTCGTAAACGACTGGCCGTCGCGGATCCGGTCGACGTCGTAGACGATCGGCACCCGCGGGTCGCCAGGCCGGAAGAAATACGCGTGCAGGGAGTGCACGCTGCGTTCAACCGGCACGGTACGACCTGCCGCGACCAGCGCCTGGGCCGCCACCTGCCCACCGAATACCCGTGCCAAGGAGTCGGCGAGGCTGACGCCACGGAAGATGTTGTCCTCGATGCGCTCCAGGTCCAGCAGAGCCACCAGACGGTCCACCACGGGCTGGCCCCGTGGCACACCATCAGCGGCCCGCGGAGCGTCGATCCATTGTCGCCACGCGGCGTCGCCAGTGTCAGCCAAGATCCTCCTCGCCCAGGCGGTGCACCCGGACAAGGTTAGTGGAGCCCTCCGTGGCTGGCGGGGATCCCGCCACGATCACTACCAGGTCGCCTGGCTGGTAACGCCCGATCGACAGCATCGCCTGATCCACCTGCCGGACCATGGCATCAGTGGTCTCGACCCTGGGCACGAGGAACGTCTCGGTGCCCCAGGTCAGCGCGAGCTGACTGCGCACTGGCGGCTCGGGAGTGAACGCCAACAACGGCAGGTGGGTGTGCAACCGGGCCAGCCTGCGGACGGTGTCACCGGACTGGGTGAACGCCACCAGAGCCTTGGCCTCCAGGCGCTCCCCGATGTCGCGCGCAGCGTAGGACAGCACACCCCGCTTGGTCCGCGGCACGTGGTTCAGCGGTGGCACGTTCGGCGAGCCGGCTTCAATGGCCTCCACGATCCGGCTCATCATTTCCACTGACTCGATCGGGTAACGACCGACACTGGTCTCCCCGGACAGCATGACAGCGTCGGCACCGTCGAGCACCGCGTTGGCCACGTCCGAAGCCTCCGCCCGCGTCGGCCGAGCGTTGCCGATCATGGAGTCGAGCATCTGAGTGGCCACGATGATCGGTTTGGCGTTCTCTCTGGCGACCTGGATGGCTCGCTTCTGCACCAGCGGCACGTGTTCCAGGGGCAACTCGACGCCGAGATCCCCGCGGGCCACCATCACACCGTCAAAGGCCAGCACGATCGCCTCGAGGTTATCGACCGCCTCGGGTTTCTCCAGCTTGGCGATCACCGGTAGCCGGCCGCCGGGCACCTCGTCCATCGCGCGGTGAATCAGGTCGATGTCGGCCGGGGAGCGTACGAAGGACAGCGCCACCAGGTCCACCCGCAACCGCAACGCGAACTCCAGGTCGGCGAAGTCCTTCGGCGACATCGCCGGCACCGAGACATTCATCCCCGGCAGGGACAGCCCCTTGTGATCGCTGACCGTGCCCCCCTGGATGACCTCGCACACCACCTCGGTGTCCTCAACCTTGCGAACGAGCAGGGCGACCTTGCCATCGTCGACAAGCAAAGCGTCACCCTCGCGGGCATCTTTCGCGAGCCCGGAGTAGGTGGTGGAGACCCGATCGTGGGTACCTGGGACGTCCTCGACCGTCACCCGCACTTCGTCTCCGGTACGCCACTCCACCGGGCCAGTCGCGAATCTTCCTAACCGGATCTTGGGTCCCTGCAGGTCGGCGAGGATCCCCACTGCCTTGCCGGACTCGTCGCTGGCCTCCCGAACCATGGAGTAGACCCGCGCGTGCTCATCGTGGGTACCGTGGCTGAAGTTAAGGCGAGCAACGTCCATACCGGCCCGGACCAGCTCCCGGATTTTCTCCGGGGTCGCCGTGACCGGGCCGATCGTACAGACGATCTTCGCGCGTCGACTCACACCGGACAGCGTAGCGGTGCAGCCGGACCGATCCGGTAGCCGGGAGGTATCCGGCAAAAGTCCAAACCGAGACTGTTCGGACGCCAGCGGCTGAATAGATCTAGGAGACGAGGGCCGCCTGCTGCGGCGCTGCAAGCGTCTCCGGCTCCTCCCGACCGCGGCGGGCCAGAGTCAGATAGAGCACCGCGCCGAGGAACACCACCGCTGAGGTGATCACGTTGATGCGCAACCCGAAGACCATCGTGGCGGCGTCGGAACGCATCAGCTCGATCCAGAACCGACCCGCGGTGTAACCGGCGACGTAGAGCGCGAAGGCCCGCCCGTGGCCGAGGTGGAAACGCCGGTCAGCCCAGACGACGAACGCGGCGACGCCCAGGTTCCAGATCATCTCGTAGAGGAACGTGGGGTGCACGATCGCCACCGGTGGGCCCTGCGCGATCCCATTCACATTCGACGGGCTGAGGGTGCCCGTGTCCGGATCCAGCCGGTTGCGAATCTCCAACCCCCAGGGCAGCGAGGTCGGACCACCGTAGAGCTCCTGGTTGAACCAATTGCCCAGCCGGCCGATCGCCTGCGCGGCGACGATGGCCGGCGCGACGGCGTCCGCCAGCGCCGGAAGCGGGATGCCCCGACGCCGGCAGCCGATCCAGGCTCCGAGCCCGCCGAGCGCGACCGCCCCCCAGATACCGAGGCCGCCCTCCCAGATCTTCAGCGCGTTGATCGGGTGTCCACCGGGCCCGAAGTACTTCTGCCAGTCAGTGGCCACGTGGTACAGCCGACCGCCCACCAGGCCGAACGGCACCGCGAACACCGCGATGTCAGTCACCGTCCCGGCCTGACCGCCCCTGGCCTGCCAGCGGCGTTCCCCCCACAGGATGGCCACGATGATCGCGGCGATGATGCACAGAGCGTAGGCCCGGATCGGCACCGGCCCCAGATGCCAGACCCCCCGATCCGGAGTGGGAATGCTGGCGAGAAAAATAGCGGTTGGCACGGCGCCACGGTATCTCTTACGCAAATCGCCCGACCGCAGCCCTCCTCGACCGGTGCGGACCACCCACATCGTGTCGCGGTCTGGCTCGGTGAGGTTATGACCCGGCCTTGGTGCGTTGCCGAAACCACCGCACAGCTACCGCCCTGACCTCGACTGTATCCGTCCAGCCAGTCTTCGAGACCGGGATGGTGTGAACCGCCCCAGCAACGCGATCACTGTCGCTGGCTTCCCTGTCCGCGAACACGTAGGCCACCGCGTCTCCCCGGCACCAGCGGATCGTGTATCCGTCGGCGAGATACACCCTCGGTCTATGGCTACCTCCAGGGTCTGGAGCGTGGGTTTGCGTTACCCATCAGACAGGTGCGGGAGTACCAGGGCTTCTCCGCCGTCGAACTGACCGGAATGCTCGGTTCATTCCACCCGCCTCAGGGCTACATTCTGGTGGCGAAGCACCCGGCCTGGGTCGCGGTCTGCGAGACGCTCACCGGCACCGACACCGTGCGGGAGATGATCGTGCAGCACCCGGCGGCAGTCGACTAAACACCACCAGGCGGAGGGACGATGGCGCGAGCAGACAAGGCGATAACCAGCAGCCAGGTCGTCACCCCGCTGCGGCACGCTCGCCTGGCGATCCCCACGACGTTGGAGACCGTATGCGCCGACCTGGACCAGCACGCCCCCGACGGCTCAGCCGGAGTGACCCCGAGCATGCTTTCAGGGTGGGAGCTAGGTCGCCACATCACCAGCATCCGCTACCGAAGACTCCTCGCCGACTACTACGGCCAACCACCCGAGGCCCTCTTCGCGCACCAAGACGCCCCGCTCGCCAGCACAGAAGAAACCCCCCGGCTCCTGGTCGGCCACCGCGACCTGCGCGAGGCCATGACAGCGGTCGTCGAGGGTGCCCGGCGGTACCTCGCCATCTCCGGATCACGCTCTCGCGACACGACCTACTTGGCAGCCATCGAAGCTGTACTCGCCGCGCACCCTGAACTCGTGCACTACCGGGTCCTGTTCGGTCCGCCCCGCCACGCCGTGCTCACTGACCACCTCCTGCGGCTTCTGGATCTGCGCGATCCTGCCGATCGCAGCCTCGGCAAAACCCTGCACATCGGCGTGGTCGTGGAAGATCCGGGCACACCAGAGCGGTTTTTCTGCGCCTCGGAGGCGAGTGCCGTTGTACCGATCCCATCCCTGACCTCAGCGGAGGCATTCGACTCCGGTGTTCTGCTCGGCGCGAAAGCGGCTGAACGGCTTATCCATCACGCCCGGCAGTGCTACACCGCCGCGTGCCGTGTGGAAACCATCCAGGCCATCCGCGCCCTGTCCGCGCCTCGGACGCCTCTCAGCGATCCAAGTCAAGGAAGGCAGCCATGACCATGCGTTCCCCCGGCCTCGACCTTGGCCGCGTGCTGGCCGCTGCCAAGGAGGATCACGACTCCGTTATCGAGCTGACCCGTGAGCTAGTCCTCATCCCGACCCGGGCCGGCATGGATCCCTACGACCCGATCATCGAGCTGCTCTCAAGCTGGATGCATCAACACGATCTGGCCGCCAGAGTGCTCCGAGACAACACCGGAGCCACCGTCGGCCTCACCACGGAGATCCGCGGCCAACACCCAGGCCCGCGGTGGGTGCTCGACGCCTGCCTGGACAGCGCTCCCTTCGGCGACGAAACCGCCTGGAGCCACCCACCGACCTCAGGTGTCATCAAGGACGGATGGATGTGGGGACGCGGCAGCTCCGACTCCAAGGTCGCCGTGGCAATCTTCTGTCACCTCGCCACCCGGCTGGCGGCCAACCGGGAGCAACTACATGGCAGCGTGGTGCTGCTGTTCGACCTCGACGAACACACCGGCCGCTTCGGCGGCGCCACCCGCTACTTCGAAGGTCCCGACGCACCCGACGACGTCGCAGGGGTGATGATCGGCTACCCCGGCATGGACAAGCTGGTGATCGGCGGACGCGGCGTTTACCGTGTTCAACTGCATGTCCATGGCACGGCCTCGCACTCCGGGGGAAGCAAGCAGAGCCCGAACGCGATCGACAAGGCCGCGCACCTCATCCGCGAAATCGCGACGACCGAGCTACCCGACGGTGCCAGTGACGACTTTCCATTGCCGGGCAGAGTCACCGTCACCGCCATCCAAGGGGGGCAGGGCTACTCGGTCACCCCTGACCTGTGCACGCTCAACGTAGACGTCCGCACCACCCTCACATTCGACGACACCGCGGCCTCAGAGCTGCTGCACCAGGCCACCACCAGCGTCGACCAGCACTGGCCCGACACGCGGCCCACCCTCGTCCAGCTGACCACCCGGTGGCCCGCCTACGCCCTCCCCGCCGACTCGCCCCTACGCACCGCGCTGCTGCGAGTCGCGCACACCTTCGGGGTCGACGTCGAAGCCAAGATCGCCGGCCCGTCCAACATCGGCAACTACCTCGCAGGCCTCGGAATCCCCGCCACCGCCGGGTTCGGCGTCACCTACGCCGGCCTGCACGCCACCGACGAGCGCATCCGGCTAGACACCATCCCCACCACCCAAGCCGTCTACCACGCCACCCTGCTATCCCTACTCACCTAGGAGCTGACAGAGAACACTGCTGCCAGCCAAGAAGGTTCCGCGTAAGTCGACGATTGATCGAGTTTGCATGAGGAGGCCCAACCCGATGGCCTGCTGCCGAGCCCAGGGCGTAGTGGTGGGGACATGAGGACACACTCCCAGTGGCGGCACCGTACCTCGGACAGGCGCCCGGAATCTGGGAGGTGCGCCGCCAACCTCAGGACAGCAAATATTGAGCTGCCTCGACTCGGTGTGAACGCTGGAGGGTCTGGTCAGCTGCGAGCTTATGGAGAAGAGGTCGTCCGTGCCCGGGGTCACGTTCTGCCAGACTCTTGGCAAGTCTGAGTCGGTCCGCGCTAGCGGCCTTGGACGACTCGATCAGATCATCGATACCTAGCGGAAAGGCTGCCGCCGCGGCCGTCCCTACTAGGGCCGTCGCGACGGAGATCCGGGTCTTGGTAGGTGCTGACCTGTCGTCGATGAAGTAGCAGGCAATGAGCCTCGCCCATGAGTCTTGTTGCAACGCCTTCGCGAGCCACGTCCATCGGTTCCTGGGCAGAAGCCGACGAACTTGGGGTCCCGGTAGTCCTGGGGAAATTTTGGTCGGATATCCCTGACCAGTGCTAACGCGGGGGCCGGTGTCGGTCTTCTTTGATCAACCACCGCTACGGTTCGTACCGTTTGCCTGTTTCTGGCGTGGGGGTGGTCTGTGTCGACGCGGATGTTCTCTGAGGATCAGCTGGAGCAGCTGCGGTCGTTCCCGGATATCGGTAGGGATGATCTGATCTGGTTCTTCACCCTCACTGTGGCGGATGTGGCGTTCGTTGATCCGGGCCGGGGCCTCTCCGGCGTCACCCGGGCCCCGGCCCGGGCCTACGAGGCGTTCGCCGCGGTGCGGGCTGGCGCCACCCTGGTGGTCACCAAGCTCGCCGGGTTCGCCTACTCCACTGGCGTAGCGAAGGTGAAGGGCACGCTGCGCAGCAAAACAACCCGAACTCCGCCAGACGGCACAACTCAGCATCGTCGCGCGCTACGCCTTAGGCGAGGTCAGCCTCGCCGACCTCGCCTGAGGAACACTTCGGTTTCCGCACCAGTATCCACCGCGTGCGCTAACCGTCAACGCGCGCGACAGATCAGCCTCTCGGCGCCCGATAACACCACGCCGGACCCCCGAGTGGGGAATAGTCAACGACTACCCACCACCAGTCGATCACATGAAGGTCTGGTACGTGGTTTTGAATCGCAAGTTCGACCCGAGCCCACTATCACGCAGTCCCCACGGCCCTGTTCTTTCGGCGACCGCCGTGACGTTCAGCATTCGCCCTGTACCGAAGCTCGCCTTAGGGGAGCGTCGGGAGGCCGAGGACGGGGGTGGCGCCAGCGACGGCGCCGGTGCCAATGCCGGTGACGGAGTCGAGGGTGCCGCCGGCGGGAGCGGGGGCGGGGGGGCTGACGGGGGCGGCGAGAGCAGGCGCGACTGCCGGGAACGCTGCGGCGTTGGCCAGCGGCTGGCTGGCCAACAGGAGCCCAGCGGAAACGGCGGCGACCAGCAGGCTATGACGAACGATTTTCATCGTCATGATCAGGTACTCCTTCACGCAGAAGTGGTGCACGAGAGATGTGGGGGACCGGAGTGATGCGGGCTGGTGGGCAGGGTGCACTCAGGCGCTGGCCGCGCTGGCTACGTCCTGGAGGTGATGATGATGATCACGACACCTCTGCTACCTCCCCAGGCGCAACGTCGCAAAAACGCGTGTGCCGCTAGGTCCGGAGCGGCATCTCACCCACCATGTCCTACTGAACCAGTCCACTACTCGGCGGACTTGTCAGCATTGACCTGGTGGTGCGCGCCTACTCTAGCATTGGTTCAGGCTAATCAATCCGGCCAGCTCCAGGAACCCCCCGATTGTGCGGTGATCGGTGGCGGTGGGCCGCTCTCCGTTACCATCGACCATTTGTTTCAGCGTCACTGGTCATCAGTGATGAAATTTCGGGTAGGCCAGGAGCGTCCCTGACGCATGGCTCTACACCGACTCGTTTTGAGTGATCGCTTTCCATGGATCGGCATTTGTTGTGATTTCGCCGTTTTGGTGGGCGTGGGTGTTTTGCCGGTAACGTGAGAGTTCCCTCCATGGTCTTGCCTAAGGCCAATCTTCGAAATCCCCCGTATGCGAAGGGATGATCAACGCTCTGGATGGCCCCAGTAGGTCGCCACGACCCGGGTGTAGCCCGCCGCCGTGGGGTGGGTGGCTAGTAGACCCGCCGCCTCGTCAGACGGACGTGTCTGACTCCGCATGATGTGGGACACACGAGCTGAACGCCACCGTCCTCATCGGAACCAGGCCCGCCCTGCAGAGTGGACCGGGCGGCTAGCACTGCCCTTCGCACATGAGTATTCGCTGCGTCATCGGCGTCATCGGCGTCGCCGACCCAAGAGGGGCCCAGTCCGCATAAGCCGAAATCACATTGGGATCTTGGGGTGGTCAGTCCTCGGTTGGGCGGTTCTGGTTTTGGAGTCGCCGCATCGGCTCGGGTGGGGTGCCGCTGCCGGGTCCGGTGATCCGGGCGCGCTTGGCCCGCGGTTCGGCTCGGAGTTCGCGGAGGTCGGGGATGTGGTTGTAGAGGGTGCCGGGGCTGACGCCGAGCAGCTTTGCGACGGAGGTGATGCTGTGGTCGGGGTTGGGCAGCATGTCGCGGGCGGCGCGGATGATGTCGGGGTTGACCACGCTGGGGCGGCCACCGACCCGGCCGCGGGCACGAGCTGCCGCCAGACCTTCCCGGGTGCCCGAGACGATGAGCTCCCGGATGAATTCGGCCAGGGCGGCGAAGACGTGAAAGACCAGCCGGCCACCCGGGGTGGTGGTGTCGAGGTTTTCGTGCAGCGAGGTGAACCCGACCCCTCGTTTCCGGAGATCGGCCACCGTGGTGATCAGGTCCTGCAGAGAGCGCGACAGCCGGTCCAGGGACGGGACCACCAGGACGTCGCCGGGCTGCATGAACTCCAAGGCAGCCCGCAGCTCGGCCCGGTCGGTGTCCTTGCCCGACTTCTTGTCGGCGAAGACCCGCCGGCACCCGGCCGCTTTCAGCGCGTCAGTCTGCCGGCCCAGGTTCTGCCCGCCTGTCGACACCCGAGCGTACCCGATCTTGATACCGGTCGGGGTGGCGGGTTCGGCTGCGGGCGGCTCGGTCTGTCCGGAGGGCGCGTTCACTCCAAGATCTTCTCAGAAAACGGGTTCCCGGGGTTGTTGACAAACCCGGTTTTTGAAGGACTTTTTGAAGGCTCCACGGCCCTCCGCATGCCTGGTTTCAAGATCTGCAATTAACGAAGGTTTCTTGACGATTCCTGATGCCCGGGTGCTGTGCACAGTCCCGGGGACCCGGCATCAGCCGGGCGGTCATAGCAACAGGCTCAGGTCCGGGGTGACCGGGCGCAGCGGACGCCAGCCGGCGTCGTCGAGTTTGGCGAGCTCGGCTTCGACGTCCACGGTGATGACGCCGAAGAAGTTGACGTTCTCGCTGTGGGCCGGGGAGATGTGGGCCAGGAGCTCATCCGGGATGGCCCGGCCCTGGGCGCGCAGCTGCTGCACGGCGAGCTGGTAACACTCGGTGGTCCAGGTGATCACCGAGTTGGTCAGCACGGTCAGGCACCACGCTTGTTCGGTTTGGTCGGCCAGGTGTGGCTTGGTGATGGCGCCCTGGTGGGCGTAATGCAACTCGCGGCGCAGCGCGTGTAGGGACTCGCCCTTGTTGAGCTGGCGGGCGATCTTCCGCCGGTAGGCTGGGTCGGACAGATATGTAGCTGCGTGGATGGTGCGGCGCAGCATGCCCCACTCCTTCAACGCGGCCGCCAGGGTGTTCTGCCTCGAGGAGGCCGACCACTTCCCGACGATCAGCGACGCGCTGGCCTGACCGTACTTCAGCGAGCCCCCCATCCGCAGCAGGTCGTCCCAGCAGCCGGCGACCAAGTCCTCATTCCAGCGGGCACCCAGCAGCGGACCGGCATGGGGGTAGCGCTTGGTGATCTCGGTGGGGGTGTCGTCGCGGACCAGGGTGATCTTGCCGAGGTCCCGGATCCGCGGCGAGAGCAGCTTGCCCACCAGGTCGAACAACGCGAAGTTCACCAGGGTGACGCCATGGGAATCTGTCGCGTGCTCATGGATGGGTAGGTCGGTGGCGTTGCCGAGGAAGTCATCGAGCACGAAGTGCGCTTCCCGCTGGGTCGGCACGAGGATCTTGGTGCCGAATGTCGAGTGCTGGTCGGACACGTGGGTGTAGCTCGACAGGACCTGCCCGCCGTGGATCGTCATCTCCCGGGCCGTGTTCGACTTGCCCCGGACGGGGAACCGCTGCCCATCCGAGGACGACATCGTGCCTCCGCCGAACACCCTCGACAGCTCCAGCGCGTGGTGGTGGTTGACGATCGCGGTGTTCGCCTCGCGCAGGGTGTCTTCCCGCACGTACCACTCGGCGGTCCAGGCCAGCACGTCGTAGGGGATGCCGCAGGCCTCACTCATCCTGACCAGGCCGAGATTGGTGGCCAGTGCGATCAGCACGCTTAGAATGTTGCGCTTGAGCTCAACCGACTTAGCCTGCCTACGGCCACCGGCGTGGGTGAAGCAGTCCAGGAACCCGGTCCGCGCGTCGAGCTCGATCAGCAGCGAGGCGATCGGCGCGAACGGCAGCATCCCCGCCAGTTCGGCCTTGAGTTCGGTGGCCTCGGTGGGAATGTCTTCGGCCGACAACGGTGGGATTACCAGCTGGTCGTCCTCATCGAGGCGGACCGCGCCGACGTCGTCGGGCAACGCGCCGGCGAGGGTCTGCTCCAGCTGCGCGAGCGCGGTGTGCAGCTCCTCCTTACCCTGGGCCACCGCGTCGACGCCCTTGATCGGTTTGTTGACCAGCGTGCAGAACCCGCTGCGCTTGGGCTCCCACTGCTGCGGGGTAAACAGGTACGTCGCGGGGTCGGCGTAGCGGCGCGAGCCCGGGACGAAGATGTCCCCGGAGCGCAGCCCATCCCGGAGCTTCAAGATCACGCACAGCTCCCAGTAGTGCCGGTAGGCGGTGTCGTCACCGGCCGTGCGGGCCTTGTCCAGGTACTCGGCGTAGCGGGTGGAGACAAAGGAGGTCGGCGCATCCTCGGGGACCTTGCGGCCACCGTGGGTGTTCAACTCCTTCAACATCTCCACCGCCGTCATCAGGGCCGCGGTTCCCGGACCGCCCTTAAAGTCGATCGCCGCGAGCACGTTCGGGGTGAACTGGCGCAGGTAGGAGTAGGACGCGTTGAGCGCCGAGAGGCGGCCGTGGTCGCGGGACAGCGGCTTCCACCCGCCCGAGGCCGCCTCCCGCAATGTGGTCATCCCGATGCTGTCGCGCAGCAGCCCACCGACCTGTTCATCAGGGATGGCCGGGTCGGCCAGCACCGGAAGGATCACATCCATCAGCACTTGCCGCGACTCACCCCGTTTGGCCCGCTCGATCAACTCCTCATCGGTCTTGGACTTCGCCCGGGACTCCCGTGCCGACACCGCCTGATCGAACAAGGCCACGACCTCGTCCAACTGATCGACCGCGGACTGGGCTACGAGTGCCAGCAGGATCGGATACCGCCGATCCGGATCACGGCGCTGCAATGCCTGATTACTCGATCGACGGCCCACCGTGGCCAAAAACCGGCGCCGCTCATTCGGCAGCATCGACAGATCCAGCCGGTGCGCGTCCATGCCGCGCAGATAGAGCAGTTTGTCGATCCCGGTCTTCACCGCGGTCGCCGTCGCGTCCACCGCTGGCGTCGTCAGCCACATCAGCCGGGTCATCCTCAACTCCGCGTCGACCCACAATAGCCGCTCCAGGTCCTCGCGGACCTGACCGGTGAAGAGATGCTCCGTCAGCTCCCACGTCAAGGCCCGTGCAGCGGCCCGTGCCGAGGCCACCATCTTCGCTAGGATCACCACGCCAGGACGGATCGTCTTCGCCGAGATCAGGTACTCGCTCGCCAAGGTGAACAACAACGTCGGCGAGTCATGCTCCATCGCCCGGTCCAGCAGAAACTGCTCCAAGTCCTTGATCGCCGGACTGCCCTCAGAGGCGCTTTTCCATCCCAGATACTCGGTTACCAGCCGCAGATGATCCGATCGAGTGTGCGCGCGCTGCCCGTACCCCTCCAGCACCGCGGGGTCCAGCCTCAACCGCTGCGCCAACCGGACCACCGCCACCGCTGGCGCCGACCTCACTTCATCGGGCACGAACCCAAGCCACGGCAACGTCGCCAGTTGTACGGCAAGGCCGAGCCTGTCCGTCGGCCCCCGACCATGACCCGGATCAATGAACGCGAGCTCAGCAGGCGCCAGGGTGAAATACCGGATCAGATCATCCCGGCCGATGTCGGGGAACGTCCGCAGCCGCTCCAGCTGATCCTCAGAGAACATCCGCGTCGACACAGACCACCCCCACGCCAGAAACAGGCAAACGGTACGAACCGTAGCGGTGGTTGATCAAAGAAGCCGACACCGGCCCCCGCGTTAGCACTGGTCAGGGATATCCGACCAAAATTTCCCCAGGACTACTGGGACCCCGACAGGATTCGACCCTGCGGCACCCGCAGCACACTTCACTGATCCAATCAGATGAGTCAGACGGGTTGGGGGGCGGGGCGGCGGACGCCGGTGGCGAGGTCGGCGGCTAGCGCGCGGACTCCGGGGACACCGGCTCCAGCAGCCGTGACGAAGGCTGAACCGACGATCACGGCGTCGGCGAATGACGCTACCTCGGCGGCCTGTGCGCCATTGCGCACGCCGAGCCCGACACCTATCGGCAGGCCCGGCGCGTACTCCCGGGCTCGGCCGACGAGTTCGGCGGCGGTGCTGCTCACCACGTCGCGGGCGCCGGTCACACCCATGAGGGAGCTCGCGTATAGGAAGCCGCGGGTCGCTGCCGCTGTCGAAGCCAGGCGCTGATCGGTGGACGAGGGGGCCACCAGGAAGATCCGATCCAGGTCGTGCTTCTGCGCCGCGGTCAGCCAGTCCTGCGCCTCGTCGGGAATCAGATCGGGGGTGATGACGCCGAGGCCCCCGGCCGCGGCAAGATCGCGGGCGAAGGCGTCGACACCGTAGCGGTGAACCGGGTTCCAGTAGGTCATCACCACTGCCCGGCCGCCACGAGAAGCGATCGACTCCACTACGGAGAGCACATCACGCAACCGGACTCCGCCGCGCAGGGCGGCCTCCGCGGCGGCCTGGATGGTCGGCCCGTCCAGCACCGGGTCGGAGTAGGGCACCCCGACTTCGACTAGGTCGCAGCCACCGTCGAGCATGGCCTGCAGCAGTGCCCGCGAACCATCCACCGTCGGGTAGCCCGCGGGCAGGTAACCGATCAGCGCGGCCCGATGCTGCGCACCGCAGGCCTCGAACAACGGCCCGAGCCGGGCGGTCACTTGTCCTCCAACAGGTCGAACCACTTCACCGCGGTGTCCACGTCCTTGTCGCCCCGGCCGGACAGGTTGACCAGCAGCAACGCCCCGGGCCCCAGTTCCGCGCCGAGCGTCAGCGCCCCGGCCACGGCGTGCGCGGACTCGATCGCCGGGATGATCCCCTCGGTGCGCGACAGGAGCTGGAAAGCGTCCATCGCTTGCGCATCGGTGATCGGGCGGTACTGGGCCCGCCCGGTGTCCTTGAGCCACGAATGCTCGGGTCCCACCCCCGGGTAGTCCAGCCCAGCCGAGATCGAGTGCGTCTCGATGGTCTGACCATCGGAGTCCTGCAGCAGGTAGGACAGCGCGCCGTGCAGCATGCCGGGCTCACCGGCGAACAGCGTCGCGGCGTGCCGGCCGGTGTCCACCCCGTCGCCGGCGGCCTCGAAGCCGACCAGGCGCACCGACGGGTCGTCGAGGAACGGGTGGAAGATGCCGATCGCGTTGGACCCACCACCGACGCACGCGGCCACCGCATCGGGCAGCCGGCCGTAGCGGGCCAGCATCTGTGCACGGGCTTCCAACCCGATGACCCGGTGAAAGTCACGCACCATGACCGGGAAGGGGTGCGGCCCGGCGACCGTGCCGAGTAGGTAGTGCGTGGTGTCGACATTGGTCACCCAGTCCCGCAGCGCCTCGTTGATGGCGTCCTTCAGGGTGCGGGACCCGGTCTTCACCGGGATCACCTCGGCACCGAGCAGCCGCATCCGCGCGACGTTGAGCGCTTGGCGCTTGGTGTCCACCTCGCCCATGTATACCACGCACTGCAGCCCGAGCAGCGCGCAGGCGGTCGCGGTGGCGACGCCGTGCTGGCCCGCCCCGGTCTCGGCGATCACCCGTGGTTTGCCCATCCGCTGAGTGAGCAGCGCCTGACCCAGCACATTGTTGATCTTGTGGGATCCGGTGTGATTGAGGTCCTCGCGCTTGAGCACGATCAGCGCCCCGCCGGCGTGCTCGGAGAGTCTGGGAACCTCGGTGATCGGCGAGGGCCGGCCGGTGTAGTCGGCGAGCAGGCCGTTCAGCCGGGCGGTGAACTCCGGGTCGGACCGGGCCTCTGTATAGACCTCGGTGAGCTGGTCGAGAGCTTTGATGAGCGCTTCGGGTACGAACCGGCCGCCGTAGCGCCCGAAATGACCTCGGACGTCGGGCACAGCGGTGCTGGACTCAACGGGCTGGATGCCGACCATGTTGTTTACCGGGCCGGCTTCGGGCAAGCCGGGTGCGACCCCGCGGTGACCAGTTGGATGACGGCTGCCTTGGGATCGCCGCTGGTCACCAGCCCCTCACCGACGAGTACCGCGTCCGCGCCCGCGCCGGCGTAAGCCAGCAGATCCGCTGGCCCGCGCACCCCGGACTCGGCGACCCGCAACACGCCACCCGGCAACCCTGGGGCGATCTTGCTGAAGACGTTGGGGTTGACATCCAGGGTATGCAGATCGCGGGCATTGACCCCGATCAGCGACGCGCCGGCCTCCAGTGCGCGGTCGGCCTCCTCTGCGGTGTGCACCTCGACCAGCGCAGCCATGCCCAGCGACTCCACCCGGTCGACCAGCGACTCCAGCGCGTTCTGCTCCAGCGCGGCGACGATCAGCAGCACCACGTCGGCGCCGTGGGCCCGCGCCTCATGCACCTGATAGGGGCTGACGATGAAGTCCTTGCGCAGCACCGGGATGTCCACCGCGGCACGTACCGCGTCCAGGTCGGCCAACGAACCGCCGAATCGCCGACCCTCGGTCAGCACACTGATCATGCGGGCGCCGGCTTCCGCGTAGTCCGCGGCGAGCGCGGCAGGATCCGGGATGTCGGCCAGGTCGCCTCGGGACGGACTGCGCCGCTTCACCTCCGCGATGACGCCGATCCCAGCGCCACGTAATGCCGTCATCGCATCCAGGGGAGCCGCCACCCGGGTGGCGCGTCGCTTGATCTCGGTGAAACCGACCACGGCTTCGCGGGCCGCTAGGTCGGTTCTGACCCCTTCGAGGATCGCCTCCAGGACACTCAAGCGCCTCTACCCCTTCCGCCCCGTGCGCAGCCGGATCTCGATGCTAGCTCCGGAGTGCCCGGGGACCCGTCACCGGGGGTCGCCCGACTCCGTGGGGTCCTCGCCTGCATCCATTCGCTCCCAGAACCGTCCATCCGGCGGCTGCTGTTCGCTCGGGCGCCCCGCCGGTACCTGGTAACGCCTACCCAGCCGCGGCATCCGGTGGCCCCTCACCAGCAGCGCGACCCCGGCCGCGGCGACCAGCAACGCCCCGCCCGCGGCCAGCCCGGGGCCCGCGAACTGCACCGCGG
>JALYTS010000232.1 GCA_030854185.1 Actinomycetota bacterium | reverse complement strand
GGTTTCAATCTCCTCGAGTGCGCCAATTGTCGGCGCCGGTGAGAAACTGACCCCCCTTCGCCGGTTGAGATTTGACCCCCCTGGATGTGGGCGGAGGCGTCCGGGGTGATGTTGACCCTGGCTCGGTCGTGTTGATCGATGCCGGGGAGGAAGGCGTGCTTGACGTGGAGCGCTGGGCGGAGTTGCGGCGGGAGCATTTCGTGCGGGGTGTCGCGATCAAGGAGTTGGTGCGGCGGTCGGGGTTGTCGCGGAACACGATCCGGGTGGCGTTGCGGTCGCAGGAGCCGCCGGCGTTCTTGGTGCCGGAGCGGGCGTCGAAGTTGGATCCGTTTAAGGATGAGATCCATCGGTTGCTCAAGGACGACCCGCGATTGACTGGTGTTCGCGTGCGTGAGCTGATCGAGCCGCTCGGGTTCGTTGGCGGCAAGTCGATCGTTGATGACTACCTGCGCGAGATCCGCCCGATCTTTCTGAAGCTGCGCACGCATCAGCGGACGGTGTATCGGCCGGGTGAGGTCTGTCAGTGGGATCTGTGGGAGACCTCTGAGTGGGTGCCGGTCGGTCACGGTCAGCTGCGGCGTGCGTGGGTCGTGGTCTGCTGTTTGGGCTACTCGCGTGCCGGCGCGGGCGCGCTGATTTTCAGCAAGGAGGCGCCGGACGTGCTGTGGGGCATGGGTCGCTGCTTGTGGTCGTTGGGTGCGTTGCCGGAGTTGATGGTGTGGGATCGCGAGGGGTGCCTGCATGCCGGCGGTGGCCGCCCGACCGTCGATTACGCGGCGTTTTGTGGGCGGCTGCCGGTCGGCTGGTACTTCTGCGAGGCGCGCGATCCTCAGGCGAAGGGTGCGGTCGAGCGGCTGCAGGGATACATGGAGACGAACTTCGAGCCGGGCCGGCGGTTCGCGAACCATCTCGATTTTCAGTTGCAGCTCGACGCGTGGTTTTCGAAGGCCAACGCGCGGACGCACAAGACGCTGCGGGCCCGGCCGATCGATCGTTTGCTTGAGGAGCGGGAGGTGATGCGCCCGCTGCCCGCCTCAGAGCCGAACCTGGACCGCCGGTGGGTGGTCAGGGTGCCGCCCGACCCGCACGTCCGGTTTGACACCAACGATTACTCGCTGGACCCCAACCTCGTCGGCCGGCGCGTCGACGTTCGGGTCTCGCAGCGAGAGATCACGGCGGTGGCGCTAGACACAGCCCAGCTCGCCTGCCGGCACGACCGCGTGTTCGCGAAGAACCGGACTGTCACCGCGCTCGAGCACGCCCGGACGCTCCGAGAGCGTCGCGGCCAGAAGGACGAGATCGTCGTCGAGCGGCGTCCCCTGTCGGTCTATGACCAGTTGATCGCATGAGACCCAACAGCGAGCTCACGCACCTGTTCCGGGCGATGAAAACCCCCGCCGCGGCCCGGGCGTTGCCGAACCTCGCCGAACGCGCGCGCCAAGAGGAGTGGTCATATGAGCGCTTCGCTGAGGCGCTGCTCTCAACCGAGCTGTCCTCGCGGGAGTCCTCCGGCGGCCGGCTACGGATCCGCGCCGCCCGCTTCCCGGCGCACAAGACCCTGGAGGAGTTTGACTTCACCTTCCAGCGCTCGGTCAAGAAGCAGGTGATCGAGCACCTCGGACAATTGGACTTCCTGCACGCCAAACAGAACGTGATCCTGTTAGGCCCCCCGGGCACCGGCAAGACACACATTTCTGTTGCTTTGGGGATCCGTGCGTGTCTCGCCGGTCACCGCGTGATCTTCAAGACCGCGACCGAATGGGTCGCGTTCCTCGCCGACGCGCAACGCCAGGGCCGCCTCGACGACGAGCTGCGCCGGCTGGAGCGGATCCCATTGCTGGTCTGCGATGAGGTTGGCTACATCCCGTTTGACCCCCAAGCCGCGAGCCTGATGTTCATGCTCGTCTCCCGCCGCTACGAACGCGCGAGCCTGATCGTCACCAGCAACAAGCCGTTCTCGGCCTGGGGTGAGATCTTCGGTGACGACATGGCCGCCACCGCGATGGTCGACCGGCTCATCCACCACGCCGAGATCCTCAGCCTCAAAGGCGATTCCTACCGCCTCAAAGACCGCGACCTCGGCCCCCGCCCCGGCCGCCCGAGCGCCGAAATCGCCTGACCGATCCCCTTCGACGACCTCGCCAAGGGCCGCAGAACGCCGCACAACACGCCGATCTTGGTCAGGACCCTGCTCAAAGACGGTTAAAGCGCCCATCGCCGCTTCAGGCCTCGCCCCTCGGGGCTCGACCTTCGCGACGACGGGCGCTCCTCTCCCCAAGCCAGAAGAGGGGGGGTCAATTCTCAACCGGCGCTACGGGGTCAATTCTCAACCGGCCTTGACACTGTTCCCGCCAAGGAGTTGGGCGTTCCTCGCGGTCGGCTTACCCGCCCACACGGGGCGGGACCTCGACGGGGTTTCCGTGTTTCACACGCACAAGCTGCGATCGG
>JALYTS010000066.1 GCA_030854185.1 Actinomycetota bacterium | reverse complement strand
ATCGCGGCGTGGACTTCGGGTAGCCGGGTGAGCAGGTCGTGGGCGAGCCAGAACTGGTTGTCGGCGGCGCGGCGGGTCAGCATGAGGGCGGCGCGGATTTCATCGGCGGAGAACTCATCCGGTGCCATCCGTCTCAGTTCATCACCGGCGCCGCACGTTCCGACTTCCACCATCGCGGCCATTACCCGGGCGCGTTCGTGGTTGGCTTGCCGGTACTGGGCTTTGAGGACCTCCACGCAGTCGAAGCCCGACAACCGGGAGAGTTCAATACCGGCCAGAACGCACGCCAACTCCGGGCCCGGCGCAATACTCGCCAGGTCCTGCGGAATCAACTGCCGGACGCTCATGAACAACACGCTACAACACGACCCTGACAACGCCGGGGCATCGAACACGAGCGCAGAGAAAGAATCCGACAGAAAACGTCGGTGACCTACGGCCGGGGCTGCCAATGCGTGGTACAAGCTTGCATCGACCGATCCGACGAACACGCGTCGAAGCTAATGGAGGCGAGCCCGGCGGGACGGCGAGCACTCTCAGTCCGGACGCCCCGAAGGGGGCTGCCAATTCCACCGCGCGAGCTTGACTTCATTGGCTGACCACACCCGACCCGGTGCAGCGCTCACACGCCGTCGACCGAATCACCCTGCGACAGCTGCTGCTTTCGGATCTGGACGATACGGTGCACTTCGGCAAGACCTTCACCCATTATGAGCAGCACGAAGACAAGGTCACCGCATTCTTCGACGACGGAAGTTGCGCCACCGGAGACCTGTTGGTGGGCGCCGACGGCGCCGGCTCCGCAGTACGCCAGCAGTTGACACCGGCCGGCCGTACCAGAGTTACATCCTGTGCGCGTTCGTAGCCCACCGATCCGCATACCCGCGCGACGTGCACGATCTCGACCGGCATTGTCTGCAGCACGTCGTCGAGGCGATGACCGTCGGTTGGCATCGCGACCTGCGCCGGCTGCTGGCGGAGTCCGACCCGGACAGCGTGCTACTGGTTCAGCACAAAGCGTCCGTCCCGGTGCCAGCCTGGCCGAGCAGCACCGTGACACTGGTCGGAGACGCCATCCACAGCATGCCGCCGGTCGGTGGGCTCGGTGGCAACGCCGCGCTACGGGACGCCAATTTACTCTGTGCAACCCTGACCGCGGTCCGCGACGGGCTAGCTCCGCTGGTGCCGGCACTACACCGGTACGAAGCCGAGCTGCGCGCCAGCGGTTACACCGCGGTCCGCACCGCGCTACGTACCCAGCGGCAGGGGCTGCAAAGCAACCGCCTCGCGGTGGCCGGTTCCCGGGCCTGGTTCCGGACCTGCAACGCCGTTCCCTCGCTCAAGTCGCTGAACCTGCCTTGACCGAGCGCAGGCGCGGCCGCGGACGTGGGAACGATCTTGAGACAGTGAGACAGGGCTGTCTGTATGGCTACCCCGCCGATATGCTGCCCGAATAGGGGGTTCGGGATCACGTTTTCATGAGCGTCGGCAGCGGTAGGTTCTGCGGTGGGACGGCGCCGCCCCATCCCAGCCCTGCCAGAGTCCTAGTCCCTGCCAGAGTCCCAGTCCCTGCCAGAGTCGCAGCCGCTAGAGCCGAGGATTCGCCGATGAGCGCACTGCCCGCTGACTTCTTCACCAAGCCGGTTTCCGAAGTCGACCCCGAGATCGCCGCGGTGCTCGCCAACGAGCTCGCCCGCCAGGAGAACACCCTGGAGATGATCGCTTCGGAGAACTTCGTGCCGCAGGCCGTGCTGGACTGCCAGGGCTCGGTGCTCACCAACAAATACGCGGAGGGCTACCCCGGACGGCGCTATTACGGAGGTTGCGAGCACGTCGACGTGGCCGAGCAACTGGCCATCGACCGGGCAAAGGAGCTGTTCGGGGCCGAGCACGCCAACGTGCAGCCGCACAGCGGCGCTTCGGCCAACGCGATCGTCTACAGCGCGCTGATGGAAAACGGTGACACGTTCCTGGGGATGAAGCTCGACCACGGTGGGCACCTCACCCACGGCATGAGGATCAACTTCTCCGGGCTGAACTACAACGTGGTGCCCTACGGGGTGGACCGGGAAACCTCGCGGGTGGACATGGACGAACTCCACCGGCTGGCCAAGGAACACCGGCCGAAGATGATCCTCGCCGGCTGGTCGGCCTACCCCCGCCAGCTCGACTTCGCCCGTTTCCGGGAGATCGCCGACGAGGTGGGTGCCTACCTCTTCGTCGACATGGCGCACTTCGCCGGCCTGGTCGCCGCCGGAGAGCACCCGAGCCCGGTGCCCTACGCCGACGTCGTGAGCACGACGATCCACAAGACGCTGGGCGGCCCGCGCAGCGGCATGATCCTCTGCAAGGAGGAGTTCAAGAAGAAGATCAACTCTCGGACGTTCCCCGGTTGGCAGGGCGGCCCGCTGATGCATGTGATCGCTGCGAAGGCGGTGGCGCTGAAAATCGCCGCCTCCGAAGAGTTCAGGGAGCGCCAGCGGCGCACCCGCGCCGGGGCTCGGGCGCTGGCCGAGGAGATGCTCAGCGGCGGGCTCAACGTCCTCACCGGCGGCACCGACGTCCACCTGGTGCTCGCGGACCTGCGGGAATCCCCGCTGGACGGCAAGCAGGCCGAGGATCGGCTCGCCGAAATCGGAGTCACGGTCAATCGCAACGCGGTACCCTTCGACCCCCGACCGCCGGCCGTCGCGTCCGGCCTGCGGATCGGGGCCTCCCCGCTGGCCACCCGGGGCCTGCAGGAAACCGACTTCCGGGAGATCGGCAAGATCATCACCGAAGCACTCACCGGTGAGCTCGACGAGGCCAGACGAGCGTCGCTGGGCGAGCGCACCCGCGTGCTGGCCAAGCGCTACCCGCTGTACCCACAGCTCGCGCCCCACTCTGAAGGGCGGTGACGGGCATGGCCAATGGACCCATGCACCTGTTCATTCCCGGTCCGACCAACGTCCCGGACGCGGTGCGCGGCGCGATGAACGTGCCGATGCAGGACCACCGGGCGCCGGATTTCCCCGAACTGACGCTGCCGCTGTTCGCAGACCTCAAGACGGTCTTCGCCAACGAGACCGGTCGGGTGATCATGTACCCCTCCTCCGGGACCGGGGCGTGGGAGGCGGCGATCACCAACACCCTCAACCGGGGCGACCGGGTGTTGATGTCGAGTTTCGGCCAGTTCTCGTACCTCTGGGCCACTATGGCGCGGCGGCTCGGCCTCGACGTCATCTGCGTCGAGCGGGAGTGGGGTGAGGGCGTCCCGTTGGAGGACTACGCGCGCCACCTCGGTGAGGACAAGACCATCAAGGGCGTCTTCGCCTGTCACAACGAGACCGCTACCGGGGTGACCTCCGACATCGCCGGTGTCCGCGCGGTGATGGACGCGGCCGGCTCGGACGCGCTGCTGTACGTCGACGCGGTGTCGTCACTGGCCTCCATCCCGTTCGAGCAGGAGGCCTGGGGCGTCGACCTGGCGGTGAGCGGCTCGCAGAAGGGCTTGATGATGCCCGCCGGGATGTCGCTGCTCGGGGTCAGCGCCAAGGCGCTGGAGGCGCACAGGTCCTCGACGATGCAGCGCTGCTACTTCGGCTTCGAGGACATGCTCGCAAGCAATGATCTCGGCTATTTCCCTTACACCCCGTCCACCCCGATGCTGCACGGCCTGCGGGCAGCGCTGGACCTGCTGTTCGACGAGGGCCTGCCGCAGGTGTTCGCTCGCCACCGCCGGCTCGCCGAGGGGGTTCGGTGCGGGGTCGACGCCTTGGGCCTGTCGTTGTGTGCGCTGGATCCGAAGTGGTATTCCGACACCGTCACGGCCATTCGCACCCCGGACGGCGTGGACTCCACGGAGGTCTGCCGGATCGCTTACCACCGCTACCGCACGTCGTTCGGAGGGGGCCTGTCCAAGGTGGCGGGCAAGGTTTTCCGGATCGGCCATCTCGGACATCTCAACGAGGTGATGTGCCTCGCCGCGCTGGCCAGCGCCGAGATGTCGCTGGCCGATGCCGGGGCCAAGATCGAGCTCGGGGCCGGCGTCGCGGCAGCCCAGGACTACTACCGCAGCGCGACCGCAGCGTTGGAAGCCGACTCGGGCCCCCAAGGAGGAGCCAGTTGAGCCACACCCTTCATCCGATGCGTCAGCCCCGGTTGCAACGCAGTGAACTAGCGGTACCGGGATCGAACACCAGCTTCATCGACAAGGCGGCGGACAGCGCGGCAGATTTCGTGTTCCTCGATTTGGAGGACGCGGTAGCGCCCGCGGACAAGGAACAGGCCCGCCGCAATGTCGTCGAGGCACTGCGCGACATCGATTGGGCGGCCAAGGGCAAGACGGTGTCGGTGCGAATCAATGGGCTGGATACGCACTACATGTATCGCGACGTCATCGACGTGATGGAGCAGGCGGGTGACCGGGTGCACACCATCCTGGTACCCAAGGTCGGGGTGCCCGCGGATCTGTACTGTGTGGAAGCCCTCATCAACCAAATCGAGCAGGCCAAGGGCTACCCGAACAAGGTCGGTATCGAGGCGCTGATCGAGACCGCGCTGGGAATGGCGAATGTGGAAGCCATCGCGAGCAGCCCCGGCCGGTTGGAGGCGCTGCATTTCGGAGTGGCCGACTATGCCGCGAGCAACCGGGCCCGCACGGTGAGCATCGGTGGTCTCAACCCGGACTACCCCGGTGATCAGTGGCATTTCGCGCTGTCCCGGATGATTGTGGCCAGCCGGGCTTATGGGCTGCGCCCGATCGACGGCCCGTTCGGCGACTTCTCCGATCCCGATGGCTTCCGCGCCGGCGCGCGGCGAGCGGCCGCGCTGGGCGCGGAGGGTAAGTGGGCGATCCATCCCAGCCAGGTAGCCCTGGCCAACGAGGTGTTCAGCCCGCCGGCAGCGGAGGTCGACCGAGCGAAACGGATCATCGAAGCGCTCCGGCAGGCTGCGGCGCAGGGTAAGGGCGCCGCAGCGGTGGATGGCAAGATGATCGACGCCGCCTCGGAGCGGATGGCCCAGACTGTGATCGCGATGGACGAGGCGATCCGCACCGCCGCCGCGAGCCGGGCCTGAGAGGGGCTGGACCTGAGAGGGGCTGGGCGTGGACATTCACGAATATCAGGCCAAGGAGATCCTGGCCCGCTTCGGGGTGCCGATCCCTCGGGGCGGGCTGGCCTACAACCCTGAGCAGGCGTCCTACCGGTGCACCGAGATCGGCGGGTCGGCCTGGGTGGTCAAGGCGCAGATACACGCCGGCGGCCGAGGTGAAGCCGGCGGAGTGAAGGTGTGCCATTCCGACCGTGATGTCCTGGACGTCGCTAACAGTATGTTCGGCCGGCGGTTGGTCACCAAGCAGTCCGGGCCGCGCGGCAAGCTGATCTACCGGGTGTATGTCGAGGAGGCCACCGACATCGCCCGCGAGCTGTACTTCTGCATCGTGCTGGACCGCCGTATCGAGCGGGTATGCATCGTCACCTCCGCCGAGGGTGGCGTGGAGATCGAGGATCTGGCGCGCACCAGCCCCGAAGCGCTGGTGCGCACGACGATCGACCCCGCGGCCGGGTTCCTGGAGTTCCAGGCCCGGGAGATCGCCTTCGCGCTGGGCCTGGCACCGGCGCAGCTCGCCGAGGCCAGCCGGATCTTCCGTCGCGCCTACCGAGCGTTCCGGGACCTCGACGCCACCATGCTGGAGATCAACCCGCTGGCTGTGACGAGCAACGGCGATATCGTCGCGCTGGACGCCAAGATGTCCTTCGACGACAACGCGCTGTTTCGCCATCTCGACATCTCCGAGCTGCGCGACCGCAGCCAGGAAGACGCCCGGGAAAGCCACGCCGCTGACCGTGGCCTGGCCTATGTCGGCCTGGACGGCGATATCGGCTGCATGATCAACGGCGCGGGCCTGGCCATGGCGACCATGGACATGATCAAAGTCGCAGGCGGGGAGCCGGCGAACTTCCTGGACATCGGCGGTGGCGCGTCGCCAGAGCGGGTTCTCAAAGCCTTCCGCGCAGTGCTGCAGGACACCAAGGTCAAGGCGATGCTGATCAACATTTTCGCCGGCATCAACCGCTGCGACTGGGTCGCTGAGGGCATCGTGGCCGCGTTCAAAGAACTCGATGTCAAGATCCCGGTGGTGGTGCGGCTGGCCGGCACGCACGTCGACCTCGGGCATCAGATACTGCGAGACTCCGGATTGCCCATCATCACCGCGGACACCCTGGCCGAGGCGGCCCACAAGGCCGTCTGCGTCGTGGGGACCGTTGGTGCCAGCGCCTGACGTTGTGGAGGGTCTCGGAACAGCATGGCCATCCTGATCGACGAGCACACCCGCGTGGTGGTGCAGGGCATCACCGGCCGCATCGGGCGCTTCCACACCGAGGAGATGATCGACTACGGTACCAACGTCGTCGCCGGTGTCACTCCGGGCAAGGGCGGCGAACAGGTGCTGGACCGTCCGGTGTTCAACACCGTGAAAGACGCCGTGGCCGAGACCGGAGCGACCGCGTCGATCGTGTTCGTGCCGCCCCCGTTCGCCGCCGACTCCATCATGGAGGCCGCCGACGCCGGGATCCGGTTCTGCGTCTGCATCACCGACGGCATCCCGATGCAGGACATGATGCGGGTCAAGCGCTACATGCGGCGATACCGAGCTCACGCGCGGATGACCCTCACCGGACCGAACTGCGCGGGCACCGTTTCCCCTGGACGGTCCCTGGTAGGCATCATGCCCGGTCACATCTACCTGCCCGGACGGGTCGGGGTGATCGGACGTTCGGGCACCCTGGGTTATGAGGCCGCATCGCAGATGAAGGCGCTGGGTATCGGCGTGTCCACCTCGGTCGGAATCGGCGGCGACCCGGTCAACGGGTCGTCGTTCCGCGATCATCTGGAACTGTTCGAAGCCGATCCGGACACCGACGCGGTGGTCATGGTGGGCGAGATCGGCGGTCCGCAGGAGGCCGAGGGCGCGGAATATGTACGCGATCACATGACCAAACCGGTGATCGCCTATATCGCCGGGCTGTCAGCCCCCAAGGGCCGCAAGATGGGCCACGCCGGCGCGATCGTGTCCTCCGTGGGGGAATCCGCCCAGGAGAAAACGGAGATCCTGGCTGCGGCAGGCATCACAGTGGCACCTGATCCGTCGTGCATCGGGGAGACTGTGGCGCGCGTGCTCTTTGCGCAGGCGCGCTCGTGAGTGGGAAACAGTGTTCTAACACTGTTTCCCACTCACGACCCCAACCCGTCATCGTCGTCACCCGGCGCTGGCCGGCACCGGTCGAGCAGGAGCTGACGCGCCTGTTCAGCCACGTGCGGCTCAACACCGACGACGTCCCGCTCGGGGCCGACGGGTTGCGCGCCGCGCTGGAGCAGGCCGACGTGGTGCTGCCCACCGTCTCCGACCGGCTGCCGGCTGAGCTCTTCGATGGGGAGCTGCGGACGAAGTTCCTCGGCAACTTCGGCGTCGGCTACAACCACATCGACACCGCCGCTGCCGCCAAGGCGGGGATCGTCGTCACCAACACCCCGCGGGTGCTCACCGACACCACCGCGGACACCGCGATGACCCTGTTGCTGATGGTCGCCCGCCGGGCCGGTGAGGGGGAACGCGAAGTCCGCGCCGGACGCTGGACGGGTTGGCGACCCACCCACCTGATGGGGGCCGACGTCACCGGCAAGACGCTGGGCATCGTGGGTATGGGCCGGATCGGGGTGGCGGTGGCCCGCCGCGCGCACTTCGGCTTCGGCATGCCGGTGGTCTTCTACGATCCCGTCGACTTCGAGCCCGACCACGGGATCCCCGGCGCCCGCCGGGTCGACACCCTGGAGGCGGTGCTGGAGGTCGCCGACTTCGTGTCCCTGCATATGCCCGGCGGCGTCGAGAACAAGCACCTGATGGACGCCACGCGGCTGGCGACGATGAAACCGACCGCGTTCCTCGTCAACAGCGCCCGCGGTGATGTCATCGATCAGGACGCGCTGGTCGAAGCACTGCAGTCGGGCACGATCGCCGGCGCTGGCCTGGACGTCTACGAGGGTGAGCCGGACGTTCCGCAGGCGCTGCGGGAGCTGGAGAATGCCGTGCTGCTGCCCCACCTGGGCAGCGCAACCCTGGAAACCCGCACCGCCATGGGCATGCTCGTGTTGGACAATCTGCAAGCCTTCCTGGCCGGCCGCGAGCCCTCCTGCCGCGTGGCGTGATCCCGCGCTGACCAGCGGGTACGCCGCCGTTGGCACCACGATCGGTGAATATCGTCACTGTCCGTGAGATCCGAGGGAGGACTGTTGCATTGCGCGGAGGTGCCACCCACGGCAACTTCTGGCCCAAAGTTGCCGTGTCCGGCACATCGCCAAAGCACTCACCCATCTTCCCCTGGGGCAAGAGAGTCTGATGGGACGCCTGCCGTCCCGCTCCGTGAGCTCGCCGGTGGGTGATCCGGCAGTGCTGTTGCGGGCGATGTTCGACGCGGCGGTGGCGGCGGCGGACCCGTTGCGGCGGGTCCCGGCTTTTCTGCCGGCGCGACCTGCCGGACGGGTGGTGGTGGTCGGCGCAGGGAAGGCGGCCGCGCGGATGGCGCAGGCCGTGGAGCAGGCCTGGGACGGCCCGCTGAGCGGCCTCGTCGTCACCCGCTACGGGCACGCGGTGCCGTGCGCGCACATCGAGGTCGTCCAAGCGGCGCACCCGGTGCCCGACGCCGCGGGCGAGAGAGCGGCACGCCGGATCCTGGAGCTGGTGTCCGACCTCGGTGTCGACGACCTGGTGCTGGCGCTGATCTCCGGCGGCGGCTCGGCCCTGCTGGCGTTGCCCGCGCCGGGGATCACCTTGGCGGACAAGCAAGAGATCAGCACGGCGCTGCTGCGATCCGGGGCCTCGATCGCAACGATGAACCTGGTGCGCAAGCACCTGTCGGCGATCAAGGGCGGCCGGCTCGCCGCGGCGGCCTACCCGGCGACCACCGTAGGCCTGCTGATCTCCGACGTGCCCGGCGACGATCCCGCCGTCATCGCCTCCGGGCCCACCGTGGCCGAGGCGTCCACCCCGGCGCAGGCATTGGCGGCGCTGGCGGCCTTCCAGGTGCGGGTGCCACCGGCGGTACGGGAGCACCTGGAGACATCCCAGGGTTGCCCAGGGCCCGACGACCCGCGGTTGGCCCGCGTGGCCAATCATGTGATCGCCGCCGCGCAGCAGTCGCTGGAGGCCGCCGCGGCGGTGGCCCGGCAGGCCGGAGTGACACCGGTGATCTTGAGCGACTCGCTGGAGGGCGAATCCCGGGAGGTCGGGATCGTGCTGGCCGGGATCGCCCGCCAGGTGCGCCGCCACGGCCAGCCGGCGCCGGCACCTTGTGTGCTGCTCTCCGGCGGCGAGACCACCGTGACCGTGCGCGGCCCTGGCCGGGGCGGCCGTAACGTCGAGCTGCTGTTGTCGCTGGCCGTGGCGCTGCGCGGGGAGCCGCAGGTGCACGCCATCGCCTGCGACACCGACGGCGTCGACGGGTCAGAGGAGGTTGCCGGGGCGCTGATCGGGCCCGATACCCTGCGCCGCGCCGCGGAGCTCGGGGTGGACCCCGCCACCGCGCTGGCCGCCAACGACGGGCACGGTTTCTTCGCCGTGCTGGACGATCAGGTCGTAAGCGGCCCCACCCGGACCAACGTCAACGACTTCCGCGCCGTCCTCATCACCTGAGCCGGCGCAGCCACCGCTGTCACTAATTTAACCATTCATATATGAAAAGTTACTATTGAACTGAACGCTCGGATGCCCTAGCTTCGTCTTTGCTGACCACGGAGAGTAAGGGGAGGATCGGCTCGGGTCACCTGGGGCTGTCGTTGCAACGCCAGCACAACCTCCCTGTCGTGCAATCTCCCTAGCCTCCTGAGTTCTCTTGGCTTGCATAATTCCGCCATCGACTGAAAGCAAAGCAAAGGGGAGAGTTATGAGGATCTCGGAAGTCTTCGCAATGGGTGGCACCGGTGGAGGCGATAACTACGGCAACAGCGACTACCACGCTGTGTACGGCGAGGGTAGCGAGGATCTCGACGACCCACGCTTGCGGCGCCACGGACTAAGGGAGATCATCGGGACTCGCCGTTACGGTGGCAGTGGGCTGTCCGCGCTCTTTACTAGAACTAGAGACTGACCACCCGGCACGCCGTCAGTCGGCAGAGGTCCGGTCTGCTCGATCCCGACTGCCTTAACTGCGACGAGTTCGACACCCGGGTTGTCCTGCGCCAGTCCGGCAGCCCGGTGTCGAACTCGACGCACTGAGGTGTGCCGCCTAGCGCTACCGTGGCGACACCGGGTGTGGTGGTCGCGATGCCTGTTGCTGCGCTTTGATATGCGCCGAACATGAGGGAGCATCGGCTGGCAGGATGCCGCGGGGATGGGCTGCCGGGCGGGAGCCGGAGATGGTTGCGTGACTGGTTTGGTGGAGCGCGAAGCTGAGGTACGGGCGCTGGAACGGTCGTTGGCGGACTTGGCGGCCGGGCGGGGTGGCGTCGTCGTGGTCGACGCGGCGCCTGGCCTGGGTAAAACGGTGCTGCTGCGGCACGCGAGGGATCTCGCGCTGGCCGCTGGGTTCAGGGTGTTGTCGGCGCGCGGTGCCGAGCTGGAACATGACTTCACTTTTGGTGTAGTCCGGCAGCTTTTTGAGCCGGCGCTGCCCAAGGAGGTCCCAGCTCGCGAGAGGTTGTTCACGGGGGCCGCGGGGACCACGGCTGGTCTGTTCACCACCATCGATGCGATCAGCCCGTCGGGCGACACGTCGAACGGGACAGCCGGGTCGTTGTATCCGTTGCTGAACGGTCTGTATTGGTTGCTGGTCAATCTGGCCGAAACGGAATCAGTGGTCGTATTGGTCGATGACGCGCAGTGGGTCGATCTACCGTCATTGCAGTTCTTGGGATTTCTGGCCCGGCGGATGGACTCGGTAGCAGTGACCGTGATAATCACGACCCGGACCGGCGAACACAGCGATGACGGGGTTCTCCACGATATTCTGGTGGCCGAGGATGCGACCCTGTTGGAACCGCAGAATCTCAGTATATCCGCGGTCGCGGAGCTCGTTCGGCGAGAGTTGGGCCCGGATGCGGACGATGAATTCTGCGCAGCGTGTCAGGCCACCACCACCGGTAATCCACTTTTCGTTCGGGAACTGTTGCGGGTCTTGGTCACCGACAACGTGTGCCCTGACGCCGCCGCGGCGGCGTCAGTCGAGGCAGCCGGACCAGGTGCCATCCGCCGCCATGTCGCCGCGCGCTTGCAACGCCAGCCGGAGGCTGCGCAGGTAGTGGCGCGAGTCGTGGCCGTGCTGGGTGACAACACAGATCTTGCGCTGGTCGCCCAGCAGGCGAACCTGCCGCTGCCCGTGATCGCTGCCGGAGCCGAGCGACTCATCCGGTACGGCATCTTCGAACGCGCGGACCCACCGGCATTCGTCCATGCTGTCGTCCGCGACGTGGTGCTTTCCTTGATCCCGGCCGCTGACCGCAGCGCCGAACACGAACGTGCCGCCACCGTCTTGCTGGCCGCAGGTGGGTCGGTTGAACGCGTCGCATCACACCTGTTGCGCACTGCCCCGTCGGCCAACCAGGACCGGGTTGGCCTTCTGCTGGCCGCCGCTGACCTGGCACGGCAACGCGGATCACCCGAGGGCGCGGCGGTGTATCTGCTGCGTGCCCGCAACGAACCACCACCGCCCGCGCAGCGGTCGGAGATCAGCCGGCTGCTGGGCAACTGTCAGGCATACCAGTTGGCATTCGCCGATGCCGAGACCCACCTTCGGGAAGCGCTATCACTGGCGGCAACCCCAGCGCAACGGGCTCTGTGCGCCTACAGCCTCGCTCGGTTCCGCAACGCGTGCGGCGAGCCAGGCGATGCTGTTGACCTTCTGCTACAGGCCACCAGCGAACTGCCGGCCGACCATACCCCCGCGCTGACCATGGAATTGGAGGCTGAGCTCATCGGCACTGCCCGCGTGGACCTCACCCGTCGTGCCCTGTTAATCGACCGGTTGAGCTGCTTTCGACCTCGCTCCGGACGGTATGACGCTGTTGTGCAGGCTCACCTGTCGATGGAGGCGTTGTTGTCCGGCGATCCAGCCGACCACGCGGTTGCCCTCGCCCGAGCCGCTCTGGCCGGCGGCCAACTTGCCCCGGAGCGCTCCGCGATCTGGGTAGCAATCCACACGCTGGTGGTGACCGACCATCTCGACGAGGCGCAACGGCACCTGCACCAGGCATTGGATACCGCTATCAAGCGAGGATTGTTGTTCCCGATCGGCCCGATCCGCGGCTACCTGGCCAGAGTCGCCTTGCTGCGTGGCGACCTTCCCCAGGCACAAGAGCACGTTGACCTTGGCACTGCGGCGGCCTCTGGACCGCACTTCGCGCTGCCGCTGTTGCACTCGACGGCAGTGCACCTGATGCTTGAGCACGGTCGGCTGGCCGAAGCCGACGCTGTGGTGGAGGCCGGAGTCTTGTCCGGCAGCCGGCAACCCCGCTCCTTCTTCCATCTGTGGCTCCTGGACGCCCGAGCCCGGCTGCGCGCAGCGCAGGGCGATACTGAGGCGGCACTGACCGACGCGATGTGCTGCGGACGGCTGTATGCGCAATGGGGTTCCCCCCGCATGCCGGACGTGCCGTGGCGGCTGCGCGCGGCCGAAGCCCTCCTCGATCTGGGTGATCGCGATCGTGCGGCCAGTCTGGTTGATGACGAATCACAGCTGGCACAGGCATTCACCGTGTCCCGCCACATCGCCGTCGCGCTGCGCAGCGCAGCCCTGCTCGGCGGCACCGCAGAGGCCCGCCGGTTGCTGCAGGAGGCGGTCGACTTGCTCCAGGACGGTCCCGCCCGGCTCGAACTCGCCCGAACCCTGGAACACCTCGGCGAGCGGCACCTGCAGGATGGTGATCGTCGCAGCGGCCGGGAGGCCACTCGGCGCGCCGCTGAACTCGCCTTGGAATGCCATGCCACGGCCATGGTTGACCGGCTGCGCGCACGCCTGACCGCCGGTGGTGGCCGCCCGCCCCGATTGCGCGTGTCCGGGGTACACGCCCTTACCCCGTCCGAACGGCAAGTCGCCCAACTCACTGCCAGCGCACTGACCAACCGCCAGATCGCCGAACGGCTGTTCGTCACCGAGAAAACCGTCGAGGCACACCTCAGCCGCGTTTACCGAAAAATGGGCGTCAGTTCCCGAACCCAACTCGCTGTGCACCTGGCAGCGGAACCTGGTCCGCCGGCGGCGATCACCCAGCATCATTCGCCCAGCGCAGAAGCGCGGCGACGAACTCCCGATCCGGGTCCTTGACCAGTGCATGGATCGTCATCACCACTGGGCAGCGCCAGGCCGACGGGCAGGTCCGGCAGCTGCCGAGAGCTACGAATCCCAGATGGGTCCGAAGGCAGGGATTCCACGACGCTCCAGAGCGTGAACGACCTGCCAGGTCACCTTCTTGTTCGAGATGCAGATGACGGCCTCGGCCCCGAAGGACGTATATGCCGCGTACGCCAGCGAGACCAGGTCGGGCTTGCCGTGTTGGTCGGTGTTCCAGATGGTCGCGTGGGGCGCAACGGCCAGGATCTCGTCAACCAGCGCGTCGCCATAGGTCTTGCGGGGGCTACGCGTGGCCCAGACAAGCTGTGCCGGCACCTTGCTAGCGATCAGGTGGGGCAAGGTCGGCCCGATACCGCTACCAGTGGCCAGATAGACCACTCTTGTGGCTTGAGGGCTCGCCGGATCAGCGCCGAGCATGCGGGCAATTCCACGTGCTGACTCGCTGCGGCCTGCACTGTGGCTAGCATTGTGTTCTGGGGAGCAACCCGCAGGTGGTGATAGGCCGGTTGCGGTAGGTGTGTTCCACGAAGCTGAGCAGGCGTTGCAGATCGTCAATGGTGGACGCGACGCCGAAGGAGACCCGGATCGCTCCGCCGCTGGGCAGCCGCAGCAGCGTGAGATAACCCTCGAGGGTGCCGGCGCCCTTGTGGTGAGCGCCGCGAAGGGATGCCCTGGTGATCCCGAGGGCGGCCTCACTAGCGCCGGGATTGCAGAAGCATCCGGTTCGCAGGGAGAAGCCAGCGGTTGCCGACTCGGTGGCGACGAGGCGTTCGTCGATGACCGCTCTGGTGGGGTCGAGTAGGTTGAAGGCGACCGTGCCACCCCGGTGCGTCGTGTCGCGCGGTCCGTAGATCCGGGCCATCGGCGCCCCGTTGTCATGAGTGAGACCGGCGAGCCGATCGAGTAGCCAGCCGGTCAGGCAGCGCACCCGTCGCTGGATCACCTCGATCCCGATGCTGGTCAGCCAGGATAATCCGAACTCGACATCCGGCACGGCCAGGAAGTTCAGGGTGCCGTCCTCGAATGCGCTCTCGTCTTGAGTCACCGAGTGCCAGTCCCCCAGCACACTGGCGGTCTGGATGGTGCCGCCCGAGAACCACGGCCGGCGTAGCCGCGCCAGCGCCTCCCGCCGCGCGACCAAGCAGCCGACGCCGGTGGGGTAGCCGAAAAGCTTGTACCAGCTGACCGTGACGAACTCGGGAGTGACGACGCTGAGATCCAACGGGTTCGTCGGCAGGTACGCGGCGGCATCGAGCAACACGTCATAGCCCTGCCGGTGCGCCAGCTCCACCCAGTCCAAGGAATGCTGCACGCCGCTGAAGTTGCTCTGCGCGGGGTAGGCGAACAACCCACGTCGCCCTTGGCGCCGGGCCGAGATGCTACGACGGCCGAGCGCGGTGCGCACCTCTGCGTCGAGCACCCGCAGGTCGGGGGCCGTGCTGGGCACATAGGTCGTCGTCGCCTTCCTCGCCCGGGCGAACTCGCGGATGCCGTTGACCGAGTTGTGGTTGTCTGCGGTGAGCACGAATCGGGTGCGCCGGTCGAACGGGTACGCCTCGCCGACCAGCCGGCAGGCTCCGGAGGCGTTCGCGGTAAAGATGACAGCATAGTCGTTTGGCGAAGCGTTGAAGTAGGCGAGAATCGCGCGACGGGCACGGTCCACCAGCTCGGTGGACGCCCGCGAACTGGGGTTCACCGAATGCGGATTGCCGAAGCAACCAGTCGCCAGCCTCGCGTGGTGTGCTTGGTACTGCGACGCCGCGGCCAAGCCGGAACCGGTGTAATCCAGATAGACCTGGTCCAGTTCGTCCAGATAGCCGTACTCGGTCGCTCGTAGCCCATCCAGGCTTCGTGTCGTCTCGTAGTCAGGATACCGGTGAAGAAATGCCGCCGGTTCGCCAACCACGCCTGCAACCAACGTGCTCATCTCCGCGCCTCCCTGGGCGGCCTCAGCAACAGTATTGCCACGAGACCAATCTTGGCCCTGTTTCGGTGTCATTCGCGCAGTGCGATAACACTCCGATCAATGCTACGAAGCAGTCATGCTCGGCCCATCGGGGAAACCCCTACAACAAACCCCAACCTTTCGTTGCTGCGTGGCGCTTCCCGGACGTGCAGCTCAACGCCGACGACGTGCCGCTGGGCCGCGACGGGTTGCGCGCCGCGGTGGCGCAGGGCGTGTCTTGCTGCCCACCGTCGCCGACTTTTGGCTGTTCGACGGCGAGCATGTGGCGTTTACCGTGTTCGAGCCGGGCGGCCGGTTCGCCGGTGGCCCGGCCACCACCGACCCGACGATCGTCGCGCGGTGCTGCAAGGTACGTGACTTGGTGTGGCAGACGGCGATACCGCACCGGGACTACATCCACACCGACCACGTCCGCGCCTAAGCCGACCACTCCCGTGACGAGTTCGGCTCACCAGGCACGCGAAGCCCTCGGCCACCGGCTACGAGACCTGCGTAAAGATGCGGGACTCACCGGCCGGCGGCTCGCGGAGCCGGCCGGATGGCACAGCTGATTGCCACCGTGCGGTACATCGAGGCGATGTATGTGGAATGGCGGCGAATACTCGACACCGGAACCCGCCGCGGCCAAAAGGCCTTCCGCACCTTGGAGGCACAAACTCGGCTGATGCGCTGGTATGAACCCGTACTGATCCCCGGCATCCTGCACACCGCCGAATACGCCGAAGCGGTCATGCGCCGCCTCATCGACTTCTACCAAATCCCGGATGACGTCGACGTAGGAGTAGCGGCACGTATGGAGCGGCAACACGCACCCTACAACGGTGATCACCGGTTCCACTTCATCGTCGTCGAGCAAGCCTTACGTACCACAGTCGGCGACACCGGCGTGATGATCGGGCAGCTTGACCGGCTCTTAGTGGTCATGTCACTGTCCCGCGTCATCGTCGGCATCATCCCTGCAAACAGCGAGTATCGCGTACCCACTAACCAGTTCATCATGTTTGATAACAGGCTTGTGCATGTAGAGACCATCTCCGCCGAACTGACCATCAGCCAACCGCGAGAGATCGCCCTCAACAACAAGACCTTCGCCGAACTCGCCACCCAAGCCGTCACCGGTTCCGCTGCGCGCGGCCTTATCACCACAGCGCTCGACCACCTACGTCCAGCCACCGGTTTCGACCGGTCGTAGCTCGCACCTATCGTAGGGGCCTTGACCGGGCGCGAAGGGGCGGCGATACCAGCGTTGGGCGAGGGCGGATCGTTGCGGGTTGCTGTCTCGTCGTCCTCGCGGGTCGTAACGGCGCTCAGCGCGGTGGCCCTGCTCACGCTGCTCGGCTGCAGTCCCGCGGAGAACCTCGGCGTGACACCGGCGCTGACCCCGCCACCCAATGCCGCACCGGGGCCGCCGGTCCCGCCACCGAAGGCCATACCGGAGCCGCTGGGGGTCAACGGCGCCGTACCACCTCGACTGCGGTGGAGTGGCTGCGATAGATCGTTCCAGTGCGCCACTGCGACGGTGCCGCTGGACTACAACCAACCACACGATGCGACGATCGCGCTGTCGGTGGTCAGGCTGCCAGCGGGAGATCCGGCGCACCGGGTAGGTTCGCTGGTCGTCAACTTCGGTGGCCCCGGGACCGGTGGGGTCAGCGAGCTGGAAAGCCTGGGCCCGACGTATCCCGACGTGCTGCGCCAGCGGTTCGACCTGATCAGCTTCGATCCCCGCGGCGTCGGAGGCAGCACGCCGGTCCGCTGCGCCGGCCACGGGACAGCCGGAGACGAGCTGGTGGGCTCGCCGGTGCGACCCGAGCAGCAGGCAGCGTTCTTCGCCAGCAGCGCTGCGTTGGGGCAGCGCTGCGCCGCGGGGTCCGGTGAGCTGCTCGCGCACCTGTCGACGGCCAACACGGCCCGCGATCTGGAGCTGCTGCGCCAGTCCCTCGGCGAGGAGAGGGTCAGTTTTCTGGGCTATTCCTACGGCACCTACGTCGGCGCGACCTACGCCAACCTCTTCCCGGGCCGCACCCGCGCCATGGTCTTCGACGGGGCGCTGGACCTGGTGGCGAACTCGACGGGCCAGCCGGGGCAGCAGGACAAGCCCGTCGACGTGCGCGCTGGCACCGCCCGTTCGCAGGCCGAAGAGCTCGCTGCGTTCTTCGACCGCTGCGAACAGGCGGGGTCCAAGTGCGCATTTTCCGCGGGTGATCCGCGGCAAAAGTTCGCCGATATGGTGGCCAGGCTCAAACAGCGTGGTGGTGGCACCAGGCTCGCCACGGTGCTCGGGACCGTCTCCTACGACCTGCACAGCTCGGCCCGATGGAGCGCCATGGCCAGGTGGCTGCAGGGCCTCTACAACTCACTGCGACCCGAGGTCGCCGCTGCGCAGGGCCAGCCGCCGACCCTGGACCCGTATATCCCCACCCATTCCGGGTCGTTTCTGGCCACCCAGTGCCTCGACAGCGACTACCCACACGATCAGCAGGCCTATGACCAGCTCATCCCGATCGAGGACCGGAGCCGCCCATATTTCGGGCTGACCGCACTGTTCGACATGGCCCAATGCATCGCCTGGCCGGCCGCGGACCGCGACCGCTACCTGGGCCCGTGGAACCATCCCCGGCAGTACCCGATCCTGGTGGTGAACAATCGCTACGATCCCGAGACGCCGCTGTGGAACGCGCAGGCCACCCGTGACGAACTCGGCGACGCTCGGCTGCTGATCGTCGAGGGCTACGGGCATACCACGCTGAACGTGCACAGCGCCTGCGCCAACGCCGCAGTGGCCGACTATCTCGTCACCCTCCAACTCCCTGCCGATGGCGCCACTTGCGCCGCGGACCACCAACCATTCCGGTAGACATGGGGAACCCGAGGAGGTGTCTGTGGTGCCTGAGCTTCTCGTGGTCGTGGACATGCAGAACGGGTTTCTCCGCCAGGGCAATCTGGCCAGCGACCGGTGCCTAGCTGTGCTCCCCGCGGTGCGCCGGGAAGTAGACGACGCCCTCGCGGCTGGCCGACGGGTGCTGTTCACCGCGGATACCCACGAGATCGACGACGCAGAGTTCGCGGTGTTCCCCGAACACTGCCTCCGCGGCACCCCGGAGGCCGATCTGGTCGACGAGCTGCTCCCACTTTTGGCTAGGGACGATGTTGTGTTGTTACGCAAGCGGCGGTACTCGGCACTGTTCGAGACCGAGATGGAGGGTCACCTGCACCGCTTCGGTATCGACTCAGTGCGGATCTGTGGGGTATGTACCGACATCTGCGTGCTGCACACAACGGCTGATCTACGCAATCGGGACTTTCCGGTGACTGTGGCTGCCCAAGCGACTGGCACCTTCGACGGGCCGGGCCACCCAGCGGAGGCGGTGCAGGAGTTCTCGCTCATGCACCTACAGCGGGTACTTGGAGCGAGACTCGATCACGGTTGACCGGGCGCGAAGTCGGGAAGGATGATCGAGCCATCCGCCACGAGTGCGAAGCCGCATCCCTAGAGACGCTTCGCCTCGGACCGTCGAGCCGGGGGTCATCTGATGGGTAATGCGGTGAATCTGACCTGGCCGAGCCCCTCAGTGCGCCGCCCAACCGACCCATGATCACCCGGTCGACTGTCGCTGGTCGACTCGGATCTTGGGCAAGCTCCCGCAGGGTCTGCTCAAGTGTCAACGTCTCAGCGACCAAGGATCCTTAGAGGACCTGCGCGCCTTGGAGCCGCTCCTGCGCAAGGCCGCCACCGACCCCGGACCCCGAGTGTCCGCCTCGACGCGCTGACCAGGCTGCGGCAGCAGGGCTGGCGATTGGGGGTGGTCACCAACGGGCGGGTCGACAACCAGCTAGGCAAGCTGCGCCGCAGCGGTGTCCTCGATCTCCTAGACGGCTGGTGCGTCTCGGAAGAGACCGGGATACGCAAGCCGGATCCCCGGGTCTTCCTACTGGCCCGGGGACGCTGCGGTGCGCCGGCCGAAGACCCGTGCTGGGTGGTGGGTGACGACCCGGACCTCGACATCGCCGGCGGTCAGGCGAGCGGGATGCCCACAGTGTGGGTCAGCCATGGTCGGGTGTGGGCCACCACTTCCCGTCCGCCTGATCGAACCGGACACACACCAGTCCAAGCCCTCAACCACCTTTGCCGAAATCAGGAAGAATTATCGAGCCATCCTCGGCAAAACTGAAGCCCGGGTTGTGCGCGATCTCCCAGGCGTGGCCGTCGAGGTCGGTGAATATTCCCGCATAGCCGCCGTAGATCGTCCTGGCCGCAGACCGGGTGACGGTGGCCCCGGCGCGCTGCGCCGCCGCGATGAGGTCGTCGACCTCCGCCTCGGACCGGACGTTGTGCGCGAGGGCGACGCCGCTGAAACCACCCGTTCCGACCTCGGGAATGCCACAGTCGAGCGCGAGCTTGTCCCGATCCCAGAGGACCAGCACGACGCCGCCTGCTTGAAAGAACACCGTCTCTTCGACCTCTTGACCCTGCCAACCCAGCCGCTCATAGAACGCCCGAGCGCGCGCGACGTCGGCAACGCCCAGGGTGATCAGGCTGACCCGCTGCTCCATTGCCGAAGGGTAGTTCACCGCCGCGCGGCGACGCCCTTGACTGCAGCGATCACCACGACGGCCTCGGCGAGGATCGCCACGATCCCGAGAGGTTCCAACCAGTTGCCGACGTCGTCAGCGAGCTGCGGGAACGCGACGGATCGGGTGGCGATGTAGCCGACGATCGCCAACCCGCAGGTGAGGATCGCCAGACCGTAGACAGCCGCGGTGTCCCGGATGAGCACAGCGATGGCGAGCACCAGGCAGGCCGCGGTGAGCACGATGAACAAGACCCCCATGTAGGGGGCCTCGGCGAGGTGCGGGGCGATCACCGGGATGTGCGAGGCGGCGGCGACCGTGGCGGCGGGAGCCAGAACCCACCGCCACGCGCTGCGTTTGGGTGCTGTCAGGACGGGGTAGCTGGCCATGTCAGCCCTTCATGTCCGCCGCGTACGCGTGGGCCAGGTCGTTGCCGGGCACGAAGAAGATGTGCATCATCAGCGCCTGGCCGCCTGACTTGTCATGGTAGTGCCAGCGAGTGATCGGGCCGCCGGGGTCAGGCGGCGCCGCGGGGTAGACGTCGTTCGGCACCTCCACCTGAAGACCTGCTGAAAGCCACCGCCGCTGCCCGGGCAAGATGATCACGGTTTGTGTGCCTATGACGACAGTGGGTGTCACCGTAGGCACACAATCCGCGATCAATCCTTGCTGAGGGGATCCGGCGGCCAAGCACCGAAGAATGTGCCGTTGCAGTGCTAACCCGTCATGTCCTCCAGCTCGCGGCCCTTGGTCTCTTTGACCGCCTTGAACACGAACCCGAAGGACAGTGCGGCGAAGATCGCGTACAGGCCGTAGGCGAAGGACAAGCCGAGATTGGACAGGACCGGGAACGTCGTCGTGATGGCGAAGTTGGCTATCCACTGGGCGGCCGCGGCAACGGCGAGCGCGGTCGCGCGGATCCAGTTGGGGAACATCTCGCCGAGCAGCACCCAGACAACGGGACCCCACGTCGTACCGAAGGACACGACGTAGAGGTTGGCGGCGATCAGCGCGATCGTTCCCCACGGCTGGGGCAGGCTCACGTCCTTGCCGCTCCCGATCGACTGAGAAAAACACACGGCCATCGCGCCGAGGGTCAGCGCCATGCCCAGCGATCCGCTTAGCAGCATCGGTTTGCGACCGACCTTGTCGACGATGCTGATCGCGATCAGCGTGACCAGGACGTTGGTCACCGAGGTGATGACGGTGATCGTGAGGGAGTCGGACTCGCTGAACCCGACCGACCGCCACAAGCTGGTCGAGTAGTAGAAGATCACGTTGATGCCGACGAACTGCTGAAAGATCGACAGCAGGATCCCCACCCACACGATCGGCAGCAGCCCAAGACTGGGTCCACGCAGGTCGGACAGTCTCGGTGCGTGTTGGTCCTCGCGTCGCAGGCTGACGACGATGTCCTGCACCTTGCGCTGCACGGCTTCGATGCTGCGGGAACCCAACACCTCGCGCAGCACCTCGGCGGCGCGGATCAGCTCTCCCTTGGCCACCAGGTAGCGCGGCGACTCCGGGATCTGCAGGGCCAGCACGCCGTAAATCAGGGCGGGGATCAGCCCGGCGAGGAACATCCACCGCCAGGCGCCCAGCCCGAACCAGAGTGGCTGGCTCGCCCCGCCGGCGAGGTTGGCCAGGAACGCGTCGGAGAGCAACGCGACGAAGATGCCGGAGACGATGGCCAGCTGCTGCAGCGAGCCGAGCCGGCCGCGGATGTGCGAGGGCGCGACCTCGGCGATGTAGGCAGGAGCGATCACCGAGGCCATCCCGACGCCGAGGCCGCCGACGAATCGCCACGCGATCAGCGACCACACCGAGAAGGCCAACCCGGCCCCGACCGCGCTGATCGCGAAGAGTGCCGCGGCGACGACCATGGCTCGCACCCGACCCACGTGGTCTGCGGCCCGGCCCGCATACCAGGCACCTACGGCCGAGCCGAGCAGCGCACAGGACACCGCGAAACCGGTGAGGGCAGGACTCAGGCGAAACGCGCTCTGGATCGAGTCCACCGCGCCGTTGATCACCGCGGTGTCGAAGCCGAAGAGGAAGCCGCCGACGGCGGCGACCGCCGAGATCAGGATCACCTTGGCGGTAGTCCGCTGGTCCACACCGGACATAGCCATCTGTCCTCCTCGGAGCTGTGTGCCAGCTTGCCAAGTGTGGACCGGATTCGCAGCGCAGACCACAGCTCGCGGCCGCTGCGGGGATGCAATATCGTCGGAGGGCAGAGGAAAGCCCCAGTGATGCCGCCAGGTCGGGGGTCCAACAGCGTCACAGGGGCTACTCATGTCATCGCCATCGGCGCCCTCAGCGTTACACGCCAGTTCGCGACTTTGTCAGGTTGGCGGGCCGACCTCCAGCGTCACCGTGGCAACGTGCTGTTGTCCCGAGCGATCCACCCAGGTCAGCGGCACACGACACCGAGGGCGCCGGTCGGTCCGATGTGAATGCTCGGGGAGGCGGTACCGGCGTCGATCTGCTTGCTGATCGCGATCGCGTCGTTGATCGGGATTGCGAATCCCTCAGCGCCGGAGGATCGGGGCTCGGTGGCCGCGGCGGTGTCGATGCCCACGACCTGCCCAGCGGTGTTCACCAGCGGGCCACCGGAGTCACCGGGCTGGAAGTCCGCTGCAACCCGGATCACCCCGGCGAGTTGCTCAGCGCTCCCGGTGATGTCGACCGTGACCGTGATCGTCAGCGCAGGTCGTAGCTGGTTCGGGTGGCGGTGGAACGGCTGCCAGCGCGGGCGAACCCGCTGGTGGGACCGCAGACGGCGGATCGACGGTCGTCGGTGGCGCCGGCGCTGGGTCTGATGACGCGGGACCGGCCGGCGGATTGGCCAGTCCGGTGATCGCCGGCGTATTGCATCCGGCGAGAGCCACGCTACCCAGCAGGAAGGCACCCACGGCAGTGCCGGCGACGAGCCGACGACGGCGGGTGCTGCGAACGAGTGCTGGCCGCACGCATCCGACAGTGCTTCCCAGCTGTGAACAGTAGAAGTCCAGCGGCCGACCAGGGGATTGCGGCAATCCCCACAGGGGACGGCTTCGCAGCGCGATGGCCACCAGCGCTGAGTGCACCACCATCGACGCCGCTTTTCAGGAGCCGGCGCCGCGCCGCGCCCGAGGTGCTTCGGCGATGCCCGTAGTGTCGGTTTCATGAATCACCGGCTCATCCCCACGTCGGGCCCCCAGGGCGAGGACGTTTTCCAGCTGGCTGTCCGCGTCGTCGCTGTGGTGCGGCGGGGTTGGTTGATCCCGCTGCTGGGCCTGGTGCTGCTCGCCGCAGGGTGTACCAGCACCTCCCCCGCGGGCCACGGACCTCCGGGTGTCCAAGGTCAGCAAGGCCTGCCGGCTGGCTGCACCCACTCCGTCACCCGGTCCGATGAGGTGCAGGCAGCTCTGGACGCCGCCGCTGCGGGCGACACGGTGTGCTTCTCCGGTGGTGACCTCACCGACACCGACATGGCGATGACCCGATCGGGGACCGCCGACGCGCCGATCACCCTCGCGGCCGACGGCGCCACCGTGCACGAGGTGCAGATCAAGGCCGACCACGTCGTCCTGCAGGGTTTCACCGTCGCGGGCGGCGGTGGGGTGCTGCTGGAGGGCGCCGGGATCACCGCGCGGAACAACACCGTCCACGACACCGAACAGGGCGGGATCACCTGCGATCCCTGTACCGACTCGACCATCGAGTCCAACACCATGACCCATGTCGCCACCAACGGCATCGAAATCACCGGCCAGCGGATCATCGTGCACGCCAACACCATCAGCGACACAGTGGTGGGCCGGCATGGGGGTGACGCCGATGGGATGCGATTTTACGGCAGCGGGCATCGGATCTCCGACAACACCATCTCCGACATCTCCGCGGAGGGTTATCGCAGCCCGCCGCACCCGGACTGCTTCCAGACCCTCGACAACAGCAAACCGCCCACCTTCGACGTGGTGATCTCCGGCAACACCTGCCGCAACGTGGATGCGCAGTGCCTGATCGCCACCGGCGACCAGGACGCCAACAGCGGTGCCCCGACCGGGGTGACATCGATCACGTTCACCGGAAACATGTGCGCGAACAACGGCGCCCAGGCGGTCAATGTGCGGCGCTGGCCCAATGTCGTGGTAAGTCAGAACACCTTCGCCGGCCCGAATCTGACCCGGGCAGTGTTGATCAGTGAGGGCTCGACCGGTTGCACGGTGATCGGCAACACCACCACCGGGAACCGCCCCACCGCGGAAGTCGACGGCTCATCCCGGCCGGGATCACACGTGGACAACAACACTCCCGCCTGACCGTCGGGGTCGTGGGGTTGTTCGGCGGACCGTCGGACGGTGTCCCTGAGTATGTCGATCAGGTGACGGCGGGTCTGTGCGCTTATGCCGGTGAGCACGGTCTGCAGGCGTTTGGCGGTGTCCGGTCGGACATCCTCCACAGTCACCACTGCGCTGCGGCGGCCGGGCGCGTGATGACCGCCTGATCGGGCGTGCAGACGGCCGTCGTCACCCACCCGACAGATTCAACCACCGGCGAAGGCCATGCGGTCAAAGCTTTACTTACATTGCGGCAAATGGGCCAACCGGTCAGTCCAGGTAATCGCGCAGGACCTGGGAGCGGGAGGGTTGGCGCAGCTTGGACATCGTCTTGGATTCGATCTGCCTGATGCGTTCCCGGGTGACCCCGTGGATGTGCCCGATCTCATCGAGGGTGCGCGGTCGACCGTCGGTGAACCCGAATCGCAACCGGACGATGCTGGCTTCCCGCTCGGACAGCGTGGCCAGCACGGACTGCAGGTCATCCTGCAGCAACGTGAATGAGACTGCGTCGATCGGGACCACGGCCTCGGAGTCCTCGATGAAGTCGCCGAGCTGGGAGTCGCCCTCCTCGCCGATGGTCTGATCCAGCGAGATGGGTTCCCGGGCGTACTGCCGGAGTTCCAGCACCTTCTCCGGGGTGATGTCCATCTCCCTGGCCAGCTCATCCGGGGTGGGCTCGCGGCCCAGATTCTGTCGCAGATCGCGTTGGATGCCACCCAGCTTGTTGATCACCTCGGTCAGGTGTACCGGGATCCGGATGGTGCGGGCCTGATCGGCCATCGATCGGGTGATGGCTTGGCGGATCCACCAGGTGGCATAGGTGGAGAACTTGAATCCCTTGGTGTAGTCGAACTTCTCCACCGCACGGATCAAACCTACGTTTCCCTCCTGGATCACATCCAGGAATGGCATGCCACGCCCGGTGTAGCGCTTGGCCACCGAGACGACCAGGCGAAGGTTGGCCTCCAGCAGGTGATTCTTGGCGCGCTCACCATCACGAACGATCCAGGCCAGATCCCGGCGCAGCTGAGGTAACAGCTCCTCAGCCGGGCCCTGGCCCTGGCCCTGGCCCTGGCCCTGGCCCTGGCCCTGGCCCTGGAGGATCCGCTCGGCGGCATAGAACCCGGCCTCGATGCGCTTGGCGAGGTCCACCTCCTTCTCGGCGTTGAGCAGGGCGACCCTGCCGATCTTCTTGAGATACGCGCGTACCGAGTCGGCGGAGGCGGTGGCTTCGGCGTCCTTGCGAGCCTGGCGCAGCGCCTCGGATTCCTCCTCGTCCCAGACGAAGACCTCCGAGGCCGGATCCGCGTCCCTGGCGGAATCAGCCGCTCTCAGGGTGAGGTCAGCCGAGCCGTGCGAATCGAGGTGGTCTGGGTTGGCGGTGCGAGCCGACGGCATGTCGGCGTTCCCGTCCCGGCATGAACGAGAGCCGTGTCATGGTGAGACCGAGAACGACGCCGGCTATGATGCCGCGCGCACGACGAGTAGACGGTCACTGCGACGGTACCGTCAATCGGTTCAGGAGTCACATTCAAGGCAATTTCCGGCCGATCCAGACCGGCTGAGCCCAGATCGCTCCGGCCACCGCGAACTCTGGGAAGATCCGGAAGTGGCCCGGGCCGGGATAATCGTTGCGCGCCTCGCGGGCAAACCCTCCATGATCGCGGTTTGGGTGCGTGGGACGACCC
>JALYTS010000157.1:4659-8277 GCA_030854185.1 Actinomycetota bacterium | reverse complement strand
CACGCTTTCGGCCACGCCATCGGCAGCTATCAGGCGATCCAGTTCAAGATCGCTGATATGGAGGCGCGGACCCACGCCGCCCGGCTGACCTACTACCACGCCGCCAAGCGGATGCTACGCGGCGAACCGTTCAAGAAAGAGGCCGCTATAGCGAAGCTGGTTTCCTCGAATGCGGCGATGGACAACGCCCGGGACGCCACCCAGGTCTTCGGCGGCTACGGCTTCATGAACGATTATCCGGTGGGCCGCTTCTACCGAGATGCCAAGGTCCTGGAGATCGGCGAAGGCACCAGCGAAGTCCAACGCATACTCATAGCCCGCCACCTGGGCGTCCGCTGACCTGCCCACGCCGCGTTCTGGATGCAGACCGCGGTAAATCGGGGTCCGCCAACAGCAGTCTGCATCCAGAACGCGGGTAAAGGCGCCGGGGAACTGGGCGAACCCGCGGTCGACGGTCGCGATTCGGCAGCCGTGCGTGCAGGCCCGCGCGGCCAGCAAGGCGTCCGGTACCAGGTTGCTCTGCACTCCCGGTGCTGGGCCAGCCACTCACGTCGGGCAGGGGTCACGCGTGACAGTCCTCGTTTTGCAGACGTCTGCTCGCCTCGGCCACGGTACGCTCGGAATTCGGATGCGGGCAGCAGGAGGTGGCCGTGAGCGTGAACTACCTGGCCAGACCATGGGAGAGTCGACTGTTCCGGCAGTGCCGGCGGGCGTGGGACCTCGGCGCGCGGGAGCGGCAGGACTACGAGCCGGCCGAGCCGGCACGGGTTTTCGACCTTGGTGAAGCGCTCCATGACGCTCTCGACGTCTACTACTTCCCGGGGATGTGGGACTGGAACCGGGCTATCGTGCGGCCATTGGCCGTCGCCGGATTCGAGAAGTCGATGCGCAGGCAGCGCGATGCCTACACGCGGACCCGTGAGCTGTCCGCTGACCAGGTCCGGGACTGGGAGCAGCACCTGGAGCTGGGCACCGGCATCATGCAGCGCTACTTCGAATGGGCGAGTGACGTCGATCGCTTCACCCCGATCCAGGTGGCGTCGCAGTTCGACATCGCTCCGCCCGACCCAGCCGACCCGGACAGTGGGCTGATCACCCCGGACGATAGGCCGCTGCAGTACCGGGTACGGATCGACCTGGTGGTGATCGACGACCATGAGTTGTACTGGCTCGTCGAGCACCGGATCGTCACCGGCCCGCGGTGGCCGGAGCTCGACCAGCTGCTGCTCGACGAGCAGGCGCTGACCCGCAGCTGGGCGTGGCAGCTGGGCTTCCTGGCCCAGCTCGAAGGCACCATCCACAACGAGCTACGCGCCGCGGTGCCCGCCTCGGGCAAACCTGAGGTCCAGGTGCGGGCGATGCCGGGGGCCGGCGGCATCATGACGCAGCGCACCACGGAGTCCTTCCGCCGCACCCATATCCCGCGGGCTGAGCTCGAAATCGCCCGGCATGGCATCTCCGTAGCGTGGGAGATGCAGGATATGACAGACCCGGCGCTGCGGATCTATCCGAACCCTACCTGGGAGAACTGTTCGGGCTGCGCCTACCGGCGGCCATGTCTGGCGATCACCCAAGGGATCGACGAGCGTCCGATCCTTGATACGTCCTACCGTAAGCGGGTCGCCGGTGACTTCGAGCTCGGGCGGCTGGGATCGGTGTGGGGATTCGTGCCCGAGATCCATCGGGTCGCGGAATACCGGGCTCCCGGCGCGGGGCAGTAACGCCGGTGCGCATCCGGGTGGTGAGCTGGAACGTCGATTCCCGACCTACCGGGCTGCTGGACGCCAAGATCGAGCTGCTCCGCCGTCTGCAGCCTGACCTCGTGCTACTTCAGGAGATCGGCCGCCCGGTCTACCGCGCGCTGCTGCCGCACCCCTCAGCGTACGAGCGGATGCATCGCAAGACCAGGCAGTTCGCCTGGGGTGCGCTGTCCACTGACCTGTGCAAGCCGCGGGCCAGCGAGTACCGGCTGGGATGCGCCGTGTTGGGCATCTCGAATACCGCTCTGATCGATGCCGCGGTGCTGGACCGTGCGCCGTTCGAAGTCCGCGATCCGGTTCTCCCCGGTTTTCTCTGGCGGACGGTGACGGCCCAGGTTGCCTTGTCCAGCGGTGATCTGCTGACCGTATGCAGTTTCCACGGCCGCCAGCCATCCGGCGAGCCCGCTGCCGCGCTGCAGCAAGCGTTTCACGCCGGGATCTCTCGCTGGCTAGCCGATGTGCCCGGGCCGGTCATCTTCGGTATCGACGCCGGACCCCGGGTGCCCGGCAGCGCCGATCCGCTGCTGGGTCCGGCACCGGTCCATCACCTGAAGCACGTGCTCAACGCCGCCGACGACCACGTGTGGGCCACCCCCGGTCTCACAGTGCTCGACGTCCAATGCCTAGCCGACGAGGCCGCTGCTGCGGGCAGCGACCACGCCTTGCTGCTCGCTGATCTGGAGTTGTCCACAGCGTAGTGATGTGGATAACCCGTGAGTGGCGATGCGAGTTGCAGCTCGCATCGCCACTCACGGGGCGGCGCAGCCGCCACCACACCGTCGGAGCGCTCCCTGCCAACCCGCCCGACGCAGCACCGTGGCGACCTCTGTTGCCACTCCGCAGGGGTCGCGGGTGACCTCGTCCCAGCCGTAGACCAGGCGATGCCGGGCGGCGAGCTCTGCTGCGTTGTCGCGCCTGCGGTCCCGGAAAGCCACTTCGGGAGCGTCGTGAAAGGCCCGCCCGTCGAGCCGCACAGTGAGCGGGATGCCGATTGTGTCGTAGGTGACGTCCTCCCAAAGAGTTCGGCCATCCACGACGAACGGCTGCTGGCGATGCGCAGTCGGCAGCGCGTGGGCCAGTTCAACGTCGCAGGCGTAGCGCAGCTCAAGGGCCGATTGCACCCCGTCGGCCAGCAAGCGGAGCGCGTCGGCGAGTGCCTTGCCGTATCGGCGTGGTCGTCGTTCCTCGATGCGCCACTGCAGTTCTCGCACCGGGACTCGGCCTCTGGTGGCGAGAGCAACGAACCGCCGCATCCCCTCCCGGGCATTCGGTTCGCTCGTCGCGAGGTCAAGGACGGTATCCGCGCGGCTCGTGCGTGGGGGATCCGAAGCCACCAACAGGTATGGGAAGGCACGGGAACGGTGCACCATGACGAGGGGCGGCTGCGACACCGCAGAGCAGCCGTAGGGCACTGTGATGTGCACTGGTGCGAGCGGATCGATCGCGAGCATCCGCCATTCCTCGCCTGCGGTGGTGTGACTGAGCACCGCCTGCGGTCCTCCGTAGAGCAGCGCGCTGGTGACCCGTGCCACCCTGATCAGCGGACCGGTGAAGGTGGCGTAGACCCTGGGTAACACGCGCCGCCATCGTTGCGCGGTGATGTTGGCGGCGATCACCCCTGGCCCGATGCGAAGCATCCGTAGTTGATCGGAGCTCAGCAGGCCATGCTGGTCGCGGATCAGCTGTTGCCAGGTGACTGCGCCGGACGACTCCAGCACGCAGGGTTGGCGCGGCCAGTGGTTCTTGATCACGGCCGTGACCGTGCCCTACCTGGCCCCCGAGGGCCACCGCATCATGATCAGCTTGCGGATACCGACCCTGGTTGTGGATAACCCGTGAGTGGCGATGCGAGCTGCAG
>JALYTS010000157.1:0-4649 GCA_030854185.1 Actinomycetota bacterium | reverse complement strand
CCCCCCCCCCCCCCCCACTCACCGGGCTACGCCACAGGCCGGTCGGTAGGCGCGATAGCTACCGGGAGCACGTCGCGGCCGGTGAGGTAGTGGTCCACGCCAGCGGCGGCGGAGCGGCCTTCGGCGATGGCCCACACGATCAGGGACTGCCCGCGGCCCATGTCTCCGGCGACGAACACACCCGGCACGCTGGTCATGAAGGAAGCGTCCCGATCGACGTTGCCGCGCGCGTCGTACTCGACGCCCAGCCCCTCGAGGAGCTTGCCCTTCTCCGGCCCGACGAAGCCCATCGCCAGCAGCACCAGATCGGCGGGCAGATCTTGCTCAGTATCCGGCACCGGCTCGAACTTGCCGTTGGCGAAGACGACCTGAGCCAGTCGCAGCCCGCGAACCTGACCGTCGAGGGTTCCGAGGAACTGCTGGGTGCTCACCGCGAACAGCCGCTCGCCGCCCTCCTCGTGGGCCGAGGACACCCGGTAGATCATCGGGTAGGTGGGCCAGGGTTGGGTGTCTGGACGCTGTTCCGGTGGGGTCGGCAGGATCTCCAGCTGGGTCACCGACGCCGCGCCCTGGCGGTGCGCGGTGCCCAGGCAGTCGGCTCCGGTGTCGCCCCCACCGAGGATCACCACATGCTTGCCCGAGGCGTCGATCGGCGACCGCGGCAGGTCGCCCTCCTGCACCCGGTTCGACGGCGGCAGGTACTCCATCGCCTGGTAGATACCCGCCAACTCGCGACCGGGCACGGGCAGGTCGCGCCACGCGGTGGCCCCACCGGCGAGCACCACCGCGTCGAATCCGGCGCGCAGCTCCTCGGCCGTGATGTCCATCCCGACGTCGACGCCGGCCCGGAACTCGGTGCCCTCGGCACGCATCTGCGAAAGCCGCCGGTCCAGCCGGTGCTTGGCCATCTTGAACTCGGGGATGCCGTAGCGCAGCAGCCCACCGATCCGGTCGGCGCGCTCGTAGACCACGACGTCGTGCCCGACCCGGGTCAGCTGCTGAGCCGCGGCCAGCCCCGCCGGGCCCGACCCGACCACGGCGACCTTCTTGCCGGTACCCACCTCCGCCACAACCGGCCGAACCCAGCCCTCTTTCCAGGCCCGGTCGATGATCTCGATCTCGACCTGCTTGATGGTCACCGCGTCGTCGTTGATGGCGAGCACGCAGGCCGCCTCGCAGGGCGCCGGGCACAGCGTCCCGGTGAACTCCGGGAAATTGTTGGTGGCGTGCAGTCGCTCGGCCGCGTCTGCCCAGTCTTGGCGCCAGACCAGGTCGTTCCACTCCGGGATCAGGTTGCCCAGCGGGCAGCCCAGGTGGCAGAACGGGATCCCGCAGTTCATACAGCGCCCGGCCTGCGCCTCTAGGGCATCCCGGCCGAAGTCCTCATAGACCTCGCGCCAGTCTCGTAACCGCAGTTCGACGGGGCGGCGCGGTGGGTTGCGGCGCCCCGTGGTGAGGAAGCCCTTGGGATCAGCCATGAGCCGCCTCCATGATCGCCTCATCGACGTTCCGGCCGTCCCGCTGCGCCGCCGCTTGGGCGGCCAGCACCCGCTTGAAGTCCTTGGGCATGACCTTGCCGAAGCGATCCACCGCGGTGTCCCAGTCGGTCAGCAGCGCATGCGCCACGGCGGATCCAGTCTCCGCGTGGTGCCGCGCCACCGCGTCGGCCAGGAACGTCCGGTCCTCGTCGTCCAGCGGGTCCAGGTCGACCATCTCCGGGTTGACCCGTTGGGCGGGCAGGTCGAGCACGTAGGCGACCCCGCCGGACATCCCGGCGGCGAAGTTGCGCCCGATCTGCCCGAGCACTACCACCCGGCCGCCGGTCATGTACTCGCAGGCGTGATCACCGACGCCCTCGACGACGGCCAGCGCGCCGGAGTTGCGCACGCAGAAGCGTTCCCCGACCATCCCACGCAGGAACAATTCCCCGGACGTCGCGCCGTAGAGGATCACGTTGCCGGCGATGATGTTGTGCTCCGCAGTGAACTGGGCGTCGGGATGCGGGCGGACGGTGATCCGGCCACCGGACAGGCCTTTGCCGACGTAGTCGTTGGCGTCGCCGACCAGCCGCAGGGTGATCCCGCGCGGCAGGAACGCCCCAAAAGACTGGCCGGCCGATCCGGTCAGGGTGATGTCGATGGTGCCGTCGGGCAGCCCGGTGCCACCCCAGCGGCGGGTCAGATGCGACCCCAGCATGGTGCCGACCGTGCGGTTGACGTTGCGGACCGGCAGGTCCAACCGCACCGGTTCACCACCGGCCAGCGCGCCCTCACACAGCTGGATCAGGGTGTTGTCCAGCGCCTTGTCCAGGCCGTGGTCCTGCTGCCTGGTCCGGTGCCGCGGTGCCGCGGGATCCTGATCGGGCGGCACGTGCAGGATCGGCGACAGGTCCAGCCCGGCCGCCTTCCAGTGGTGGATCGCAGGGCGGGTGTCCAGCATCTCGGTGCGCCCGACGGCCTCTTCGAGGCTGCGGAACCCGAGCGCGGCCAGATGCTCGCGCACCTCCTGCGCGATGAACTCGAAGAAGTTGACCACGTGCTCGGCCTTGCCGGTGAACTTCGCGCGCAGCACCGGGTTCTGGGTGGCCACGCCCACCGGGCAGGTGTCCAGATGGCAGACCCGCATCATGATGCAACCCGAGACCACCAGAGGGGCTGTCGCGAAGCCGAACTCCTCGGCGCCCAGCAGCGCCGCGATCATCACATCGCGACCGGTCTTGAGCTGGCCGTCGGTCTGCACGACGATCCGGTCCCGCAGCTTGTTGGCGATCAGCGTCTGCTGGGTTTCGGCCAGCCCCAGCTCCCAGGGCGTGCCGGCATGCTTGATCGACGACAGTGGAGACGCCCCGGTGCCCCCGTCGTGACCGGAGATGAGCACGACGTCGGAGTACGCCTTGGCCACCCCGGCCGCCACCGTGCCGACTCCTACCTCGGACACCAGCTTGACGTGCACGCGGGCCCGTGGGTTGGCGTTCTTCAGATCGTGGATCAGCTGCTTGATGTCCTCGATCGAGTAGATGTCGTGGTGCGGCGGCGGCGAGATCAGCCCCACCCCGGGTGTGGAGTACCGGGTCTTGGCGATCCACGGGTAGACCTTGGTGCCGGGCAGCTGCCCGCCCTCGCCGGGTTTGGCCCCCTGCGAGATCTTGATCTGCAGGTCGTCGGCGTTGACCAGGTATTCGCTGGTCACGCCGAACCGTCCGGAGGCCACCTGCTTGATCGCTGAACGGCGCAGATCCCCATTGGGGTCACGGGTGTAGCGGTCGGCGTCCTCGCCACCCTCCCCGGTGTTGGACTTGCCGCCCAGCCGGTTCATCGCGATGGCCAGCGTCTCGTGCATCTCCTTGGAGATGGAGCCGTAGGAGATGGCGCCGGTGGCGAACCGCTTGACAATCTCGCTGACCGGCTCGACCTCGTCAATCGGCACCGGCGGGCGCAGGCCCTGATGGAAGGCGAACAATCCGCGCAGGGTCATCAGCCGCTGCGACTGATCGTCAACCAGCCGGGTGTACTCCTTGAACACGTCGTAGCGGCCCGCCCGGGTGGAATGCTGCAGCTTGAACACCGTCTGGGGGCTGAAGACGTGCGGCTCGCCCTCGCGGCGCCACTGGTAGTCGCCGCCGATCACGAGTTCCCGGTGCGGGGCGTGCACCCCGTCGGGGGGGAAGGCGTAGTAGTGCCGCATCGCGACCTCGTCGGCCAGCGTGTCGAAGCCGACCCCGCCGAGCCGGGAGCTGGTGCCGGTGAAGCAGGAGTCGATCACGTCCGCCCCGAGACCGATCGCCTCGAAGATCTGCGCGCCGGTGTAGGAGGCCACCGTGGACACGCCCATCTTCGACATCGTCTTGCGGACGCCCTTGCCCAGCGCCTTGATCAGGTTGCGGGTGGCGGTCTTGGCGTCGATGCCGCCCAGCAGGCCCCGGTCGGCGAGGTCGGCCACGGTGGCCATCGCCAGGTAGGGATTGACCGCCGCCGCGCCATAGCCGATCAGCAGCGCGACGTGATGTACCTCGCGGGCGTCCGCAGCCTCGACGATCAGGCCGACCTGGGTGCGGGTCTTGCACCGCACCAGGTGGTGGTGCACGGCGCCGGTGAGCAGCAGCGACGGGATCGAGGCGTGCTCGGCGTCAACGCCCCGGCCCGACAGCACGATCAGCCGCGCACCGTCGGCTACCGCGGCGGAGACCTCGGCGCGGATCTCGTCGAGCCGGCGGACCAGCGCCGCGCCGCCGCCGTGCACGTCGTAGCGGCCCTTGACGGTGTAGGTCTGGTACTCCGGTTGATCGCCGTCGTCGTCGACGTGGACGATCTTGGCGAGCTCGTCGTTGTCCAGCACCGGGAACGGCAGCACGATCCGCCGGCAGGAGTCCGCGGTGGCCGCCAGCAGGTTGAGCTGGGCACCGAGCTGCGCTTGCAGCGAGGTCACCAGCTCCTCCCGGATCGCGTCCAGCGGTGGGTTGGTGACCTGGGCGAACAGCTGGCTGAAGTAGTCGAACAGCGGCCTGGAGTGCTGCGAGAACGGAGCCAGCGGCGCGTCGTTGCCCATCGACCCGATCGGCTCGGCGCCGGTGCGGGCCATCGGCGCCAGCAGCACGCTGAGCTCTTCCTGGGTGTATCCCAACGACTGCTGGCGGCGTACCAGCGAGGCGT
>JALYTS010000231.1 GCA_030854185.1 Actinomycetota bacterium | reverse complement strand
CCCGAGTGGTCAAGAGATACCGCGCTCACAGCCACCGCATCAAACGCACCACCGACCACGGCCAACTCCACGACAGCCCACCAAAGATCCACATCTTCAAGGTCCCATGCCTAACTTAACGGCATTGCCTCAGGTCCCGGTGCGGTTCATCTGCTCAACGGTTTGTACGACGTCAAGCTCGATCACGTGCCGGTGGTGGCGATCGTCGGGCAGACCAATCGCAGCGCCATGGGCGGTTCCTATCAGCAGGAGGTCGACCTGCTGAGCCTGTTCAAGGACGTGGCCAGTGACTACGTGCAGATGGTCACCGTGCCCGAGCAGCTGCCTAACGTGCTGGACCGGGCGATCCGCACGGCGCTGGCCCGGCGAGCCCCGACCGCCCTCATCCTGCCGGCCGATGTGCAGGAACTCGAGTACTCACCACCGACCCATGCGTTCAAGATGGTGCCCTCCAGCCTGGGGATCCGCTGGCCCGAGCTCGCACCGGATTCCGACGCTCTGGGCCACGCGGCGGAGATCCTCAACGGCGGCAGCAGGGTCGCGATCTTGGCCGGCTCGGGTGCCCGGGGCGCGGCCACTGAGCTGGAGCAGGTCGGACCTGCTCGGCACCGGGGTGGCCAAGGCGCTGCTGGGCAAGGATGTCCTCTCCGACGAGCTGCCGTATGTGACCGGATCGATCGGCTGCTCGGGACCCGGCCGAGTTAGGACTAAGAGTCCGATCCCGGGTTCGACGCTGAGGCCAGTCAGCCGCAGCCGGTCGCAGTTCCGGACCCGGTCGGGTGGTGCTGCTCATCGAGGATGCGGTGTTGGCAGCGCTGGGTGTTTGGGGTTTGATCGCCGCCGCGGTGCATCCGGGCGCGGGTCCTGCGGGCGCACCGGTGCTGGTGCTGGCGTTGACCCCAGCACACAGCGGCGTCCTGCTCGGGTTTGGTGTGCTGGCCGCGCTCGCAGCGGTGATACTTGTGGGACCGGCTGGACCTACGGGCCACCCGCCTGTGCGCGGGCCGTCGACGATCAGCTGGCCGACGTCGTGCTGGGTGGCGACGCCCTAGACATCGGCGGCGCGTTCGACCGGATGGTCAAAGCGGTGCGCAACGCGGGACGCCCCGGGGCGGTGGGTTACGCGATCTCCGCGGTGGACGTCGCGCTGTGGGACCTCAAGGCCCGGCTGCTCGGGTTGCCGCTGCACCGGCTTCGGGTCGCTGCCGTTGCGGCGTCGTATCACCTGGAGATCTCCGGGCACTGCGCGCGGCATCTGCACGCGCACGTCGCCATGGCGAGGCCGAACCTGCGGCATCTGGAGTGGTTCCACGATCACGTCCGGATAGAGCTGATGTTCTTCAACAGCGCCCTGGACCCCAAAGGTGGCGTCCTCTGTCGCCATCCCACCGCTCCCGGCCATGGGCTGCACCTGCGGCGCGAGGTCGCCTCGCGCTATCAGGTCGGCTCGACGATGTGCCGCGAACGGAACCTGAGTTGAGGAGGTGGCTGGCATGAGCGGATCAGTCGAGCAGGTCGTGGTGGTGACCGGTGCCAGCGGCGGGATCGGGCGAGCCGTCGCGCAGGCCTTCGGTGCCCGGGGTGCGAAGGTGGCGCTGCTGGCCCGCGGCGAGCTGGGTTTGCAGGGGGCGGCTAAAGAGGTTGAGGCCGCGGGCGGGACCGCGTTGGCGATCCCGGTGGACACCGCCGACCACCGCCATGTCGAGCGGGCCGCGCAGCAGGTGGAACACGCACTCGGACCGATCGACGTGTGGGTCAACGTCGCGTTCACCTCGGTGTTCGGCCCGTTCATGAAGATCGAACCCGAGGAGTACAAGCGGGTCACCGAGGTCAGCTACCTCGGTTATGTCTACGGCACCCGGGCGGCGCTGGACCGGATGATCCCGCGGGACCGCGGGGTCATCGTCCACGCCGGGTCGGCGTTGGCCTACCGCGGTATCCCGCTGCGGTCGGCGTACTGCGGTGCCAAGCACGCCATCCAAGGATTTCATGACTCGCTACGCTGCGAGCTGCTGCACGACAAGAGCAACGTGCACGTCACCATGGTGCAGCACCACGCCAAACCGGTGCCGCCGATCTACCAGCCCGAGGTCGCTGCCAAGGCGGTGGTCTTCGCCGCCGACCATCCCGGGCGCCGCGAATACTGGGTCGGCGGCAGCACCGCGGGCACGTTGATCGGCAACAAGTTCGTCGCCGGGCTGCTGGACCGCTACCTGGGTCGGACCGGGTACTCCTCGCAGCAGACCAACCAGCCCCGCGACCCCGACCAGCCTACCAACTTATGGGAACCGGCCGACGGACCAGGCGGTCGTGACTTCGGCACGCACGGCATCTTCGATGCTAATGGCTCGCGCATAAATTAGTCCTGTGTTGCTGGGTGTGTCGCACCGTGATCGGTCTGCCGGTCCGATCGGCCCCGTACCGTGTAGTTCCAGTTGCCGTGGAATTCGTGGCGTTGCAGATGTAGACCCT
>JALYTS010000156.1 GCA_030854185.1 Actinomycetota bacterium | reverse complement strand
ATGTGAGCGATGGCTCGCATCGCCACTCACGGGCGCCGGCGGCTGAGCCGGCGCTTAGCTCAGGAGGACCGGTGACAACAACGACCCGTCGGGCCGTGGTGGTGGTGGCATCTAACCGCGCGGCCGCCGGGGTGTACGCCGACCGCACCGGACCAGTCATCGTCGACTGGCTGTGCGAGCGTGGTTATCAGACCCCGGATCCCGTGGTGGTCCCTGATGGTTCGCCGGTGCGCGAGGCGGTGGCGGTGGCGGTGGCGGAGGAGGTCGACGTTGTGCTGACCACCGGTGGTACCGGTATCAGCCCGACTGACCGCACCCCAGAGGCGACCGAGCCGCTGCTGGATCGGCGGCTGCCGGGATTGGCGGACGCCATCCGCTCGGCCGGGTTGCCCCGGGTACCCACGGCGGTGCTCTCCCGTGGGCTGGCCGGAGTGGCCGGCCGCACCCTGGTGGTCAACCTGCCGGGCTCCACCGGCGGCGTCCGCGACGGTCTCACGGTCCTCGACGGCGTGTTGGATCACGCTATTGAGCAGCTGCACGGCGCGGACCACGCCGGCAGCGGAACGGGGGAGCCCGCAGTCCCGGGACCCGGGCTCGGACATGGTCACGGGCATGGACACGGGCACGGAGATAGGCACGGACACGGAGTAGGACAGGGAGATGGCGTGGCTGTGCCGACGGTTTCGGCTGCCGTGCTGCGCGCCGTGGTCACTGAGGAACCACTCGATGTCGAAGAGCACGCCCGGATGGTTTCCCGCCCGAGTGCTGGAGCAGTGGCGAGCTTTTCTGGCTTGGTCCGCGACCACGACGGCGGCCGAGGGGTGCATGCGTTGGAGTACTCCAGCCATCCTGATGCCGGCAAGGTGATCGCGCGGGTCGCGGCCCAGGTCGCCGCGACGCACTCGAAGGTGTATGCGCTGGCGGTCAGTCACCGCATCGGATCGCTGGCGATCGGCGACTCAGCGATCGTCTGCGCCGTATCGGCGGCTCACCGCGCGGAGGCTTTCGCGGCGTGCGCGGCGTTAGTCGATGAGGTGAAGCTGCAGTTGCCGGTCTGGAAGCGACAGGAATTCTCCGACGGCTCGGAGGAGTGGGTCAACAGTCCGTGAGGCGCGCCCCGCATCGTCGCGGAGTTCAGTCGCGGAAGATCAGCCGCCGGCGAATGGCGGTAGTACATCCAGCTCCGCACCGGGTCGCAGCGTCATAGCGCGGTCGCGTACCGCGACCGAGTCGACGAGGAAGCTGCAGGCACCCAAGACCTTGTGCAGCGCCACGCCGTGCCGAGCGGCGATCGCGTCCAGCGCGTCAGCCACGGTGGCGTCGTCGCCGATGTCGACGCACTCGCTGGGCAGCCCGGCGGCGGCGCGTGCCGCGGCGAAGTACCGCACAGTTACCACGGTGAGCCTCCGATCCTTCTCATCGGGCAAGTCGGCTGGTCGAAGTATGGATAACCAACCCCGTGACCGGCTCCAAAGCGCATTCGCCCCGCGCAATCTGGTGCACTCTGGCGATCAACAGAGGAAACCATAGCTCACGATCTGCCCACAGGCCCCGCGCGGCGACGACTCGGGATCGATGAAACCGGACTTTCCGCACTCATCCGGCTCGATACCTGCTATGCGGTCGACCGGGAGCCCAACGGTGCTGAGGACCACACCGGGTGGTCTCACTGATGAGCAGCGAGGCAGTGCGGGAACTCGGGCTCGTGCCGGGGGTACTCGCGGTGGCTGTCGTGAAGTCGACCCAAGCCATGGTCGAAGCCCCGGGGGACGTGCATAGAGTTGTGGCCTGGAACTCAACGGCACGATGGTTCGGGTGCGCGGTGCGGCCGGGCTGGCAGCTGACATAACGCCAGCCTCCGCAGTGGAACTGAAGCTGTGCAGCGGTTGCGCGGTGTGGTCGGACGTGAAGGCCGTTGAGTAGCCGCTATTCCTCGCAGGTGGTGGTGGCGTCGCGTTCGGCTTCCGGTTGAACCGCCGCGGCGTGCCCTTCCGGTGGCATGACGAAGATGGTTCCGCCGGGTTCGCGGTGGAACCAGTTGACCCGGAGAGAATGACTTGCTGCTGCGCTGCCCTTCGCGATGTCTTGCGCGGTCATCCGAGCTTGTCCTTTCGTCATCTGACACACTCCCACGATGAAGATCATGCTAGCAACGCTGTGTTACGGGCCAACACCCGCCGTGCCCCTGATCTTTACCAGTCCTGTTACGTAGAGATCCGAGAGCAACCCGCTCAGCCGGTCAGTCGCGTCGAACTGCGGTATGCGCCATCTCCGGGCGAAAGTGCGTGCGACGTCATCGATAGACCCGTGAGCGAGCAGCTCGAGCACGGTTGCCGCGTCATCGCTGACCCAGTAAAGCTGCGGTGGTTGCGAGGGGCGCCCCACCAGTACCCGGTCTGGTGAGCCATAGCGGCGAAATTCCAGGGAAGCGTCCATGACGTAGTCGCCAGTGATCGCACCCGGGCAGCTCGCAGCGGTCCGCGAGGTGTTCGGCCGCCGCCCGGCGAGACCGTCCAGCAGCAGGTGGGCATCGGTGCCGAGGTGATCACCCTGGTCCAGCAGCCAGTGACCGAGGATCTTGCTTCGCTCACTCGCAACCGGAAGCAACGACTCGGGGCTTAGCGGACAGCTTCCCCCCGCGACGTCGGCCTCGTCACCGAACCGAGCGAGACACGCGTAGGCGTGGTAGGCCGCGAGGGTCTGCTCGAGGGGCCAGCGGCGTTGCGCAGATGCCCACGGCGGGTGAAACGGCGGGCACCGGTCAGAGTCAGCGGTGAATAGGTCGTGGGTGATCGCGAGATCGAATAGTTTCTGATGGGCGCCTTCGTGCACGAGCGCCTCGGCGACCTCGATGCTCGACCATGGAGCCTTCAGCAGGATCAGTCCGGGGTACGCCCGCAGGGATGCGGAAACCAGCCGTCCGGCGAGCTGCGGACCGATGACGCCGACCAGCGCAATATGCGCAAGCAAGTCATCGACCAACTCGAGGCTCACCGACCGAGCGAGCGCGACACCATCATGCAGAATGTCCAGCGCCGAGGTGAAGGGCCGGCCGTCAGCCTCGGTGAGCAGTGTGGGCGGCCCGACTTCGGCCTGCTGAGCATCCACCCCCGCGCCGACAGTCCGCAACGCCGCGGCGAGCAGAATATTGGCCTCGGGTCGGGAAACCACCCGCAGATCGTGCGCGGCGCTGCCCGAAGCTGCCATCGCGCTGATACCGACCAACGTTGAGCACACCAGGTTCCCGTGCCCGGCCAACGCGTCGCCGATGTGGTGGCGGGCTAGCGGACTGTCGATCACATCGAGATCGAGCACCGGTGGATCGCCGTGTTCCAGCAGCTCCGCCGCGAGCTGATACAGGGCTCGGCGCTCCCGGTGCAGGGCGTTGGGTGCGGCGATCGCGGCGTGCACGGCGGGCACGTCACGTGCCGCGAAGCGGTGCGGGGATGGTGTGGTCAATTCGAGGAGGGCTTCCACAGTAGTGCGACGCCATGGCCGGGCAGCAGCCAGGAGCGTACGGTGAGCTCCTTGAGCTGCTCCGCCGGGGTCCACGCGCCGGTCGCGATGGCGGAACGGAAGGTGAATGGCACGACCTGGAACAGCCAGGAGGCACCGTCGAACGCCAGTGCGGCGGCGTCGAAGCTGATCCGGTCGACGTAGCACGGGTACGGGGCCTGCCAGAAGCAGAAGCTATCGTCTATCCGCGCGAGGATCGTTGACCGGAGAGACAGGCTCTCCACGGAGCCGACAGCGTGATCGACGTCGGTGAGCTCCCCGAGGTCACACTCGAACATTCGCAGAGTACCTATGTATTGTGCCGGGTTTTGCCGGGGCCACGTCGCCACCGGCTCTCGGAAGAAGGTCAAGAACTCGGGCCAGTCCCGGTAACTCACCTCGGTTAACTGAACCTCGCCCGGCATGACCTCATGATGCTCACCGTCGAGATCGGTGTAGCGGATTCCGATGTTCACCGAGGGGAGCATCGCGTCGACCGATTGTTCGAACAGCGACTGGTCGGCTACGAACCAGGATTCGAAAAGGGGTAGCCGGCAAGCGAGTGTGATGGAGTCCCGAAGTTGCGGGTCGCACATGGCGAAGATGACGAACCTGTGGTCGGGTACATTCTCCTTGAAACTGTAGCTCACCGTGGAGATGAGCTCGTAGGTCTGCCGGTCGACCGCCCGTAGCTCGTAGTCCACAGTGGTGTGTGTGCTGATGGTGAGATCACCGCCATGTGGTTCGGCACCCACACCGCCCAGGACGCCGGCGACGACATCACGGTTCGCCTCGCTGTCGCCGTAAATCTCCGACAGGAAGGTGGCCATCACCTGCTGCGGCAGCAGGGCCCGAACAATCGAGGGTCCCGACAGCCGGAAGAGTTCGTCAGCCAATCGACCGCGTAGGACCCGACGGTAGGCCACCACCAGCAGCACCGCGGAAAGCGAAACCGCGAGGAAGGCGGCCAGCAACGCCGCGAGTGCCACGCCCACCGTCACGCGAGGACCGCCCCTCTGCCCCGTCGATCACCACATCCTGACGGCACACGGCCGAGCGCGCCAGCCCTCGCCGATCCCGGGCGTCAGCGGTCGGACCTCTCCGGTTCCTACTGCGTCCGAAGACTGTCGGATGTCCCGGTCGTTTGTCCGAGATGACGGCGAGGACGACGGGATGGGGTTCCTGATCCATAGGATGACTGCGCAGAATGGGCTGTCGAGGCCGGGTGGCGATGCGCATCGACATCTGTCTCACTCCGCGAGCCGCTCTGCTGAGATGGGAATTTCAACTATTGCAGTACGAGCAGCAGAAACGTACATGGTCTAGCCCGCTGGGGCGGTTCAGCGGGGGTGCCACTCCGGTTCGTCCTCAATGCCCACAAAGGTGGTCAGATGTGCCGGCCGTTGCTCCCCATCATGGTCGTCGGCCGCTTGGATTTCGTGGTAAAGGCCGAGCAGGTGCGTCATCATCGCGGCGCGGGCGCCGGCTGAGTCGCCCCGCTTGAGGAAGTTGACGACATTGTCGTGTTCGGTGCCGGATCGGGCCGCCACTCCGCGCCCGACATAACTGCACCGGCGCCACTCGTCGAGCTCTGGAATCAGCATACGATAGGTCGCGAGCAGCAACTCGTTGCGACTCGCGCGGAAGATGGCGTCGTGGAAGGCCTCATCAGTCCTGATCAGCTCGTCGACGTCGGGCGGCGCTGCAAGATGGTCCTTGCTGAGTTTGGCGATGTCGTCGATCTCGCCTTCGGTCGCGCGCGCGGCGGCAAGGCTTACGGCCATCCCTTCCAGCGCCATCCGGACCTCGAGCCGTTCCCCGATCCGGAAGCGTCGCTCAGAGATCCACTCCATGAATTCACCTGGTAGGTGGTCCGCAGGCTTGCGCCGGACGAACCAGCCGAGTCCTCGGCGCACCTCCACCACCCGGAGCACCTCAAGACGCTGCAATGCGGTTCGCACCGAGCTGCGCGCCACCCCCATCCGCCGGGCGAGCTCCGGCTCGTTGGGTAGCCGCTCGCCGGCAGGCAGCGCGCCGCCGTCGATGAGCTCACGCAGCTTCTCCTCGATCACCTCGGGTAGCGGCCGCCGTTGGTCCAACCGCAGCTCCCATTGGGTGCCGCGTGAGGTCCGGTCGTCGCCAGCACGCCCGCCGCTCATGTAATCGTCACTCCTGTCCCAAGGTTGTCCCGGCTTGAGTGCTCATCCCGCCGCGACGCGAGGTTCTGGGCACGTTGTGCGGCCGGCCGGACGGCGGTCGACGTGCGGCGTGGCGCTTCCAGCAGTTGTCGGACCAAAGCCTACACCTGTAAGGCGTCTGACAATACAGATCAGTAGACAGACATCAGATGTCAGTCTACTCTGTTGTTATCGAACTGTGATGTTGACCGATCTGGATGCGCGGTACTTCACGGTACGCAAGTCGGGTTCTCGAGGAAGGGGTAGTGATCATGCCGCGATATCGATGGAGCGCGACGCGCTTCCCCGAAGCCGGGCCGCTGGGCCATGGCCAGGGGATGCAACATCGTGGTGGAACACTCCGCTCAGCGCCGTGACCGTGCAGGTGTTGAGCGCGATCCTGCTGGTCTGCCTAGGAGTTCTGCTCGGTGCGACCTGGACAATCCAGGTTTTGCAGCCGAAGCTGCGCCGGCAGGCCGAGCGGCGGCGCCGGCTCAATGAGGAGTGGTCCGCAGTGCGCGCTGCCCGGCGGCAGCGGCGCGGATGCCCGCGCTGCGGCGTCCTGCTGACCGAACGGGACTGGTATCTGGCTCCGGCGCTCGTCGAGGATCTCCGCTACGACGACTGACTGCGCCATCTCTGGTGACCGGAAGCACCCGGAAAGCGGCTGGAGGTCGTAGGCTGGACAGCGCGCGTCCCGGGTGCGTTTCGGGGCGCGTTCGTCTTGCTGGTCGTGCGGTCCAGGCAGGCGGTACTCCACGAGGGAACGGTGAGGTCAGTGCCGACCGGCAAGGTCAAGTGGTACGACGCGGGCAAGGGCTTCGGTTTTGTCACCCAGGACGGGGGTGCCGACGTCTATGTGCGGGCCACCGCCCTGCCGACCGGGGTCACCGATCTCAAAACCGGCCAGCGCGTCGAGTTCGGAGTCGCCGACGGGAGACGCGGCCCACAGGCATTGTCGGTGCGCTTGCTGGAGCCGCCGCCGTCGGTCGCCGAGGCCCGGCGACGGCCGGCTGAGGAATTACACGGCGTGATCGACGACATGATCAGGTTGCTGGAGTCGGCCGTCCAACCCGACCTGCGCCGCGGCCGGTACCCCGACCGACGCGCGACCAAGCGGATCGGCGAGATGGTGCGGGCCGTCGCCCAGGAGCTGGATCCTTAGCACCTGATCGGGCCAGGGCCCTATCGGGGCGAACGGGCTCCCGGAAGCCCCGGTGCGGCACCGTAGCGGCGCGATCCGGGAAACAGCGATCCTCCCCGCCGGGTCAACAACGTTTGCGCCAGTCCCAGGCTCAGCAGCGCCGAGACCGACGCGAAGCCGATCCAGTAGGTGGGCGGCAGCAGCACGCCCAGTGCGCCGCCCATGACCCAGGCCATCTGCAACACGGATTCAGACCGGCCGAACGCCGAGGCACGCGACACCTCCGGCACGCCGCGCTGGATCACCGCGTCCAGGCAGACCTTGGCCACCGCGCTGCCCGTTGCCGCCACCGCAGCGGTGACCGCCGCGATGACGATGCCCGACACCAGCGCGGTGAGCACCGCCATGGTCAGGCCGGCGACCACACAGCCGACGATAACCTGATCGGGCTTACCGAAACGCGTCCGCGCGCCGACCGCGTTGCCCAGGAAGCTGCCTGCCCCGGCCGCCGCGCCGACGATGCCGAGGAGCATCAACTGCCGTCCTGGTGAACCCTCCGTCTGGGCCTTGACCGCGAACGCCACGAACAGCGTGAGGAACCCGGTGAGCACCCGCGCGGTGCCGTTGCCCCACAGCGCTACCACCACCTGACGGCCCATCGGCTGGCGGCGCCGCACCGAACCGAGCGCGTCGATGGCCTCGGTTCGCAGCGAGGCTGGGACTTCGCCCTCGGTGACCTCGACCCAGGACGGGATGCGCAGGCACAGGGCCGTCCCGCTCAGACAGATCACCGCAGTGAACAGCAGCGTTCCCGGCGAGCCGGTCAGCGCCGAAATCCCGGCGGCGACAGCGCCGGACACCCCGGCAGCGATCAGCCCGAACATGGTGAGCCGCGAGTTCGTCTTTACCAGGGTGATCCCTGGCGGGAGCACTCTGGGGATCACCGCGGCCTGCAGCACGCCGTAGGACTTGGCCAACACCAGGAAACCCAGCGCCGCCGGGTATAGCAGCCAGTCGTGGACGTGTGCCGCCATGACGATCAGCAGGAAGGCGCGTCCGGCGAACGACAGCGCCATCGCCACCCGCCTGCCGTGCTGCAGCCGGTCCAGCAGCGGGCCGATCACCGGCGCAACCACTGCGAAGGGCGCCACCGTGATCAGCAGGTAGAGCGCCACATTGGCCCGGCTCTGGGCGGTGGCGACGGCGAAGAACAGCGTGTTGGCCAGTGCGACGGCGATCGCCGCGCTGGCCGCGTAGTCCATCATCGCCGCGTAGGTCAGCGAAGACAGCCCGGACCGGCCAGCGCCATCGGCGGTAGTGGCCTGGTGGAAGCGCCGCGCGCCGTCGGTGACCAGCTTCCTGCTCCGCCAGGCGGCCACCCGGGTGACGGTGATCTTGCGGGGTGGCGGCAGCTGCCGATCGCCGGCCCGGGGGTCGCCGTCTTCCGGGCCGTCGTCCCGCGGGTGGTGCGACCAAGCGCCCGTCGGCGACCAGTTGCGCCCACCTCCAGCGCCGCCGCTGGAGGTGGGC
>JALYTS010000001.1 GCA_030854185.1 Actinomycetota bacterium | reverse complement strand
GGTCGGTGGGTCGTCGCGGGTCCCGCTGGTCGCTCAACTGGTCTCCGCTGGACTCGGTCGCCCCGTCGCCATCGACGCCGACCCCAAAGCCGCCATCGCCCTGGGCGCCGCCCTCTGCGCACTACCCACCCCCGCCACCGACATCGCTTCGGATGCGCCGGCCGACGTCACCCCTCCCGCCCGGTGCCCTGAGCCGGTATCCGCCGCTCAGGATGCGCCGCCACGCCCATCCCTGACTGCGATCCCGCTGGACGTCGAACCTGTTGTGCAGCAGTGGCACCAAAGCAGGTCGCGGGTGTTCAGACGGGTCGCGGTAGCCGGAGTGCTATCCCTCATCGCGGCCGGAGGCGTGGCGGCAGCCCCGTTGCTCACCTCCCAGAACGGTCCAGTCCCGCAGGCGGCCGCCGGAACCCCGGCGCCGGCGCCTGCCAAGCCACCGGCGAACCCGGCCACGAGCGACAACGCCTCGAGCAGCACGCCGTCCAGCGGGACCGTCCTTACCGTGCCCGTCGCGGAGTCGACCAAACCGGCCAGCGCAGCCGCTAAAGCGGGGGCCACCCCGGTGCACACCGCAGGACTCCAGACCATCGGCTCCACCCGCCCTGTGCCGGCCAGTAGCTCCAACGGCAACACGCCAGCACCCGGCCCCACGACAACTCCACCTGTCGGCGGCAGCACGGGCACCCCAATCGGTGACCCGCCACCGCCAACCGCACCCGGCAAAACTCCTGCTGGCGGCAACGGTATCGGCGACACTTCCGCTGGTGGCGGCACCAACACCCCACCTCCGGGCGGCACCAACACCCCACCTCCGGGCGGCACCAACACCCCACCTCCGGGCGGCACCAACACCCCACCTGGTGGAACTGGCACCCCACCCGCCGGCGGCACCAGCACGCCCCCTGGTGGAACTGGCACCCCACCCGCCGGCGGCACCAGCACGCCACCAGCCACCGGGGGCACTCCCGCGAAAGCGACGTGACGAGGCTGGTTTGCATAACGGTCATGACCCGATGCCGTCGACGACCGGTCTCCACGGGCAGACCCAGTCACGTACGGTGGGCGGCATGCTGCCCTGGTCTGCCGTACTCGCTGGCCGGCTCGACGAACATGTGATCGACAGCGTGCTGCTGCGGGACAACCCGTTGGGCGATCCCGCACGCCGCCCGCTGTGGGTCTATGTCCCGCCGGGCTACGACAACTCGCAGCAGCGCTATCCGAGCATCTATGTGATCCAGGGTTACACCGGGCACCTGGCCATGTGGGGCAACCGTAGCCCGTACCGCCAGCCCTTCCCGGAGACCGCCGACGCCGTCTTCGCCGCCGGTGACGTCCCGCCTGCCGTCGTGGTCTTCGTCGACGCCTGGACGGCGTATGGCGGCAGCCAGTTCGTCGACTCCCCAGGCACCGGGCGCTACCACAGCTACCTGTGTGACGAGGTCGTGCCGTTCGTGGATGAGCATTACCGGACGCTGCCCGATCGGGCGCACCGGGCGATCAGCGGCAAGTCCTCCGGCGGGTTCGGCGCCATGATCACACCGATGCTGCGGCCGGACCTGTTCGGTGCCCTGGCCAGCCACGCCGGGGACTCGTTGTACGAGCTGTGCTACCTTTCCGCGTTCGGTAAGTCGGTGCGCCATCTGCGTGATTACGACGGCGACATCGGCGCCTGGTGGGCCGATTTCCAGTCCCGAACCGCGTTCACCAAGCCCGCCGACAAGGACCTGCTCATGACGCTGGGCATCTCCGCGTGCTTCTCCGCCCGCGAGGACGGCACTCCGGAGCTGCCCTTCGACCCGCGCACGGGGGTGTTATTCCCGGAGATCTGGCAGCGTTGGCTGGACTGGGACCCGGTGCGGATGGCGCCCCGGTACGCCGAGGCACTGCGTTCGCTGCGCGCCGTGTGGCTCGACGCCGGCACTCGCGACGAGTGGTACCTCGACCTCGGCACCCAGGCATTTCGCGACCAGCTACGCGCCGCAGGGCTGCCCGACGAGCGGGTGCACTTCGAGCTGTTCGACGCCGGCCACGGCGGCATCGACTACCGCTATCCGCTCGCGCTCGCGTGGCTGTGTCGACAGATCGCGGAGACACCTGGCAGCGTGGTAGCTCGCTAGCGCGTGATTCCGCGCCGGGCATAGGCATAAACGGGTATGAGATGTCAGCCGCCAGACCTACTGGGCGTGTTCCCGTGTCGCGGCGCCGCTGCCCCAGGATGTGCATGGTCGTTGAGGAGTGCCGTGCCGTTGTTCAGGTTCAGCTCTGGTGACGCGGAGTTTGTCACCACGTAGCCTCCGTGGACTTGATCTCTGGCCAGCAACGGGTCGCGCAACGCCTGAAAGGACTGCTGCGATGAAGTGGAACCTGCGGCTGGCCGCGGCCAATCGCGGCATCGGGAAGGCTAGCGAGCTCCAACGGATGCTCGCCGAGCGCGGCCTGGTGGTCAGCGCCGGGAAGATGTCCGGCCTGTGGTCGGGCCAACCCGCCGGCATCAAACTCGATGAGCTCGACGTCATCTGCACCGTGCTCGGCCGCGAGATCGGCCCGAAACGCCGCGACGGCCGATCGTTGCCGCCCGCTTGATGGTCCACACCCGCCTGCTGACCAGCCGCAAGCCGTCGAGCGGTTGCCTGACCCGCTTCGCGTGGGATCTGCTGCCCTTCAACCGCTCACCCCAGCCCGGCGTGTCTTCCCGGTTTCCTTAACCCCACCGCTCCCAGCTTTGCCGCGAAGAGCCCGTCAGCCTGACAATGCCCACGCCAGGGGTGCTGATGGTTTCCGGTTGTTGGCTACCCCGCTGTGGCGTGCGCGCCGAATTCGGTGCCCGTGACGCCCTGCTGGTCACGCATCGGGTCTGCTGGTGCGACGGATCCGCGCCCGTTGAGCTGTCGAAGTTGTGAGTCCAGGTAAGTCGTCAACCGGGTGCGGTAGTCACGCTCGAACGTGCGTAGCTCGTCGAGCTTCTTTTCCAGGGTGCTCTTCTCCTGGCGCAGCGAACCGATGATCTCAGCGTGCTTGCGCGCTGCATCGCGTTCCAGCGACGCCGCCTTCTCCCGGGACTGCCGATCCACAGTCTCAGCATTGCTACGGGCATCATTGAGCATCGTCTCGGCCCGGGTCCTGGCCTCGGTAACCGTGCCATCAGCCTTCGCCCTCGCCTCGGCGAGCAGCTCCTGGGACCTGACCCGAGCATCGCCCAGCATCCCGTCCGCTTCGGCCTTGGCCTCAACGGTCACCCGATCCGCCATATCCTGGGCCAGACCCAGCACCCTGGCAGCCCGGACATTGTGATCATCACTGGGCGAGGTCTGCTCCCTCATCGGTACCACCGGAGCGATCGCTAGCCGAGGTGGCTCCATCAGGCGAAGGCCAGGACCGGTGTCGACCCGCGCCACACCGAGCTGCTCAACCTGATCACGCAGACCCTGGTTGTCCTGGATCAACCCGAGCTAGCTCGGCACCCACCACATCAAGAAACGCGTCCACCTCGTCCTCGTCGTAGCCCCGCTTACCCAGCGGCGGCTTACTGAAGGCAACGTTGGCAACATCGGCCGGGGTCAACGGCATCGGATCACCTCACGCACTCCTCGACGGCTACGCACCTGCTGACAGACAGCCCTGCCGCACGTTCCACTTATGCTTTTTTTGAACGCTTTGCTTGGTTTGTTGTGGTGGGGCCGTTCTGTGGCGGCTGGGGTGTTGTGACGACGACGCTGGTGGACTTCACGGTGGCCACGGCTAGTACGCCGGGTTCCAACCCGAGCTCATCGACTGCCTCGGCAGACATCAGCGACACGATCCGGTGTGGTCCGGCCTGGATCTCCACCTGAGCCATCACCTGGTCCCGAATGACCCGGGTGACTAGGCCGGCTAACTGGTTGCAGGCAGAGGCGGGCAGCTGCGGTACGACTTCCTCGGCATCCGCGGCCAGCGCGGTGGCGAACCGGGCCAGCTCCGCCCCGTCCACTCCCCGGCGCCCGGACTCGGTGGTCGTGGAGGCCACGCGCCCGAGGTCGGCCCAGCGCCGCAGCGTGTCATCGCTGACCCCGAGCAGGCGGGCCGCCTCACCGATCCGGTACACGGGCATGATCCCACCCCCATACGGGCGGCCACGCTCCTCCCGCGCACTCCAGCATCGCACGGAGATCATTTCCGCACAAGCGGGAAAAAATGTGGACTTACCGCGTATTAGAGTTGATTATTAACTCTCCTATCCGCCGGTGCGTGCACGCTCTCGGTAAGCAGGAGATCACCGATACGCGAGGAGGACGGGGCCGGACCCAAATGGTCCTGCTGGGGCTGCTGACGCTGCGGCCGCGCTTCGCCTGGGCTCGCCGCTCTCGTCCCGGCGAGGAATAGAATTGCCCACGGTGTTGTCTGCGGCGAACCGGGGACGCTGCGCGGCGGCTCGGCCAACCACCAGATAACCGGGGACGCACGCGGAGGTGGTCGCGGCGACGGGTAACGAATCGTCGGCTTCCGGTCTTGGAATTTGGAGCCCCGAACACGACACCCGATCCCGTGGCTGGAAGTGGTTCCACTCCCAGCCGTTGAAGTCGTACCAGGTGCCGGTGAAGGCGCCCGACACCACCGATGGCGTCGCTCCGATTGCCGCCGCGACGCGGCGCATCGTGTCCACGGAACGCGGTACGGGAGGTCGGGCTGGCGCGTTGCGGTCAACCCATCTGGTCGGGCTCGCCGCCGGCAGTCCGGCGGAAGCCTCGATCGAGCTCAGCGGTCGGCCCGGCTGCTAGCGCCCGAGAAACACCGCCACCCGTGTCCTGGTCATCGACCAACCTCCCGCGTAGCAGACGCCCATGCTCACTCGGTGCCGGCGGTTGCAGTGACTCTTACGACCGCTTACGCGGAGATGCCGCCGGACCGGGTCTCCGTTGGCAGTGGGTTCGAATCGCTCCCTGACACCACGGGTGGAAGGGCTCGGCACGCTTCCTTCCGTAGTTGCGGCAGTTGTATACTGACCCATCGCTATCTGCGGATTATCCAGGCTTGACTAACCGTGTTTGCGCCGTCACTATAAGCTGGAGTGATCACGTGGCCGGGAGGTGACCGGGGATGCGGTTCGGCACGCGGGTTGTGCCCATGGTTGGCCTGCTCGCCGCCCTGGGCCGGTTGGCCGCCGCGACCACCGCAGCAGGCCGGTGGCGTGGTGGTCCACGTCGGGGCCACCCACTGGGTCGCGCTGACCGCGGCGAAGCTTCCGGGAGCCTGATTAGAAAGGATGTGAGATGACTCTTATCGTCTTGACAGTCGTCGTCATCGCGTTGCTGGTTGCCACCCTGGCGATCTTTCTTTTTACGATCGGCGTGCAACTCAACCGCACCGCCGACAATCTCGATGACTGCTCGCAGAACGTGAAGAAGATTGCCTACCAGGCCAAGGAGATCGGGCCTGCTATCGAGCGCATCAACGAAACCGGCACAACAGTGATAGGAGCGCTACCACTGTTGAGCGACGCTGCCGAGCGCATCGGCGTCGCCAAGTCCGCCCCCTACGTGGATCCTTCCGAAGCTCCTTATTCGGCACCGGCACGTGCTGCGGCACCGGCGCCTGCTCCGGCACGTGCTGCGGCACCGGCGCCTGCTCCGGCACGTGCTGCGGCACCGGCGCCTGCTCCGGCACCTGCTGCGGCACCGGCGCCTGCTCCGGCACCTGCTGCGGCTCCGGCACCTGCTCCGGCTGCCGCACCTGCCGCGGTTCCTGCTGCGGCCTCTTCGCGGAGTGTGGGTTCCTTGGATGAGGGTGAGGCTCGGGGTAGTTTAGGCTACCTGGATGCGTGACAACGATACCGCCCGGGCCATTACATAAAATGGGGATTGGTAGTTTGAGGTCCCGCGCTTGGCGTCGTTGCCAACAGCGTGACCAACATCCGACTGCTTTCATGGGTTCCATGTAAGGAATGCGAGAAACGCCCCGCGCCTCGCCCACTAGCCCGGCGCTGACCTGCTGTAGGTGATCTTTGGTCGTAAGCTCGCCAGGCTGATACCGGGCCAGCTGCCAGCTGGCCCGGTATCAGCCTGGCGGTGTTGGAGAGAAACGTCCAGCGTCGAAAGCTCTTAAGGGGGGCGACTGAGCGGGCCGTTGCATCTGTCTGCCACGGTCGGGATGAACTCGGAGGGAGGTTCTTGGGTCGGCTGACTCACCTGGAGGCGTAAACCGACGGGTCAATAGCATGTTGTCGACGGCACGTGAAAACTGACCCCCGCGCGGCATCCGAATTTTGACCCCCTGCGCCGCGATCCTGGCTCGCACCGAGCTGGGGCGGACGAAGGGGTGTTGTGCGTGGAGGACTGGGCTGAGATCCGGCTGGTCGCACGAGCTATATGGCTGGGGAGATCGGCCAGCATCATTTCTGGTTTCCCGATATTGAGCTGCCGGTGGGGGTATGGACAGACCCACACCGCTAAGCAGCTGCCGGTCTTGACCATGGCGATGGGTTACTCCCGCTGGTTGTCGGCGGTGTTGTACATCCGGCTCGACGCCAATGACTATTCGGTGCACCCCGCGGTGATCAGGGCCGGGTCGAGGTCCTCGCAGACCGTGTCTGACCCCGCACACGTCGCAGCGGCGACGCTGCTGCGCCGCGACCGGATCGGGCTGATCCGCCCCACACCTAACCCGAGGTGGCGGCCGTCGACGACAATGCGGTCACGGATGGCCCCCGTCACCTCCGGTCCACGTCGATAACCCGTGGAAGCGAGTCATCGGGAACTCGCTTCCACGGGTCGGCGGGCAACTCTCTGTGGTGCGAGTGCCGGAGACGATAGCCCTGGCTATCCGGCGAGTACGGCTTTCAGTGCCTTGTCCACTCCGGCAAGGTCGTTGTTAATCGACCCGACGATCGCTCCGATCGGCTCTGTCCGCTGGGTAACGAGGTGCAGGCCAGCGGTGACTTCGCGGAGCTCGGTATTCACCCGCACAAGAATGCGTGCAATACTGATCAGGTAGGCAGCGAGCACTAGTATGGTGAGCGCGGCGAGGATGATCGTGACTATAGCGGCTATCGGCATGGTGATTCGCTCCTCACAGGATGCGGGCAACCGCCTGGACATAGCGGGTTAGGCCAGCCCCCACCTGTTTCACGGCGTCGCGGGTGGGTATCAGCGCCTTCACATCGTCGCATGCAATGACGATGCCGCCAGCCTGGTCATGCACGGTGTCGACGCGCTTCCCGACGTCAACGGCAGACCTCCACAGGCCGATCAAAAGTATCACCACGACAGGTATGACTAAGAAGAAGAACAGCGCGTTGCCGATCCACCACAGAGCCATGGTCGCCTCCTTGTCTTAACCTCGCCTGATCGCGGGGGCCTGAGCTATCTCGGGGTACGAGCATACGGATCAGCCTGCGGCTGCTGCGAAGACAGCGACTCGGCCTTCTCCGCGATCGCCGGCAGCGCGTTGGCGATCGCGTTCAGCTTCCGGTTCAGGATCGCGGCGCCGGCGCCGACCAGGAACACGTCTCCTTGGATCGACCTGATGACCCCCTCACTGACCTGCCCGAGGGTGTTGGCCAGGGAGCGCAGCCGGCGAGTGATCAAGATAACGAACAGCGCCAACACAGCGACCAGGGCCACGATCTCGACGACGGTGAGGATTACGAGCAGTACCGGGCTCATTACGCCCCCACCCCCAGGAGTCGAGCATGGCGGCCCGCCTCGTCGGTGATCTCATCCAGGCTGTCTGCGACAGCGAGCGCAATCTTGATGTTGGCCGTGTTGCCGGCCACCCCCTCCGCCGCGTTCCCCACCCTCAGCGCGGTGGCTTCGATGGAGCCGACGGAGGAGAGGAGCAAGCTGAGCAGCGCGATCACTGCAACTATCACGACCGCCCCGAAAACCAGTGCAAACTGCCAGAGCGTAGTCCCCGCTAAGACCATGGTTATCCTCCCAATGCTTTTCGAGCGGCCCGAGCGCCGCGGAGGATGCTCTGGAGCGTGTCGTTCGTGCGGCGCAGCTCCACGAGCGGCTGCGTGGTCGTCCGTGTCGCCTCGAGCGCACCAGCCGCTGCGCGCGCTTGGGTGTTGATCCGGGCGGCAAGTACCAGCAGCGTACCCACGAGGATCACCACGATCACCACGACCACCACGCCGATGCTCAGGCCCACCCACCAGCCACCGAGGTCCGACCCATTTTCATTCAATGCTACCTCCAACCGCTGCGAGGAATACTCTAGCACTCGAGTCAGGTCGCGACACGCAGCTATTCCGCTATTTGGGTCCTTCACTAGGAGTTTACCCTCGATCACGAGCTGAGGGAAGTGGCAATATGAGAAGTGCCGCACCGCGCGGCATCCGGAGTCTCAGACATCCGGAAGGGCGCTGTCAGGCTTTTGGGTGTTTGAGCGTGACGGGTGTCGCAGGGTGCCGGGGTAGCCCTGATCGGGGTTGTGTCACTAGCCATGGGAAGGCCAACTACGTCGTCCCGGGTAGCGAAACGGGATGTCATGTCTTGCCGGTAGGCACCGGCGCTGAGTCGGTGGCGGCGGGGGGCCGGAAGTGCGATGATATCCCGCCGAAGGCCGGTAGGGAACCGCTGCGCGTGGTCAGGCGAGCTCAAACGTTTCATCGCCGTTCACGCGCTTGGGTGGTGCACTAACTGACGATCTCCGCTGAGTATCAGTGGCCTTTGTACAGCGACGACGACAAGGCGTCCATCAGGCGGCTCCTCCCCGAAGATCCACTTCGTCATTAATGGGTGGCGAGTGGGCGGCAAGTGGGTGTGGTTACTCGCAGATGCTCGTCAGTATGTCTGTGGTGCTACCGGGGTCGACTTCGTATATCCCGTCGGCTATCTGCACTGAGTTGCGCCAGATCTGGTTTTCGATCTCTGGTGGCCACTGAGTCTGAGCCGACCAGCGTAGTCCTTGCAGAGGGATCCCGGCCAGGCCGACGCTTCGTAGGTCCATGCCGGTCACGTCGCTGAGCACCTGGTGGAAGTGGGCGAGGGCCTGGATTGTTTGGGCGAGTTCATCGGCGAAGGAGTGGATACGGCCGAGGTCACGGATCAGGGCGCGGACGCGAACGCAAACATGCGCGAGGTCGTGGGTGCTCAGGAGCGCGTAGTTACTGGCTTGGGTGAGGTTGGCGTCGAGGGCGTAGTCGAGGTTCAGGATGTGATCGAGAACGTAGCTCAGGTCGATAGTGGGGAGGTTTTCGAGGTCGCGGGTGCAAGCGAGTTCGCTGCCGAGGTCGCGGGCGAGTTCGCCGGCGAGGTCGCGGGCGAGTTCGCCGGCGAGGTCGCGGGCGCGATCAAGGGTGCGGTCGAGGTAGCTGCCGAGGTCGCGGGCGGGGTTGAGGGCGTCGTCGAGGTCACGGTCGAGTGCCTGGTCGAGGTCGGGCGGCAGGTCAGGGACGCGGTCGAGGATGCGGTGCAGGACGGGCTGGAGTTTGTGGTCGAGTCTGCTGGCGAGGTCGCTGGTGGCGCTGAGACTCAGGACGAGGCTTTGTGCGCGGTCGTGAAAGCCTGCGATGTTGAATATGGGGTGGGTTCGCATGGTCAGACGGGTGCTCGGGGTCCAGGACGCTGTAGCGTGGAGGAACGTCAGCAAGGCGGTGTCGGGCTTTGCTTGCTCGACGTTGATGTGGTCGGGGCTGGTCGCGGCGACAGGGTCGGAGTCTGTGGGCTGCGAGTTCGGGATTAGCGGCTCGGTGGACGGCGTGGCCCCAGCAACGACGATCGAGGCCAGGCCGGACTCGATGTCCAGGCACCGGGCCAGGTCGGTAACGAGGTCGGCGTGGTGGGTAGCGATCAGCACCTCGCGCAGACTGGCCTCAACTTCAAGGGTGCCAACGACGTCGATGACTAGTTTGTGATGTTGGAAGGTAAGCCACAGGTCCAGTCCCTGTTCCCGCTGGGAGGCGACGTCGGTCATTGTGCATCGCCTGTGGTGTCGAGGTGTGCTGCGAGCGTGCGGCGGGCTTGTGTCAGGCTGGCTCGGACGGTTTGAAAGCTGATTTGTAGCTCGCTGGCGATCTCGGCGGGGGCGTAGCCGTCAAGAGTCCAGGCCATCACTTGGCGCTGCCGCGGTGACAGGCGATCGAGCACAGCCAGGACCGGGTGCCGCTGTTCCCAGGTTCCCACGTCGATCGAAACCGGCACTAGTGAGTTGCGCTGGTGTAGCTGTTCGACGGGGTTCTCGTCGATGCTGGCGATGTGGCGCGCCAATTTTCGAGACGCCATTGTTCGGGCCCATGCCTTCGGGTGGTCAATTTTTGACCACCACCGGTATGCCGTGGTCATTGTTTCCTGGGCGATATCGGTGGCGTCGTCAAGTCGCGCGCCCTGCCACACGAGGAAAACGACCAGGATTGGTACGGACCTGCGATAAAACTCATTGAAGTCGGCGAAGTTTTCGGTATCGGCTAACGGCTGTGCAAGTACTGGTCGCGGGAGCGGATCGCGGGGTAGGGGGACATCTGACCGGGGGAGATCGAAGTCATCCATAGCAGCCTAGCTGTGTTTGACACAGGTGATGGTAAGGGGCGGATCCAGGTGCCATCGCAGCCGTTGTCGCGGATCCGACCACTCCCCCGGCCCAGACAAGAGTCATATTAGCATTGAACTGGCGTTTATGAACCGGCCAGAACCCTGGTGAGGAACTGGTGATGCTGCAGACCTTCTGCCAGTACCGAGTCCACCCTGTCGGCAGTGATAGGAATAAGCGCGGCGTTCGCGGTGTTCTCCGGGATGGCCCGTAGGGTGTCTCGCACTCCCTCGACACCTCGGTTGATGGATTTCACCGTGGACAACAGGGAACCCAGCAGTAGGATCACTACGATCAGAACGCCGACTCCCATAGCTATCGCGACCCACCAAAAAGTTGCCTCTTCGGGTGCATATCCATCAGGTGCACCGGCATACCCGAGTAGGAATTCCATTGCTAACCTCCGAGCCTAGCTCGTCCGCGTTCCAGACCTCCGATGATGACCTCAGCATGGTCGATCGTCTGTCGTAGAGCCGCCAACGGGAGCGTGTTCCGATATGACTGCTGCAGGGCCTGGTTGATCTGTGGAGCCTGACGGGCGATCCGCGCGGCGAGCACCAGTATCGGTGCTACCAATGCGACCACCACGGAGATCACAACGGCCGCGATCGCGAAACCCAGGTACCAGCCGAACAAATGTGCCTCACCAGGCCCGGGCGCCTGTTCTGCAAGCAACATCATCCCGCAGACCTCCTTTCTGTAGCGGTTATAACCAACTTCCTGTAGCACTGAGCGGCGCTGGTGTCCTTTTAAACCTGTTCTGCCATAGATCGTACCGGCGCGAGGTTGGCGTTGACCGAAGGCAAGACCTCGGGCACGGTCCTCGTCTGATAGGCGATTGCGTTGACTCCCACGATAACTGCACCAAGCGTCCAAGCAACGTGCTTCAACTGAAAAATCACCTTCAGCAACGAGACGCCGACAACGGCCACAACCAACGCAACGGCGAGCAACGTGACCCACGCAGCCAAGGGCATGACTTCCTCCTATTCCTCGGACGTGTTCCTCAAGTCAATAGCTCGCTAGACGCCCAATGCGCCCAGCAGATGACCAACGCGTTTCACGTAGCGGGTCGCGCCGATGGAGATCTCCCTGACTGCACCGTCGGTCACAGCCAATAGCTCTGGCACATTGTCGAGTTCCCCGGTCAGAATGACGCCGTTATGCAAAATGTCATCCACCGTCTCCCGGATTCGATCCACCGGCGCGACGATAGATTTCATCAACACCACCACGACGGGCAGCACCACGAAGACCAAAATGATATTACCAATCCACCACAAGATCATAACCGGTCTCTCCTTCCCTCATGAATCGTTCACCCTCAGCGAGGATGCGCCGCACCTCGCCACCAACCACCGCCGACAAAGCCGAACACCTGCCCACAGACTCCTGGCAGCCCTGCCAGGGTCGGCGTGACTCGCCCAGCCAGCCGACCGTTGACTACCCCCCACGACACCCATCGTCGGACGACTCGGTAGTGACCGGCGAGCTGCCTCAGCGCTCACAGCGACCAGCCCACCTGGGCGGCGAACAAGCCGAGCACGGGCACACCACGCCTGCCGAACCACAATGTGTAGCCACCCCTCACCACAATGATCGCTCCGGCTCTATGGTGGCTCCCTCATATGCGCCACGTCAAGACCTTGTACCCCGCAAATACGCGCGGGCGTCATCGAAAGCTTCTCAAACGAGAAACTCTGTGCCCGGGCCGGGTGTCAGCCGCCGCCGAGGATAACGATGTAGTGCCGGTTTGGCGCCGTTGAGGGTGCGGATCGAGTCCGGGTTGGGCGAGTCGTGTTGACCTTGTTGGTCGGCGCCGCCACCGTGCCGAGGTCGTTGTATGCGGTGGTGATCTTGCCGTGATCCTCGGCGTTCACCCGACCGGACCAGCCGGACGGGCGTGAATCGAGGAGGTGCACCGCTGATGGCGGGCAGAGATGACGAGGCGGCGGCGCGGGCCACAACGCATCGGGCTGCGCTCCGCCATGCCACCCATGACCAGCGAGGAAAACACCAGCTACCTGCGCCACCATCTCACCCTCGCCGGGCGCAGCGACACCCTGTTCTCCGACAACGCCACCGCCCTGATCCACCAAACCAGCCGCGGCTACCCCCGCGCAGTCAACAACCTCGCCCTCCAAGCACTCGTCGCCGCGTTCGCCGCCGACAAGACCATCGCCGACGAGAACGCCGGACGCATCGCCCGAGCGAGAAGTTGCCAGCTGCGGCAACTACGCACAGCGCGACAGTCCTTACCCAGTCCTCACTGACAGTAACGGCGGGGCCATGGGGCGATCACTTGGACACCGCCCGCGAGACAACTTCTACGATCGTGCCGCGAAGTCGATCTGCTTCTGCCGTTGCGCACCGCGCCGAAGCGCTGCGCAGCAGCTTCCCGCAGCCGCCACCGAGACGAGGACATCAGCACCTGATGAGCAGCCCACAGGGAATCAGCACGGTCGATTTCGACGGCGCCCGCGGGTACGCCATTCCCATGCGCATGTGCTTCCGGGGTATCACCGTTCGGGAAGGGATGCTGATCGAAGGGCCCGCCGGGTGGGGTGAGTTCTGCCCGTTCGCCGACTACCGCGACGCCGAGGCCGCGCCGTGGCTGGCCACCGCCATCGAGCAGTGCACCATCGGCTGGCCACACCCGGTGCGCGAGCGCATCCCGATCAACTGCACTGTCCCGGCAGTCGGCCCGGAACACGCCCACGAGATCACCGCCGGCTCGGGGTGCCGAACCGCCAAGGTCAAGGTCGCTGACCACCCGGAGTCGCTGGCTGAGGACCTGGCACGGGTGGAGGCGGTCCGCGACGCGCTGGGCCCCGGCGGGGCGATCCGGGTGGACGCCAACGGGGGGTGGGACGTCGATACCGCGGTGACCCACATCCGCCTGCTGGACAAGGCCGCGAGTGGTCTGGAGTACGTCGAACAACCGTGCCGCACCATCGACGAACTCGCCGCCGTCCGCCGCCAGGTCGACGTGCGCATCGCCGCCGACGAGTCCATCCGCCGCGCCGAAGACCCGTGTCGGGTGGCCGTCGCGGGGGCCGCCGATGTGGTGGTGCTCAAGTGTTCCCCGCTGGGTGGGGTGCGGCGGTCGTTGCAGGTCGCCGAGGCCGCCGGGCTGCCGTGTGTGGTGTCCTCCGCGGTGGAGACCAGCATCGGGCTCGCCGCCCAACTCGCGCTTGCCGGGGCGCTGCCGGAGCTGGACTTCGCCTGCGGGCTCGGCACGCTGTCCCTGCTGGACGGCGACGTGGTCGGCGGGCCCGGCTCGCTGCGCGCCGTCGACGGCTACCTTGCGGTCCCGCGCCGGCCACCCGCACCCGACTCCGCGCTGCTCGACCTCTACGAGCTGACCGACCCCCAGAGAGCCGCCTGGTGGCGCGACCGGCTGCGGCGCGTGCGAGCCGAACAACAGCGAACCGGACAACGGCTATAGCGCCGGCAGCTCCTGGGCCCGGCCGACGAGTGGGGCCAGCGGATCCCCGGTACGGCGCACCCGGTCCAGCACGGTGCGGATCGTCCAGCGGTCCGGCCGCAGCTCGGGATCCTGCAGCTCGTCCCAGGCCACCGGGACAGACACCGGCGCTCCGGCTGCGGGCCGAGCGCTGAACGGGGCCACCAGCGTCTTGTTGATGGCGTTCTGGGTGTAGTCCAGCCGCGCGAGGCCTTCCCGGCGGTCTTTCTGCCATTCCCAACTGACCAGCTCCGGGACGGTACGACCGACGACGCGGGACACCTGTTCGACCCAGACTCTGGTGTCGGCGAAGGTGTAGCCAGCGCGGACCGGGACCCAGATCTGCACCCCGCGCTGGCCGGTGACCTTCGGCATCGCGTCGACGCCGAGGTGCTCCAAAGCGACCCGATACAGCCGGGCGAGCACCAGCACGTCGTCGAAGCTGCTGCCCGAGCCCGGATCGATGTCGATCAGCGCCCAGGTCGGCTGCCGCACGTCGGGTAGCCGCGAGGTCCACGGGTGCAGCTCCACCGCCGCGAAGTTCGCCAACCAGACCAGAGCGGGAACGCTGTCGATCACGGCGTAGCACTGTGCCTCTCCCGGGTCGGCTTCCGTCCGGTGCCAGCGGGTCAGCCACGGCGGCGCGTGGCTGGGGACTTCCTTGTGCCAGAATCCCGGGCGGTCGACGCCGTCGGGGTACCGGTGGGAGTTCACCGGGCGACCGGCGAGGTAGGGCAGCATGAACGGGGCGATCATGGCGTGGTAGCGGATGAGGTCGCGCTTGCTGACCGGTGGCTCCTCTCCCCGCCCGGGGAAGAGCACCTTGTCCAGGTTGGTCAGCTTGACCTCACGGCCCTGCACGGCCCACCGGCCTGCTGGCCCGAGCGCGTCCAGCGCGGCGAGCTCATCGTCGGTCGGCGGATCCCACGCCGGTGCCTGGGCCACCGGAACCGAGGCTTCGGCGGCCGGCTTGTCACCACGCCACAGCGACTCGGGCGAAGCGGCGACTTCGCCGTTGGTACGGCCGCTCTTGACGGATAGGGGGTGATCCTCCGGATCCCATCCGGGCCGTGCGTGGTCGTCGTTCTTGTGGATCAACAGCCACCGCTCTTTGCCAGGCCGGCCCTCGTCTCGACGGATGAGTACGAAGCGGCCGGCCAGTTTGTCGCCCTGCAGGTCGAAGTGCAGCTCCCCGCGCTCGATGGCCCGTGCCGGATCCTCAGTCTCTGCGGGCTGCCAGGTCCCCCAGTCCCACACGATGACGTCGCCGCCGCCGTATTCGCCCTTCGGGATGATGCCCTCGAAGTCGAAATACTCCAGGGGATGGTCCTCGACGTGGACCGCCAGCTGCCTGGCCTTGGGGTCCAGCGTCGGCCCTTTCGGCACCGCCCAGCTGACCAGCACCCCGTCGACCTCCAGCCGCAGGTCGTAATGCAGGCGGCGGGCTCTGTGACGTTGCACGACGAACCGGCTCTGGCCCGCCGGCGCGGCGGACCCGGCCGGTTCCGCGGTGACCGAGAAGTCGCGCTTGTCGCGGTATGCCTGCAGGCGCTCGTGCTGGTCACTCATCGCGCGCGCCGCCAGCCATGGGGCAGGTATACCCGCAGCGCGGTCAGCTCGTCACCTCCGAGCAGATCAGCCTGACGAGGCCATGGGAAGGTAGCAGCGTGATCGAATCCAAGGAGTCGACATGGTGCCGCTAGCTCGACTGTGCGGGACGGCGCTCGCGACCGGACGGGTCGCCATCGGCGTCGTCGCACTGGTACGGCCGGCGCTGATGGCGCGGACGTGGGTGGGTGCGGCCGGGGCGGCGGGCCCGGCGGCAGTGGTGTTGGGCAGGGCCGCGGGTGGCCGGGACATCGCGCTCGGTGCCGGCGCATTGCTCGCATCTCTTCGAGGGAACGGGCGTGGGCTGCTGGGTTGGACCGTCGCCGGGTCATTCTGCGACGCGGTCGACGTGGCCACGACCGTCGCCTCGTGGCGCGAGCTGCCCCGGCTGCAGCGCGTCGCCGTCATTGGTGCCGCCAGTTCCGGTGTCGCACTGGGCGCGTTGACGGTCGTGCTCGCCCGGCGGGGATAGACCGGCCCGGTGAGTCACGTCGAGGTGCAGTCCGACGGCGCCGGCCTCGGACCCGGCGAAATCGACGACGCGGTCGGCGGCCTGCTCGATGCGCTCGACGCCGTGGACGCCGACGGTTGGTACCCGGCGATCGACGTGGTCCGTCCCTGGTCGGCGCACAACCCGCGGATCACCGGCGAGTTCGCCCGGCCGGGGGCGATCCGGCGCTACCTGCACCGTGAGCTGTCCTCGCTGCTGCGCGCGGGTGCGCGGGTCCGGGTCCGCCCGGCACGTCGGGCGGTGGCCTTCAACGACCCGGACTTCTTCGCCGCGCTCGACGAGGACCGTTTCGACCTGCGCGCGAAGAAGCTGTTCCTGTTCGGCCCGGAACGCATGGCGCTGTCGCTGGACCGGCTCTCGCATTACTGCGGCACACCCGCGGAGTCCTTCGAGCGGCACCTGCTGTTCACCAACTACACGATGCACGTCGAGGCGTTCCGGGAACGGTTCCCCGACGCGCAGGGCCCCGCGCGCGACGGCGTGCAGATGCCGGCCTGGCACCACCACACCCCCGCCGGTGACGGGGTCAGCCTGGTGAACATCGGCGTCGGGCCGACCAACGCGAAGACCGTGACCGACCACCTCGCGGTGCTGCGGCCGGACACGATGATGATGATCGGGCACTGCGGCGGCCTGCGGAACCATCAAGACCTCGGCGACTTCGTGGTCGCCACCGCGTACCAGCGCGCGGACCACGTGCTCGACGGGGTGCTGCCCGCGGATGTGCCGGTGATCCCGAACCACCGGCTGAACACCTTCCTGCTCGACGCCCTGGACGCCGCCGAGGCGCAGTACCGGTTGGGCGTCGTGCACACCACAGACAACCGCAACTGGGAGTTCAACCAGGGCAGCACTCTCGCGGCGATCCGGGCCTCGCGCAGCACCGCGGTGGACATGGAATCGGCGACGATCGCCGGCAACGGGTTCCGGTACCGGATCCCCAACGCAACACTGCTGTGCGTCTCGGACAAGCCGCTGCACGCCTCACCGAAGCTGTCCGCCAACGCGTCGGCGTTCTACGAGGCCAGCAAACGCCGGCACCTCGGGATCGCGCTGGCCTGCCTGGACCGGGTCCGCCGCGAGCATCCCGGCGGGCTGCCCAGTCACGACATCCGCTCGGCCGACGAGCCGCTGTTCGAGGTGGACTGAATGCGTTGTCGTGCGTCCGGCGGGTGGACGAGAATGGCGCCGGCGCCGCGGGAGGTGAAGTAGCTCCATCCCCAGTCGAGCAGGACCTTGATCCGGTTGCGGAATCCGATCAGGTACACGATGTGCACGCCCAGCCAGAGCAGCCACGCGGGCAGGCCGCCGAACCGCAGCGGGTATCGGCTGGTTCCTCCTGCGGCTGGCCGCAGGGGCAGCTCGGCTACCGCGTCACCACGGCCGAGTACGGCCATGATCCCCTTGTCGTGGTAGCGAAACGGCGTCGGTGAGCTGGTCGAAGGGCTGGTCGAAGGGCTGCCTGCGATGAGCCGGGCGACCTGTTCGCCGGCGTGCCGGCCGGTCTGGATCGCCGCCGACGCCAGCATCGGCGGTGCTGCGCCGCGTTCAGGTGTGGTGACGGCTATGTCGCCCGCGGCGAACACGTTCGGGTGATCGGGCACCTGCAGCGTCGGGTCGACGAGGATCCGCCCGTGCCGGTCGACTTCCAGCCCGAACGCGCGGGCTAGCGGGTTCGCCTGCACCCCGGCGGCCCAGATCACCGTGTCGGTGTCGATCCGGTGCCCGTTGGCCAGCGTCACGCCGCCGGCGTCGGCGCTATCGACGGTTTCGTCCAGGCGTACCTCGACGCCTCGACGTCGCAAGTCCTCCAGGGCTCGCCGGGACGACCGCGAGCTGAACGCGGCGAGCAACCGCGGTCCGGCCTCGACCAGAGTCACCCGCAGTGCGGTGTCCGGGCCGACGAGCTCCTGTCCCATCGAGGCGAGCGCCCCTGCGGTCTCCACCCCGGTCGGACCACCGCCGACGACCACCGATGTGATGGGCTCGGCGGCGTGGTCAGCCGTCGCCGCCGCCTCCTCGAGGCGGTTGAGCAGGTGCATGCGCAGCCGAGCCGCGTCGTCCAGCGTGTACAGCGGCCAACTGTGCTCGGCCATACCCGCGATGCCGAAATAGTTCGTCTCGGCACCGGCGGCCAGAATCAGATAGTCGAACTCCACCGTGGAGCCGTCATGTAGGGACAACTTGCGGTCTGCCCAGTGTGCCAAAACCGCGGCGCCCATCCGGACGGTCACGTTCGACTGCCGACGAAAGATCGTCCGCAGGGCCGTACCGACCTCTTCGGCCGCCAGGTAGCCGGTGCTCACCTGGTAGAGCAGTGGTTGGAAGGTGTGATAGTTGTTTTTGTCCAGCACGATGACGGCTGCATCGACTCCGCGTAGCGCGTGTGCCGCGTTCATTCCGGCGAATCCAGCCCCGAGCACCACCACCCGCGGCAGCGCGGGACGATCGGCGACGGTCGGTACACGGTCGCTCATCTGATCCTGGCCCCCAGTCTGCTCGCCTACTGATCTCAGGCAGGTGTACCCGGCCACGTCGCGGTGTGCTCGCCGGGTATATCAATCAGCATGCCAGCCCCATCGGTGACTGCGAGGCACGCATCCAGGTGCGCCTGAGTTCCCGAACTCAACAGTAGAGCTGTGCCACAGCCGCAGGCCGACCCTGCTGTAGAGCTCGGGAACCTGGGAGCAGGCTCAGGAAGGTCACGTGACCACCAGCAGCACCGCCGCACATTCCACGATGAGAACGATTCGAACCCTGACGGGCAACAGCTGTATCCGCGATTCCCCCCGCAGGGCAGTATCACCATTGAACCCACCGGATGTGTGGCGCTTCAAAACGGCAGACCGGCAGGCCTGTGAGGGAGCCAGTGCTCCGAGGAGTGAGCAAACAGCTGACGTGCCCAGGCTGCGGCGACGTCGTTGCCGACGCGGTCTACTGGCCGTGGAGGGGCAGCCTCACCATCACCTCGACTGAGGGCTACCAAATAACGCCAGCTCGTTGGGCTGTTCAGCTGCGCCTGGTCGAGCAGGACGTGGCCTCGGTCTCTGACGACCGGGAGGAGGCACAGACCCGACTCGACTCCGTCAGACGCAATATCGGCGAGCTGATCTATGACATTCGTTGCCGGCGCGGGCACTCAACGCTGCGGACAGGACCGCAGATCACCCGTGCGCTGCGGCGTACTCCGGGACGGTGGGTCGGGCTGACCTGCTTGTTCTGTTTCGTGGTGTCGCCGGCCAGGGTTGAGTTGCGATCCGGTGGCACAGCCACGCCAGCGAGCGGGTAGCGGTGGTCAATCCGGCTATGCCCGGCCTCGAACAGCTCGAGTGAGAGGAAGAGGAAGCACAACAGCGTTCACGCTGGTCGAGGTGGCAGCCAAAAGGCAGGTCGAACGCCGACGTCGCGGGCGGCTATCTGAGGGCACGTTTCGGATGGATGTGAACGATCTTTGGTCGCGAGTTCTTGCTAGATGGCGACAACACGTCGGGCGAGTTCGATCTCGGTGAGCGTCGTCGCTGTGGGTGGTGACGCGAATTCCGTGGCTTGTCCGTTGGTCAAGTTTTGGGTTGGGACAGGTTGTAGATGGTCTGTCCGCCGATGGTGGTGGCATTGAAGTTCTCCCTGACCCACTGACTGATCTGGGTGCCCGTTGCGTTGGCGAACCCATCTGGTCCCCCGCGAACCGGGCCACCGCCGTCGCCTCCGGGGAATCCGCCGGGTAAGCCGCCCTCTGGCGTGCCAGGGAAGCCGCCGCCGAACCGTCCGCCGTAGATCGGACCTGCGAGGAAGTATCGGATCTGCCCGCTGGCTACGTAGGACTTGAACTGCTCGAGGGTCGGGTAGGGGTCGGAGCCCATGAATCCACCGATGCCGAGCACGGCGGTGCCGCTGGCGAGTTCGAGCGAGGCCGCACTGGAACCGGTGATCGTCGCGGCTGACCACTTCGTGGGCGCTGCCTTCAGTAGCGCGACGAGTTCGGTGTTGGTTGCGCCGATGTCCATGCCGTCCATGCCGCCGGATCCGCGCGGCAAGGTGCCTTCACTGCCACGCCTGTTCATCCCGGGGAATCCGGCTGGGAAGCCGCCCGGCCCAAATGCGTCGCCTTGGATGGTTGGGGGTCCCGCGGTGACCAGCGATCCCGATCGCGGGGTGACTACGGTCTCGACCGCGTAGGCCGTGGGCGCGATCAGACCCGCCGTCACGGCAACGGCAGTGGCGACCGCGAGCCAGCGGGGACCGCTGCGCGGTACGAGGAAGGCGACCGCGGCGATGACCCCCATAACCAGCACGACCCAGCGTAGCCAGGGCAGGAACTCCGGGGACCAACCGAGCATCGTCTGCGCCCAGACCGCGGTGCCGGCGGTCGCGACGGCGAGGATGGTCCGACCGGGCCAGGTACGGCGTCGCTGCCAGATCTCGCGGCCGCCGATTGCGAGTATCGCGGCGATACCGGGAGCCAGGGCGACGGTGTAGTACTGGTGGATGATGCCGCTCATGTAGCTGAACACCAGGGCGGTGACCAGTACCCAGCCGCCGCCCAGCAGCAGACCCGCCCGCGTCAGGTCGGTGCGCGGGGCGCGGCGGGTCAGCCACAACCCGACGACCAGTAGCAGTAACGCCGCGGGCAACAGCCAGGCGGCTTGGGTGCCGAAGCTGCCGGTGAACAGCCGGGTCAGTCCGGTGTGGCCACCGAACAGCCCGCCTGCGCCACCCGGCAGGCCCCGGCGCAGGTCACCCCCAGCAGGCAAGGGTCCGGCCTCGCCCCCGGGACGGCCCTGGCCGAAGATCCGGTTCAGGCCGTTGTAACCGAATGCGAGCTCCAGCGGGCTGTTGTCGGTCGAACCACCGATATAGGGCCGCGACGACCCTGGCCACAGCGCCACCGCCAGAAGCCACCACCCCGCTCCGATGATGATCGCGAACCCGGCTGCGAGCAACTGCCTGATCCGGGTGCCCAGCGACGCCGGCGCCGCCCACAGGTAGGCCAGCGCCAGCCCGGGAACGACGAGGAACGCTTCCAGCATCTTGGTCAGGAAGCCCAACCCGATCAGCAGACCAGCGGCCAGCAGCCAGCGGGCGCCCGCCCTCTCGATGGCTCGTAGCGTGCAGTACGCGGCGGCCACCATGAGCAGGACCAACAGCGCGTCGGGGTTGTTGAACCGGAACATCAACGCCGCTACTGGAGTCAGCGCGAGCACCGTGCCGGCGAGCAGACCGGCGCCCGGGCCACTGATACGACGTACTGCCGCCCACAACAGTGCGACGGCGCCGACCCCCATCAGCGCCTGCGGGGCCAGCATGCTCCACGAGCTGAAGCCGAAGATCCGCCCGGACAGTGCCATCACCCACAGCGAAGCGGGTGGCTTGTCCACGGTGATCGCGTTGCCGGAGTCCAGCGAGCCGAAGAATAGGGCGGTCCAGTTCTTGGTGCCGGCCTGCACGGCCGCGGCGTAGAACGTGTTGGCCCAGCCGTTGCCGGCGAGCTGCCACAGGTACAGCACGCCGGTGCCGACGAGTAGGACGGCCAGCCCGGGCAGCTCCCAGCGGGGTCGGATGCGCCCCGGGGTTTCGGTAGGTGCGTCGGCGAGACCAGAACCAGAGGGCGGTTGCTGGCCGGTGCGGCTTGATGTGATGGTCACGGAACTGTCCTTTGGACTGTCGGGCGAATGCGACGGGCGTGCGGGCGTCAGGCTGCGATCTGAGCGGATGGCTCGCGGGTCGGGGCGGCGGGTCGCAGAGTGGGACGGAACACCCAACAGCGGAACAACACGAACCGCAATACGGTCGCGACGGCGTTGGCGAGTACGAGTACGGCCACCTCGACCGCCTGTCCCGCTCCTGGCGCCACCATGGCGAGCAGTCCCAGCGCGCCCGAGGTCAGGCCGAGTCCAAGCGCAAACACGATCAGGCCCTGGGACTGGTGCCGGGCGGCACGGTCACGGTCGCGGATCCCGAAGGTGATCCGCCGGTTCGCGGCGGTGTTCGCCATTCCACAGACCAGCAGGGCGACCAGGTTCGCCCAGGACGCCGCCATCGATCCGCGCAACGCGAGGTACAGCACGAGATAGGCCACGGTGCTGACCACCCCGATCACCGCGAACCGGGCCAGCTGGCCGGTCATCGCAGTCGGCGCACCCGGCGCGGGCGTCTCCGGCTGCTGGCGGCCGAGCTGGGTGCCGAGCTCATAGATCGGCAACGCGCCGATGGCCAACGCCCGACCGACCCGCCACACACCCTTGAGATCTGCCACCGCGGTGGCGACCAGATCGACACTCGAATCGAGGTCATCGACCCAGTCCACCGGTACTTCGTAGATGCGCAACCCGGCCCGCTCGGCCAGCACCAGCAACTCGGTGTCGAAAAACCAGCCCGGGTCCTCCACCAACGGCAGCAACCGATGCGCCACATCAGCCCGGATCGCCTTGAAACCGCACTGGGCATCGGAAAATTCGGCAGCCAGCGTGCGTCGCAGGATGAGGTTGTAGCAGCGTGAGATCACCTCTCGCTTGACGCCGCGCACCACCCGGGAGCCGCGGCCCAGGCGGGACCCGATCGCCAGGTCCGAATGCCCCGATATCAGCGGCGCGATCAGGGGTAACACCGCGTTGAGATCGGTGGACAGGTCCACATCGCAATAGGCGAGAACCTGGGCGTCCGACGCCGACCACACCGCTTTCAGCGCCCGGCCACGGCCCTTCTGCTCCAATCGCACGACCGAGACTTCTGGAAGCTCAGCGACCAGCCGAGAGGCAATCACCGGTGTATCGTCGACACTGGCGTTGTCGGCGATGGTAATACGAAAACTGTACGGGAACGTCGTCAGCATATGCTTATACAGCGTCCGTACACACGGCTCGAGATCTTGCTCCTCGTTGTAGACCGGGACAACAATATCCAGGACCGTACGACCGCCCCCCGTTACGGGCAGCCTGACCGGCTCATCGATATCGACGCTCATGCTTCACGAGGATTAACCCCCACGCTGGATTTGACCTGGACAACTCCTGTGTCCGAGCTGTGAAGCACCACGATGCGAGTGACATCGCTCACCATCGATCCCGCGCCGACTGTTCACCTCGCACGGGTCTGTTGCGTAGGCGGGAGCAGGCTAGATTTTCCGCTGTGCTGGCTCGATCAGATGGCACGGGCGAGTTCGGTAAGGCGGCCGGGAGCCGATGCGACATCGCCATCGACACGTAGTGGCCGCGACAGAGGTTCTGCACGAACGCGTGCCCGGCACTGATCACCCGTGTCGAGCGAAGCCGTTTTAGGCCGCGCATCGGCCGCAGGCGAGCCTTCAGGCGCCCGTGATTGTAGATAGTCGCGTGGTCAATCTCGATACCCCGATCCGCCAGCAGCTCCTCCACGTCTCGGTACGAGAGTCCGTAGCGCAAGTACCATCGCACCGCCACCATGATCACCTCCGGCGGGAAGCGGAAACCGGCGAAACCAGACCTCGCCTCGGGCACACGGGCGAGACGACGACACATCAGCCCAGCCTGCCGCTTGCGGTGATCCGCCGATGCAACAGTGCCCGTTTGAGTACTAACCCGAGGTGGTGCGCTCCTACAGCGGTCGGATGCTGTGAACGATCTCTTTCGCTTGCACCGTCATCCCTAGTGGGGTTTGTCGGGATCTGCTGGTTGACTGCTCGACTCCTCCTGTTCACATTCGGGGGGCAATGTCACTGACGTGACATTGGTGCGCCGGGCAACTGTGTATCAACAGCGGTGCGTGAATTCTTCTTGGCGCGGGCGTCGGGATATATGCCGATCATCCCGCACGGTACCGCGTTCGTGCACAATCTCAAGATTGGAACAGGCCAGTGACGAACCTTCCGCTGTTCGGTGACTCCATCGACGGCTACTGGCCCCCACCAGCTCCACGCCCCCTCAGACGTCACCCGCTGAGCATGTTGACCGTCCTACTCCTCGTGACACTGCTATCCGTGGTGGCCTACGGCGTGAGTCGCACCGGGCCGCAGATCGCTTCCGCCTCGCTGGTGTCCTCGGCTTCGTCGGCGCCATCGGCACCCTTGTCACCGTGGTCGCCACCGGCAGCTCCGCCTTCGTGGCCGCCGGCAGCTCCGCCCTCGTGGGTGCCGCCAGCCTCGGCCTCCTCGGTGCCTCCTACAGGTTTGCCTCGGTGGGCGTCTCGGGTAGGTCACCACGGGCCGGCGCCGCGCGCCGGGTCACCGCCGAGCCCGTCCGGTACCTCAAGCGGATCGCCGGACCTCTCGGCGCTGGGGGCCACGGTCGACCCCGGCCTGGTGGACATCAACACCCAGCTGGGCAACCCGAACGCCCAAGCCGCCGGAACCGGGATCGTGCTCAGCTCCTCCGGTGAAGTGCTCACCAACAATCACGTGATCAACGGGGCCACCAGCATCAGTGTGACCGACGTCGGCAACGGCCAGACCTACCCGGCCACCGTGGTCGGTTATGACCGCAGTCATGACATCGCGGTGCTCCAACTACAAGGTGCCTCCGGCTTGCAGACCGCCTCGATCGGGGATTCCAGCGGCGCCGCAATCGGCGATGAGATCGCGGCGATCGGCAACGCCGGTGGTCGTGGTGGTACCCCCAGCATCACGGGGGGCACCGTGTCGGCCCTGAACCAGACAGTCACAGTCAGCGACGACACAGGCGGTTCTGAGCAGCTCACCGGGCTCATTCAGGTCGCGGCTGAGGTGCGGCCCGGAGACTCCGGGGGCCCGCTGGTGAACACTGCCGGGCAGGTGATCGGTGTCGACACCGCCGGCTCGGCCGGGTCACAGTCGCGGTCTTCCGGTGGCGAGGGGTTGGCGATCCCAATCAACGACGCGATCGCGATCAGCACACAGATCGAATCCGGTAGCACCTCGGCCACCATCCACATCAGACCAACCGCCATCCTCGGCGTCCTGGTCCAACAACCGAATACCGGCGCAAGACCAGGCCAGCACTGCAGGTTCAGGATCCGGCGCCGCCCTGTCGCCTCCGGCGCCCTCGTCGCCGGCGTGACGCCCGGTTCACCGGCTGAGCAATCCGGGCTGACCGCAGGAGATGTCATCGTGTCAGTAGACACAGCGGCGGCCGATTCGCCCGCCACCCTCACCACCCTGCTGACCGCCCACCACCCCGGCGACTCAGTGCAACTAGCCTGGGTGGATCCATCGGGCCAGCAGCACCCGGCCACTGTCCAACTGGCAGCCGGCCCGCCGAACTGAGGCCAGCGAGCCAGGCCGTCATCGGACGGTGTAATCGGTGACTGGTTACAGGGTGCAGGGCGTGGTGCCACACTATCCTCACTCCATGACGGAGGAGGCGGCAGGTCACTCCTCAAAACGCGCTCATCGGCCCTACAGGGCGGTCGGCGTCAGGTGCCAGAGACGACATAGGGGGCGAGGACATAGTCGAAATTCTGTCGGCCCTGCCCGTCACTTCGAGCCGAGCACGAACACCGGGATCTGTCTGTCGGTCTTCTTCTGGTACTCGGCGTAGGGCGGGTATGCCGCCACGGCCCGCTCCCACCACTCGGCCCGCTCAGCGCCCTCGACCTCGCGCGCGACGTAGTCCTTGGTCACGGTCCCGTCCTGCAGCGGGAACTCGGGGTAGGCCTTGATGTTGTGGTACCAGGTCGGGTGCTCTGGGGCGCCGCCCTTGGACGCGACGATGGCGTATCTGCCGTCGTGCTCCACCCGCATGACCGGGGTGTAGCGCAGCTTGCCGGTCTTCGCGCCGCGCAGCGTCAGTAGCACGATCGGCGACCCGAGCACCTCGATGCCCTCTGTGGTCCCGGTCTCAAGGATCTTGCTCGTCTGGGCCTGCACCCAATCCGTGGGGCTGAGTTCTACGGTCTCGTCTGCCACGTCCACGATCAACACGCCGCGCGCCACGGTCATTCCCGTCAGACGGTTCGTGCGAGGGCTGTTGAACCCGCGCTCGGCGGCAGAAGAGTGCATTCGATCTCGAATCTTCTGTCGCTATTGGCGGTTCGCGTTGCCCGCGACGAGAGGCAGGAGATCGTCCAGCGACACGGTGAGATCACTCCCGGTGCTGCGCTGTGCGTTGCGGTCGAGTGTGCCGCCGTGATATCCGAGCCCGGCTTATTCGACCGCTGACCCAGAAAGATCAACTGCTTAGCTTTGTTTTGGCCGGACTACGGATGAGCCTTCTCGGTATGATCAGTCAAGGTAGAATCTCGACGTACCCGTCGGTTCCGTGCACGCGGATCCGCTGCCCATCGGGGATCAGCCGGGTGGCATCTACCACACCGACGACGGCCGGCAAGCCGTACTCCCGTGCGATCACTGCGCCATGGGTCATCAGGCCTCCCACCTCCGTGACCAGGCCCGTGATCGCCACGAACAGCGGCGTCCAGCTGGGGTCCGTGTAGGCCGTGACCAGGATGTCGCCCGCTTCGAGATCGGCCTGCGCCATATCCAGGATGACGCGGGCCCGCCCTTCGATGACCCCGGCGGAGACCGGTAGGCCGACCAGGGCACCGGTCGGCACGTCGTCGCGTCGGTACGCCCCGGTGATGACCTCGCCGTCCGATGTGAGCACCCGGGGCGGCGTGAGCGCGTGATAAGACCTGAACGCGTCCTTGCGCCGGCAGATGAGCTGGTCATCCACGTGGTTCGTGCGCGCGACGTCGTGGAGCTCTGGGAACCTCAGGTAGAAGATGTCTTCCTTCTCACGAAGCACGTGGGCCTGCACGAGGCGCTCGGCCTCTTTCAGCAGGGCCTGCTTGTACACGAAGTAGCGGCTGACCATGCCGTACTTCGGGTACTCCCGGTACCCGATGAAGGTCCGCACCCGGTCGATCATCCGCTTGGCCTCTTCGGACTTCCGCTCCCCGTCCGGCAGGGCCCGCAAGCGCTCCAGCACGTCCTGTTCCTTCGCCCATGCCTCCTGCCGCCCTTGCTCGAAGCGCCGCGCGCCGGCGCCCGGCTCGAAGTTCTTGATGTTGCCGAGGATCACGGGCACGAGCGTGGAGGGGCGCTCGCTCCAACGCGGCCGCGTGATGTCGATCTCACCGACGCAGCGCATGCCGTACTTGTCGAGCCACGCCTCGATGGCGTCTCGCGCTTCCCGCCCGCCCGCGAGCTTGGCCAGCTCGTCCAGGAAACCCTCGTCCTCGACGTGGTGCAGAAACGCCACCACGTCCGGATGCGGGCGGATCACGTCCGCGACGTCCAAGAGCGCCAGCCCCATCTCCGATGTGACGTTATGGGGCACGGACTGCGTGAGCGTGTCCGCCGCGTTCTTCTCGCCCAGCCACGCCTGCAGCTGATCGTTGAGCCACCACGCGGCCTCCATCGCCGACATGAACACCTGATGGCTCTGCGGATCGAACAGGATCCGCTTCAGCTCGCCGATGTCCGCCTGGATGAAGTCGAGCAGCGCCTCTCCGGACTTCGTCCGGATGTCGCGTTCCGAGGCGGCGATTGATGCCTGGCTGCGCCCGATCAGCTCGGTGACGACGGCCGGATCGGTCTCGATCGGAGCTGGCGCGCCGCCAAACAGTGGCCCGGGGGGACCCTCGTCAGGGAGCGGCCGGATGAAGCCGTCGCGGTCGAGGATGGTCTGCAGCGCGTCCCCGGTCAGCGGATCGCCTCTCCCCAGGGCCTCCAGGAGGCCGGCGCAGCTCGCCGGCGAGGCCAGCCTTTGGGTGACGTCGACGAACAGGCGGCCGCCGGCCTCGGCCATCGGCGCGGGGGTCGTCATCTGCCAGAAGGACAGCCCGAGGGGCTTCATCGGGTCGGTCATCATCTGCTGATGACCGACGGAGACGTAGACGTGGTTCTCCCGGTCGCCGGACTCGGGGATGGGGAACAGCGTGGTGATCGGCCGGCTCTGGACGATCTGGAAGCCGTCGTCGACCAGGCACCATTCGATGTCCTGGGGGCGGCCGAAGTGCGCTTCGATCCGCCGGCCGAGCTGCGCGAGCCGCACGACCTGCGCATCCGTCAGCACAGGCTGGTCCTGCAGCTCCGGGTCGATCGCCTGTTCCTGCGTCCCGCCCGCCGGCAAGGCGTGAACCGCACGCTGTTTGGTGCCGATCGCCTTGGCGACGACCTCGCCGTCGCGCACCTTGTAGACGTCCCCGTTCACCAGGCCGGAGACCAAGGCCTCACCGAGGCCGAAGCTGGCCTCTACGGAGGCGACCCTCCGGTTGGACGTGACGGGGTCGGCCGTGAACAGGATGCCGGCCGCCTGCGGGAAGACCATCCGCTGCACGACCACGGCCATGTGGACCGTACGGTGGTCGATGCCGCTGCGCTGGCGGTAGGTCACGGCCCGCTCGGTGAACAGCGAGGCCCAGCACCGGCTGACGTGCCCGAGGATCGCGGCCGGCCCTACGACGTTCAGGTACGTGTCCTGCTGGCCGGCGAAGGAGGCTGTCGGCAGGTCCTCTGCCGTCGCGCTGGATCGGACGGCGTAGGCGGCTTGCTCGCCGAGCTGGGCGAGAGCGCGGGTGATCGCCGCCGCGAGATCGCCAGGGATGGCGATCTCTTCGAGGGTCCGACGGATCTCCGCGCTGAGCGTGCGGATCGCCTCCCGGTCGTCCGGGTTCAGGCGCGACAGCTGATCGAGCCGATCGTCGATCGACGGCGCTTCCGCCATGATCCGCCGGAAGGCGTCCGTCGTCACGCAAAAGCCAGCCGGCACGCGGATGCCGTCGATCCGCGATAGTCCGCCCAGGTGCGCACCCTTGCCGCCAACGACCGCGACCTGCATCTCGTCAACCTCTCCAAGACCCAACACGGACTGCTCGATCATCGCGATACCTCCGAGGCAGCCGTGCTCCGTTGCCCTGCACTGGCCGGTCGAATCACCGGCGTCTCGCGCAGTGTCGAACCTCTTGTTCGGCACGTCCTCATCTCTCGCTGCCTTCCCCCCGCCCAGTCGGGCGGCGCGCACACGCGCACCTCCGCGCCCAGCGCCCGCAACCGCACCGCCAGTCCCACCAGCGGTTCGTCACCGCGTCCCCCGTCCGTCGACAACAACACACGCACGTCGTGATCCCATGTCTTCGTCCGTTCTAGGTCCGGCCACCGATTCTGCGGCCCGACCCGGGTCTTGCCGCAAGCCCCCCGGTGCGCTATACGTTAAAAGTGGCAAGGAGTGAGAACTCCTTGCCTTTGCCTTCGTCGTCCGCTGGGAACTGACAACCTTCTCGTGAAGCGGCGGTGCACCACGTACGGCGGTACACGTCGTTGGCCCGGGAGGATGTCCCATCGGCCTACGGATGCAGCCGCGGAACGAGAAGTTTCTTTCCCTTTGCCGGCAAGGCCCGAACGCCGTCGAGCGCGCCGCCCTTCTCCCGGAGGTCGTCGCGCCACGCGAGCGCTGGGCGAAGCTCGCCAAATGGACGACCGCCGAGCTTCACGACCGCCGTAGCCCAAATCGGCCGTCTGCTCGCTGTCCTGACTTGGAGCCACAGCTCGGCTCACGGTGTCCAGTGAGTTCGTGATCCGTGCACCGACGACTGGTCGGCACGCAACTCCTGTCCGCATCAACACAGTGGCACCCGGGCCGGCGTACACCCGGCCGGAGGGCGGTCCCGGCGCCGAGCTTGGCCAGGATGTGCTCCACGTGGGCGGCCACCGTCCGTGGCGCGATCACCAACGCGGCGGCGATGCGCGCGTTGGACCAGCCCTCGATGAGCAACCCGAGGACCTCCAACTCCCGGCCGGTCAGCCCGCGCAGCTCAGCTCAAGATCACTTGAGCCGGGTCCTTGTCGGGGCGCAGGCCGCGCCAAGCCGCGTGACGCAGCCGGCGGTCCGGGGTCAGCGCCCGGTACTCGACCTCGCCGACGAGCTCGGGGCGGACCCAGTGCTCCCGGCGAGCGTGCTGGTGGGGCACCGGCTCGTCGAACGGGCTGCCGGACTGTTCGAGCGCAGCAAGGCGAACCGGCAGGTCGTTGAGCATCCGGTCGGTGAATCCGGTACCGACGTCGCCGATGTAGCGCAGCCTTCGGTCGTCGTCGTAGGCCCCCAGCAGTAGCGCGCCGAGGGTGCCGGCCCGGCGACCCTGCCCGGTCGTCCAACCACCGACGACGACCTCCTGGGTGCGCCACAGAGCGGTCTTCATCCAGGCCGGCGAGCGGCGACCGGGCTCATACCGCGAGCTCAGCCGTTTGCCGACCACGCCTTCGAGGCCGTGTAGGCGAGCCACTTCGAGCAGTTGCCGGCCGTCGATGTCGGTGTAGCGCGGCGGCACCCGGACCCGCGGTGAGACGCCATCGACAGCCAGCTCCGCGAGCAGTTCCCGGCGCTGCTGGTAGCTCTGCGACAGCAGCCGGCGACGGTCCAGCTCGAGCAGGTCGAACACGTAGTAGGAGATCGGGATGCGGTCCACCAGCCACGGGCTCGGGGCGCGGACGTGCATGCGCTGCTGGAGCAGCGCGAAATCCGGGTGTCCGTCCTCGCCGAGCGCCACGATCTCCCCGTCGAGCAGCACCGGTCGGCCACCGACCAGCCCGCTGAGCACGGCCAGCTCGGGATACCCGCCGGTGATGTCGTTGCCATTGCGGCTGTAGAGCCGCACCTGGTCGCCGGCGGTCGCGGCCAGCGCCCGCACGCCGTCCCACTTGAACTCGAAGGCCCAGCCAGGGCCCGACGGTGGCTCGCCGGGCGACGCGAGCATGGGCGCCACCGGCTTGGGCAGCTCAGACCGGATTGTGGTCATAGTCCCACAGCCTGCCCGCTGCGCCGGGGCTTCGAACCCGGAACCGGGCTGGTGGGACCGATCCGGCGGTTCCAGAGCGGGGTGGTCAGCGACTAGGTGACCTGGATGGTGGTCGGTCTCGCGTGTACTGGTGGGGCGCTCGCCTTCGCCATCCGATGAACTACGGTGCGTAAGACACCGAAGATGTCGATTTCCCGGCACGACCGCAAGGAGTCCTCGTTCGGCGGCTGTATCCAGGTGATCGGTCCCCGGGGCGTCATGGTGGGTGGCAGCATGAGGGCACCGGCGACCTGGTGCGCGCCGGGTGGCCACGGCAGCGTGACCCCATACCTCTCCCCAGCGAGCATGATGTGATGTTCGGGAACGTCTGGGTGGGCAAGCACCGGCGGGGCGCAGTGTCGCGCGGCGAGGATCCGGATCAGTTCGGTGCTGAGCTGGATCGGGATCGCGATGGCCGCCGCTTCGCACTCCAAGCTCAGCCCTATTTGATCACATTGCTGAGTGACCGGCCAGCCCCATGCCTGGTACGTGGCGAGGTCCGGCTGACCAGCTCCGCTGCTCCCGCAGCGGTCCGGCCCGTCCACGTGGCTGCTGCCGACCTGGATGGGCCGCGACTCCGCGGCGGGAGCCATTGCTCCTACGTGATGAATGACGCAGGCGCTGCAGGGCACGCCTAGGCCGGCTGCGACAGTCTCAATGACCTCAAGACTCATCAGCGCCCCGCACAACGTGCCGACCACGCCCGCCTCACAACCGTCCCGGAGCGAAACCAGATGCACGGTGCGGGCGGTCTGGCCGGTCAAACCGGCTCGATAGCGGACCAGCATCACTGCCGGGTCCGCCATAACCGCCGCCGCACCGGCACCCGACTCCCCCCGCCGGTAGGTATCACTCACCGCGCCACCCTCGATGTTGGGGTGGAGAGGACGCGGCGATCGCCAGTGCACATCACAGCGTTAACGCTCACTCAGCAGGCGAGATCGTCGAATTCGCCGTCCTTGGCGCCAGCTAAGAAGGCAGCTACCTCATCGCGGGTGAAGATCAACGCTGGACCACTCGGATAGCGAGAGTTCCGAACTGCGACGTCGCCATCAGCCAGTGCTGCGGTCTCCACGCAGTTGCCGAGCTGGCCACTGTGCCTGCTCTTACGCCATGTGACCCCAGCAAGATCGGCGGCCGATATGCCGTTGCGAACTGACTCCGACATGGAACCATCCTCTCTACACGTAGTGCACCTGCACGTGCATACGGTAGCCGGTGCCCCTGCAGGCGTCAATGCACGTGCATCCGCACGAAACGGGCAGGCAGGTTCGACCATCGGATGGCGCGAGGCCGCCGCGGAGCGGACCACGCCTGCGGCCTTGGCGCACACCTTCTGAGCACCCACGGTTTACCGCGGGCCGCCGTCCTCCTAGGCTCGGCTGCGCCCAGTTCGTTACCCCAACGCCTGTGAGGTCTTCGATGCCCGCTACCGACGCCCCGCTGTCGGACGATGCCGTACCTGCCTATATCGACACGACCAAGGCCAGCATCGCCCGAGTCTACGACGCAGCTCTCAACGGTAAGGATAATTACGAGATCGACCGAGAGGTGTTACGGCAGGTCGCCCAGGTCGCGCCGGAGGTCCCCCTGCTGGGCGTGGACAACCGGGATTTCCTGATCCGGGTAACCCGCTTCATCGCCAGTCAGACCGGTATCACCCAGTTCCTCGACTGCGGGTCCGGGCTGCCCACTGCGGAGAACACACACCAGGTCGCGCAGCGGATCAATCCAGAGTCCCGCGTGGTGTACGTCGACAACGACCCGGTGGTGCTCGCGCACGGAAGGGCGCTGCTGGAGGAAAATGAGCAGACCCATTTCAGCGCGGCCGACATCTTCGAGCCAGAGCAAATCGTCAACGACGTGGTCGTGCGCAAGTACCTTGACTTCTCCGAGCCAATCGCACTGTTCCAGATTGGGACACTCCACCATCACAACGGTGAGCGCAGCCCGCAGAGCATCATGGCCGAGTACATCGATGCCCTGCCATCGGGCTCCTACGTGGCACTGAGCCACTTCTTCGACCCCGAAACCACTCCCGAGTTGAGCGAGCTCGCCCGGAAGATGGAACGGCTGTTTATGCACAGTCCGATGGGCAGCGGTAGGTTCCGCACAAATGCCGAGATCGAGGGCATGTTGCCGGGTCTGGAACTAATCGACCCCGGCCTGGTCGAATGCGTGAACTGGTGGCCAGACGGCCCGCGGATCAAGCCCCTGGACCCCGTCCAATACTGCATCGCAGGAGCGGTCGGCCGCAAACCTTAAGCGCAATCTTGAGTGCGATGCCGGCTATAGCTCGGCACCCGCCTTCATGATCAGTTGCCGGGTGTGGTCAGGAGTGTGTGCGTCCACAGTCAGCCGATCGAAGACCCTGCCATACAGCTCGGTATCTGATCGTTTGTCCAGGTAAAGCGCACCGGTGAGGTGCTCTATGTACACCACATTCGGCAGCTCTGGTTCCATGAAGCGCAGCATGGTGAACGAGCCTTCGGCCGCGTACCCGCTGAACTGGTACGGCACCACCTGTACGGTTACGTTCGGCCGCTTGGTGAGTTCGAGGAGATGCTCGATTTGCGCCAGCAACACCCGCCGTCCGCCGATCGGCCTGCGTAGGACAGATTCATCGATGACCGCCCACACCTTGGGTGGATTGGGCCGACCGAGTAGCGCCTGTCGCCGCATCCGCACCCCGACCTGGCGTTGCACGCTCTGGCCCGCCAACGGAGACCAACCGTGACTGGCGATCGCTTTGGCGTACTCCTCGGTCTGCAGCAGACCAGGGACGAACTGCTGTTCCCACGTCTGGATCCGGGAGGCCGACTCCTCCAACCCGAGGTAGTCCTGGAACCAGTCGGCCACGGAATCGGTATAGCGATGCCACCAGCCCGGTTCGTTGGACTGCTTGACCATCTCGAGGAACGCCTCGCGCTTCTCGGGATCCGTCACTCCGTACATCGTGAGGAGATCGGTCACGTCCCGCGGCTTGAAGCTGACCCTGCCGAGCTCAAGCCGGCTGATCTTCGACTCGGAACTACGGATTGCGAAGCCCGCCTCGGACCGCGAGATCTCGGCGGCCTCCCGCAGCCGGCGCAGCCGAGCGCCCAACATGATGCGGCGGGCGGTGGGGCTACCGCGATGTTCGCCAGCGTCACCGGATGGCTCAGCACCACCCGACGTCTCAACGGAATCAATGGGGGCCACGCAACTCCTCCGGGGTATCCAGTGCGATCACTGAACGTACCGGGCGGTAGCGCACGTCCAACGCTGCACCCATGATCCGCGCCTGCGCCCTTCCTGGCTCGGCTAGCCCAGATCCGTGCCGTAAACCGTGCGAGCCTCTCGATGCCAGACGTCGCGACACCAGCTTACATCGACACGACAAGGTGAACGTCAACGACGGCGGCGGACCAACCGGATGATCAGGTATGCGACGATGACCACGTTGAGCGCGAGGCCGCCCACCTTGAGCCCGGTGGGATGCTTGAACAGCTCCTGGACCTCAGGGAAGAGCAACAATGCGGTCGACACCACGGTGAGGTACTCCGCCCATTGTCGGCGGCGGAACAGACCGTAGCCCTCGACCGCCTCTAACAACCCGTACCCAATGGAGATCGACCCGAATCGCTGGGTCTGCCGCGGCCCGAGCCCTGCCAACCGCGAGACCAGCCGGCCGGTCTCGTTGCGGCTCGGATCAAGCCCGATCTGCTCAGCGAAGCGCCGTGCCGGCTCAGCCCAGTCGGTGTGGGTATGGGTCAGCAAGATCAGGCCGACTCCGATCAGGAGCACCGCGCGAAGCGCCCGCTCCACCGCGAGCACCGGCAGCAAGCGGCTCTGGTCCTGATCGCCCTGACTCCGTGCGGACCGTGCAGGCGCATCAAGTCTGCCTGACGGCTCCGCCGCTGATGCCATGACGACCTCCCGATAGGGGTGCCCGGCCGATAGGGGTGCCCGGCCGATAGGGGTGCCCGGCCGATAGGGGTGCCCGGCCGATAGGGGTGCCCGGCCGGGCGGTGAGGGGTGGAGGTTCCGTCCGGCCGGGCGGGGGGCTCAGCCGCGGAAGAAGTCCTTGACTTTCTCGCCGGCCTGCTTGATCTTGCTCTCGGCCTGGTCGACCTTGCCCTCGGCTTCGAGGTGCTCGTCGCCAGCGGCCTTGCCGGTGGCCTCCTTGAGCTTGCCCTTCAGCTCCTCGGCTTTGTTCGAGATCTTGTCTCCGATACCCATCGTGTGCTCCCCTCCCTGAAGTGTCTCGCCTGATATCCGACCGACGGCGCAACGTCGGTTGCAGGTAGTTACCCTGCCTCAACTCACAGTAAACGTCTGTTGGTCTACGGGTTCTGTCGCCGCGTCGCGTTCGCCGCGGCCTGCACCGCTGGGTCGGCCGCGGCGAACCACGACCAGTCCGCGGCCCGATCAGCTCCCGTTTCCGGTGGCCGGGCGAACACCGCAGGACCCGCCCCACCAATGGGGAAGCGGGGCTGGTCTGGGGGATCAACCGGCGGCGGCTCAGATCCGGCGGCCGGGAGATCAGCATTGATGCGCTCGCCACGGATCTGGTCATAGATAGGCGTTTGGCTCACGAGGGGACACCGTAGGGGCAGCGCCGCGGGGCAAGTATCAACATGGTGTGGACGGAGTGTGGGCCACCGTGTGGATTGATGGCGCGGGTGTGCACAGGCTGTGCGCAGGGTGTGGAGCGTTGACCGGCTGCGACGTCAAGGCACGATGACGACGGGACAACACGCGTGCCGGGTCAGCCACACGGGTACCGATCCCGCGATCCGATGCACCCAGCGCACGGGCGCACCCAGGACGATCGCGTCGGCCCGGGTGTCAGCGGCCAACTCGGCGAGCTGGCGAGCGGCGTCGCCGCAGCGTTGCACCAGCTGCACGGTCAACCCGGTGGTGTCGATGGTTTCGTAGAGTTCGGCGCGCAGCCAGTCCAGCAGGTCAGCGGGGTCTTCTGCGGGCGGGGTGAAGCCGTAGTCGATCGAGTAGCAGGTCGGGGTCGGCCGGACGTGGGCGAGCACCAGAGGCTGAGCCATCCGGCGTGCCATACCTGCGGCGTAGGCCAGCGCGTGCCGGCTCGGCGCCGACCCGTCGTAGCCGACCAGGATCGGGCGGCTGACGACCCCGGAAATCGCCGGCTCGTGCGAGCGCGGGACTGGAGTCGCGTCGGGCATGGCCGTCTCCGGCGAGATGGTGTGGTTGCGGACCGCTGATTATGTCACGTTATGCAGCCGGGCCGCTACTCCTGCCGTGGGGTAACCCCACCAGGCTGAGCCGGCTGCCCGAGCTCTTTCGTCCGGCCGCCGCTGTAGTATTAGCTTGGCTAAGCATCTATCTTACGCCCGGGTTCGGGAAGTGGGGTACCCATGGCCACGACATCGTCAGCGGCGGGCCGCGCGCGGCGGCGGCAGGCTCCCGACGCGCCCGACGCCCCCGCCATCGCCAACCCGCACTACAAGTGGATCGTGCTGTCGAACACGACATTGGGCGTGTTGATGGCGACGATCAATGCGTCGATCCTGTTGATCGCGTTGCCCGACATCTTCCGGGGCGTCGGAGTCAACCCGCTGGAACCGGGCAATACCAGCCTGCTGCTGTGGTTGATCATGGGTTACCTGGTGGTCACCGCTGTATTGGTGGTGACCTTCGGTCGGCTGGGCGACATCTACGGCCGGGTGAAGATGTACAACGCGGGGTTCGCGGTCTTCAGCGTCTTCTCCGTGCTGCTGTCGGTGACCTGGATGCACGGCACCGCCGGGGTCCTGTGGTTGATCGTGATGCGGATATTGCAGGGCGTCGGCGGCGCGATGCTGATGGCCAACTCCAACGCGATCATCACCGATGCATTCCCGGTCGAGCAGCGCGGGCTGGCGCTGGGCCTGAACCAGGTCGCTGGAATCGCCGGCTCCTTCCTCGGCCTGATCCTCGGCGGGGTGCTCGGCCCGATCGACTGGCGGTTGGTGTTTCTGGTCTCCGTACCCGTGGGGCTGTTCGGCACCGTGTGGGCCTACCTGAAATTGCATGACACCGGGATACGGCAGCCGGCGCGGTCGGACTGGTGGGGCAATCTGACCTTCGCGGTGGGTCTGATCTCGGTGTTGGTCGGGATCACCTACGGCATCCAGCCCTATGCCGGCCACACCATGGGCTGGACCAATCCGGGAGTGCTGGCCGCCATGGGCGGCGGGGTGCTGGTGCTGGTGATCTTCTGCGTGGTGGAGACGAAGGTCGCCGAACCGATGTTCCGGCTGGGGTTGTTCCGGATCCGGGCGTTCACCGCAGGTAACGTGGCCAGCCTGCTCGCATCGCTGGGGCGCGGCGGCCTGATGTTCATCCTGATCATCTGGCTACAGGGAATCTGGCTACCCCAGCACGGCTACAGCTTCGAGTCGACGCCGTTGTGGGCGGGCATTTACATGCTGCCCCTCACAGTGGGTTTCCTCACCGTCGGACCGGTGTCCGGTTGGTTGTCCGACCGGTTCGGGGCACGATCATTCGCCACCGGAGGAATGATCATTGCCGCCATCAGCTTCGGGTGGCTGGCGCTGTTACCGGTGAACTTCAACTACTGGGAGTTCTCCCTGGTGTTATTGCTCAACGGCGCGGGAATGGGTCTGTTCGCCTCACCGAACCGGGCCGGCATCATGAACAGCCTGCCAGCCAACCGGCGCGGGGTCGGCGCGGGGATGAGCACCACATTCCAGAACGCGGCCATGGTGCTCTCGATCGGGATATTCTTCAGCCTGATGATCTCCGGGTTGGCCCGGTCCCTGCCGCAGACCATGTCCGCCGGTCTGATCGCCCAAGGCGTACCCGCGGCGGACGCGATACAGGTGGCGGCACTGCCGCCGGTGGCGGTGCTGTTCGCCTCCCTGCTCGGCTACAACCCCATCCAGACCCTGCTGGGGCCCAGCGTGCTGCATCAACTGCCCGCCGGACACGCTGCCTATCTGACCGGCCGAGGGTTCTTTCCCGCGCTGATCTCCGCACCGTTCTCCGACGGGTTGACCGTCGCGTTCGGCTTTGCCATCGTCGCCTGCCTGGTTGCCGCGATCGCGTCCTGGCTGCGGGGCGGAAGATATGTGTATGTCGAACCGCGACCGGAAAATCAGACATTGGCATCGCAACCGGTCTCCCACTGATCCGCCACCCGACCGACGGCAGATAGCCGGACCGAGCTGTGCCCGGTAGTTGTAAGATGCCGCTTCTGCGACTCGGTGGCAGCCAATACCGAGGAACCACCCAAGCCGGGGCAGTGAGAGCCGCTGACGAACAGTGCAGGAGACGGTAGGGGGTAGGTCGCCGAGGATGAGTCGCGCGGATCGCGAGGTGTTCGCCCGGCGATGGGCAGCCGAGATCGCTGGCGCGAGCTACGTGTCCATGGGACCTGAGGAGCTCGTGGCGTACCTGCTCGGGCTCACCCATCAGCTGGTCGAGGCGGCGCTGGCAGTCGAGTTCGACTCGTCGGTCGGGCACCGGATCGGCGTCGACCTGGTCGGCGCACATTTCACCGGCCCCGAGACGCTCGGCAGGACGGTGACGCTCATCGTCGAGCGGTTGCCGGACCTGCTGGACCAGATCCCCCGACGAGCCGACGTCACCGGTCGAGTCGCCCGGCTGACCGGCGACTTGGCCGCCGGTTACGCCACCGCGCTGCGCGAGCGCAGCCTTGATGAGCAGGACGAGATCTATCGGGCTGGACTGCGCGCGCGCCGGCAGGCGCAGCAAGAACTGACCGCCAGTGAGGCACGCTTCCGGGGGGTGTTTCACTCGTCTCCGGTGGCGATCGCGATCAGCGAACCCGACGGTCGGATCGTCCAAACCAACCGGTCTCTGGACGCCACTCTCGGGTACTCCCCCGGCGAACTGCTGGGCCGCCAGCTGACCGAGCTGTTCGCACCGGATGACCGGCCCACGGTGGAAGAGCATTACCGCGGTCTGGCGACCGGTCGGGATTCGCGGTTCCGGGTCCGCTTCCCGATACGCCTTGCCGATGGCGAGACCGCGGTGATCTACCTCGACGCCGCGGTGCTGCTCGACGACGAGCGGGTGCCCCAGGCCATCGTGACGATGATCGACGACATCACCGATCTGCGCCTGATCGAGCAGCGGCTGCTCCACCAGACGCTGCATGACGTGCAGACCGGCCTGCCGAATCGGCAGTACTTCCTCACTCATCTGGAAAAGGTTCTCGGGCAGCTCGACCCGTCGGCCGTGGTCACGGTGATGCACCTCGATCTGGACGGCTTCTCAGCGATCAACGACGGGCTGGGGCATCAGGCCGGCGAACAGCTGCTGGATGTGGTGGCCCGGCGGCTGGAATGGGTGGTCGCCGACCGGCAGGCGATGGTCGCCAGACTCGGCGCCGATGAGTACGCCATCCTCATCGAACCCGGGGATTCGGTCTGGGATGTCGGTGCCTTTGCCGAAATCATCAACACCGAGCTGGCCGAACCCTTCTACATCGACGGGATCGGGGTGGCGGTCACCGCCACCATCGGCGTCGTGGCGCGCCGGGTCGCCGGGGCGAAGCCCGAGGAAATGATGCGTGCCGCCAGCGCCACCCTGCGGCGCATCCGCGGCCGAGGCAAGCGGCAGTGGACACTGTTCGACCCGGAGATCGATGCCGCGAACCGGGCCAAGCTCCAGCTGGCCGCGGCGATACCTGGCGCCCTGGAGAGCGGCGAACTGCGAGTGACGTACCAGCCGGTGGTCACACTCAACGGTGACCGGCTGGTAGGCATCGAGGCAGCGCTGAGCTGGCAGCATCCGCAGCTCGGGATGCTCTCCAACGAACAGTGCGTCGAGGCCGCGGAGCGCACTGGCGCCGTACACGAAATCGGGCAGTGGTTGCTGCGGACTGCTGCTCAGCAAGCCGTGTCCTGGCGGCAGCGCTCCGGTGCTTGTGTGCCGCCGGTGATGATCGATCTCACGCCGTCCCAGGCGCAGGACCCCGACCTGGTGGCGAGGGTCAGAGCAGTCCTGAGAGAGACCGGCCTGGCACCGCCCGGACTGGAGCTGCGGGCACCGGTGACAGCCATCCGCACCGTCTCTGGTGAACTCGTCGACGAAGGTGGCGGGCAGGCCGAGGACAACCTGCGCGTGCTCACCGAGCTGGGCATGCGCGCCGGACTCTACGACTTCGGTGGCGGCATCCGCGGGCTACGCTGCGTGGAGGACCTTTCGGTGTGCGTGCTCCGAATCGCCGAGCCGGCGTCCCAGCAGCTAGCCGAGGATCCGTCCCGGATCCTGTCGCAGGCGACGCAGGCATTGGTACACATCATCCGCAGTGCCGGGGTCGACGTAGTCGCTCCGGTGGACAGCGCCGAGCAGGCCGCGGACTGGGGGCGCATCGGTGCCAACTGGGGAGTCGGTGCGCTGTTCGGCTCACCAGGCCCATCCCAGCGTATCGAGCCCCTGCTCGACGCGGCGGCGACTCGTGACCCCGCCCAGCCCACGCCCAATGTCACGAACTGATGGTCGACGTCATCATTACATCAAACCTCTTCTTGATCGCTATCAGGAAAACGAGCTAGAATAACTTCGCTCTCGTCTCTAGCGGCTTGACCTAGCCACCGCCCCCGCCGGCTTCCCTGCGGGCTTCGGCTTCCAGCTCGATTTCCGCTTTTCCTACGGTGAACAGAACATCCTTCCCCAACGCGGCCTGGCGCGTCTTCGACAACTGCGCACGCAAATCGCCGATGGCATCAGCAAGATCTATCCAGTTCTCGTCGCCCACCTTGACGCCCTCTCATTCGGCCCGCGGAATCCGCTGACCCCTAACAGCCACTGTGGCGTCGCCGGAAGCGGCCTCAGAGCGGGTTGACCCCGCACTACCGCCAGTCGTCGATCACGTACGAATCCGGACGGCTGTATCCCGGCTCGTCGGGACGGTGCATCGTGACGCCGATGAGGTCGGCGGCGAACCCGCGTTGAAGGAGTTTGCGGTAGGCGTCGCGACGGCCGGTGTTCATGCCCGCGACCAGCCGGACGGCCCCGCGGCTGGCGGCGAAGGCCTCACAGGCCCGCAACAGCCGGTCGAAGTCGGGGGCCGCGCGCGCCGCCGCGAATTTGACGAAGCAGGTCCCGCTCTCCGCCTCCGAGCCCGGCCCGACATGGCAGACGGCGAAGCCCGATCCGCCCGGCAGCAGCACCGTGTCCCCGAGACCCTGCTCGTCGCAGGCGGTCAGCTCACGGCTCACGTCGAGCCCCGGATAGATGGTGTCGGTCAGCACCGCGCAGTCGGCCAACCGACCGGGCCGGTCGGGGTCCGCGGAGTACGCCGTCCACTCGGCCGAGGGGACTCCCGGCGGCGAGACCGGCGCGGACAGCACCGCGGTGAGGAACCGAGGCAGGAAACCGAAGCTCTGGTAGAGCGCGATGTGCTTGGGGCTGTGCCCGAAGGTGAACAGGCCGCAGTGGCTCAGCCGCCAGCCGTCCATGATCTCCATCGTGTGAGCTAGCAGCCGGCGGGCGATACCGCGGTCCCACAGCGAGGGATGCACGGTCAGCGGGCCGAAGTACCCGACACTGCCCCACCGGGTGGCGAAGTTCGAGCCGACGACCTTGCCGTCCGCGTCGGCAGCCAGCGCGGCGGTCCGATCAGCTCTCCATCGGCTGCGCACGTAATCCCCGTCGCCCATGAACGCCATCGGGTCGGGCAACCCGAGGAAGGTGCCGAAGGCCAGCCGCATGATCTGGTCGGCGTCGGCCAGATCGGCCTCGACGAGCGGTCGCACATCGACCTCGGCCGCGGTGAGCCGTCCGGTCATACGTGGTCTCCCTTGGCGTTGGCCGCGCCGCCCGTTCGGCGGCGGCAGCCCTCCTGGGCCGCCGCCGCGCAACGAGACCCTCCCCCGCGAACACCCCGCACGCGAGCGCCGTCCCTGGCTGACAGCACCCGACATGACCAGCGGTATCAACTCAGCTGTAGTGGTTTCCGCCGTTGCCGCCGTTGGCGTCACCACCATCGCCACCGTAGCCGCTACCAGCGCTGTTGTCCTGATCACCGAACAGGTTGATGTTCAACAGGTTGACGCCGAGGCCGCCCCTGCCGGTGCCGCCGTCGCCACCGTAGCCACCGTTGCCGCCTCTGCCGCCGCCGTCACCGTCATGGCCACCCCCATGGCCACCGCCGCCATCCCCGCAGCCACCGGTGTTGAACAGGGACAAGACGGTACGGGCGGGAAGCAGCTCCACCTGCTGGCCGTCAATCTCGGAAAAGCTGAGTGCGTCAGTCATCAAATCCTCCTTAGGGAGCCCGGTGCGCCGGCATTAGCGCACCCATCGACGGCAGTGTCGATTCGGCTAAACGCAACCATGGCCGGAAGAAGATCGCTTGACAAGATGCATTAACCCTTAACTTCCGACACCGCGCTATACGGTGATTTCATTCGCAGCTACTTAGTCCGGACGCGAAAAGTTCCGAGATTCAAGTGGCAACTACCTGGTTCCCGAGACCGGCTACCTAGGAAAGCTGCGTGACTCAGCTCGGTTTTCTCAACTGAGCCAGCACGTCGGATCCGATGAAGGTGAACAGGCGGGCGCTGGGATCCAGCGGTTGCGGTTCACCAGTGAAGCGGTGCGCGCCGACGCCGAAGCCCTCGTCCGGGCCGGACAACCACAGCCGCTCGAAGCCGCCATCTTCAAACCAACGGCAGATCGACGGCACCAGGTCCGGCGGTTCGCGATGCCGGGTCCACACGAGGGTTCCGCCCTTCGTGCACAGCTGGGCGCAGTGCGCCACAGTGCGCTCGACGTCCTCGTCGGTGATGTTGCCGAAGACTCCGCAGACCAGGACGACCTCCGCGGGAACCAGTCCGTTGTAGTGCCGGGCGGATGCGGCGTCGCCCATCACGACCTCGACCTGACGCAGGTCCGCGGACTCAACCGCCCGGTTCGCCAGCGCCACGTTGCGCGGATCCAGCTCGACCAGGCGTGCGGTCACGTCTGCGCGCCGGGGATGCCGCGCCAGCACGCCGAGCAGGTCGTGTCCCTGACCGGCGCACAGGCTGACCACCCGCAACGGGCCTGGCGGGCAGTCGTCGAGAGCCGTCCAGACCTGCCGTTGAACAACCCGCAGTCGCCGCCCGAGCACAGAATCGGGCTGATCGTAATCATCGTGCCACGCGCACCAGTCCACAACCGACACCCTGCCAGCCGGCTGGCCAGAACGTCTCTTCCGTCGCAGTCTGGATGCAGACTGCGGTAATTCGGGCCACTTTTACCGCAGTCTGCATCCAGACTGCGCTGCGGCTGGGCCGCTACGCGCCGTTGTTCAGGGCCTTCGGTTTGGGGCGAGGAAGAACCGGACCATCTCGGCGGACGCGTCGGGACCCTTCGGGTCGGTGTAGGACCCGGTCGGGCTGCCGCCGTACCACGCGTGCCCGCCGCCGTGCACCGTCCAGGACTCGGCGAGGATCGCGCCGTCGGCGTCGGTGTGCACCGTCCGGGTGCAGGCATGGCCGATCCGCCCGTCGATGTGCGTTGTGTCCGACACCGAGGTGTCGGCCGCGGCCAGCCGGGCGGCGACCAGGTTCTCGGCGTTGACCGGCGCCACGGTCTGGTCGCGGTCGCCGTGGAAGACGATCATGGGCACTCGGCAGGCCGGGGCCGGTGAACCGCCGGTCCGCATGGCGGCGAACGCCGATGCGACGTCGTGTGCAGCGCCGTAGGCGAGCCCGGAATGCACCCCGACCCCGGCGTAGAGCTCCGGGTGGGTCGCCGCCATCACCGCTGCCATCGCGCCGCCGGCCGAGAGCCCGGCGACGTACACCCGGGCGGGGTTGATCGCGTGGTCGGCCATGATCTGGCGGGTGATGCCGGCGATGATCGCCGGCTCTCCGGAGCCGGCCTGCTGGTCAGCGGGGGAGAACCAGTTCCAGTAGCCGCCATTGTTGGCCGCGGTGGACTGTTGCGGGTAGGCGACGATGAAGGTGTGTTGCTCGGCGAGGTCGTTCATCCGGGTGCCGGCAGCGAAGTCGGCGGCGTTCTGCTTGCCGCCGTGCAGCATCACGACCAGGGGCACCGGAGCACCGGTGTAGCCGCTGGGGATGTAGCGATCGTAGCTCCGAGTCCCGGCCGGTTCGGTATGGCTCAGGTGGCGGATCGCGCCGCCGGGTGCGGCGGGATCCGCGGTCCTGGGACTCGCGGTGGGCAGATCGGCCAGTGCGCCGGGCGCACCCGCGCCCGGCTTACGAGTCAGGACGGCTCGCAGCTTGTCGAGCGGGCCGTGGTGGCTGCCCGGCCCGGCGAGCGGTTCGCTACCGAGGGTGCGCTGCAGGTGCGCGCACGCCTCCGTCAGCTGCCCCGCGCGGGTAAGCCTCAGTGCTTCGGACATGCCGGCGATGCGATGGTCGTCCATGGGAGTCCCTTCGGGGCGTGACGTCTGAGGTCGACCGGCCACCGGCCGGTGTCGTGCGATTGCTGCTGTTCAGGTTGTGGTGCGTGAGGCGAGGGCAGCCTTGACCGCCCGCGGCGCCCGGAACGCGCCGAGGACCTCGACCGAGGCGATCGTCGCCAATGCGAGCTCGGGGCTGACATCGTCGGCAACCGTCGCCAGCCCGAGGACGCGCAGCTCGACGGTCTGCCCCGCGTTGCGGAGTTGTTCCAGGTCACGACGGCTGAGGTGGTGCGTGCCGAGCGTCAACGTCCGGCGGGCCACCGTGTCGTTCACCGCGGCTGCCCGGCTCTCGAGCTGGCGCCGGATCGCCGTGCGGATGAAGTCTGTGCGGTTGGCGTAGAAACCCTCGTCGACGAGCAGATCGATCTGGCCGAGGTCGACCAGTCCGACGTTGATGGTGATCTTCTCGCTCTTGTCTACCTCAGCCATCCACCCTCCCTCCATCATCCAGAGACCATCTTACCACCATCCTACAAGATGGCAACGATCCTGCCCGGCGTCTCACCGAAGACCATCACCCGGTGGGTCGAGGCTGGATTCGCCGGCGCGAACCGCGAGTACGGCAAGGTCGTCACCGTCGTTGCGGCCGAGCCAGCTGTGCACGGTGTGCTCGACGCGGGTCGCCACTGCCTGCGCCGTCATTCCCGCACAGTCACGCAGGCAGGCCGCAAGCCGAGCCGGCCCGAACTGCTCTTGATCGTCTCCGAAGCCGCGACCGGCCTCGGTGGCGCCGTCACTGTAAAGCACGCAGGTCTCGCCCATGGCCAGCGTGATCGAGGTCCGGCCGAAACGTGCGTCGGGCAGGATTCCCACGACCGTTCCGAGCAGTCCGACTTCCTTGACCGCACCGCTGGCGCTCAGCACCATCGGCGCGGGGTGGCCACCGGTGGCGAGGGTGAGCCGGCAACCCGCCGGGGTCGGCTGCAGCGCCCCGAGCACCATGGTGGTGAAGACGGTCCGCCCGGCGGCCAGCAGTGCCCGGTTGAGCAGGTACAGCAACCGGGTCGGATCCTGCTCGATCACCATCAGGGCGGCCAGCGAGTGCTGCACCCGACCACTTTCGGCGAGGGCTTCCGGACCCTTGCCACACACATCGCCGAGTCCGAACAGCGCGCCCCCGTCCGGCGTGGGACGGATCAGGTAGAAGTCACCGCCTACCGCCAGCTCACCCGCCGCCCGGTACGCCACACCGAACTGCACTCCGGGCACCGTCGGTAGCGCGCCCGCCCGCAGGGGCAGAAGTGGGGCCTGCAGCTGGGTAAGCGCCCTGGCCTGCTCGCGTCGCCGGCGGCTGGCCCCGATCGTCGGGCCGGCCAGCGCCGCCAGCTGGGCGAGCAACGCCTCCGCGATGGGCCGGACCACGATCAGCAATCCCTCGACCCGGTCCGGTCCGCGCAGCGCTACCGCGACGACCGGCGCTCGCTCGGCGACGTCGGGCCCCAGCACCGCGGCCAGGGCGGGCAGTTCTTCGACCGGCAGCGTGACGGAATCCGCCATGACCCCGCGCAGCGCCCCGGCCAGTGTCGGGGCCGTTCGCGGGGCCGGTGCTCGGGCGACTCCTGCAGTGGGCTCCCGCGCCCCATCGGCGTAGCTCCACCAGGACATCCGGGCCCTCGACGCCGGCAGGAGCACGGCGGCCTGCTTGCCCACCACCGGAACGGCCAGCTGCAGCAGTGCTGCCGCCGCGTCGCGGCCCTCCCCGGACGCCAGCTCCCGGCTCGCCTCCAGAATGAAGTCCTGGTCGCTGACCACCCAGGCGTGCCAGCCATCGGCGAGCCGCCGAAGCCGCCCGCTGACCCGGCGACCGCCCGATTCCGCGACGAAGGACTCACCACTACGCTTGAAATCATCGCCGAGGTGCAAATCTGGGAACAGCCGGCGGGCGGCCGCGTTGAGCAGCTGTATCCGACCCGACTCGTCTTGCACGATCAAGGCTTGGGTGATGTTGTCGAGCAGTCGGGGCAGCCCCGGTACCAGCAGTTCGGCAACCGGGTCCACGTCGGATGCCACGACATCTCCTCCCCGATCCGAGCGCGTGTCGCGGTGAGGGTAGTCCCCAGCCGGTGTGCCCAGGGTCGACCCAGGTCGAAACCTGCAGCCAATCGTGGCACGCTGCGGGCCATAAGCACCGTGTTTAGACCGTGATGCCGCTAGGAGGCTCATCGTGAGCGCGCAGCCCGTGTCGGCCGCACAATCGTCTCCGGGCCGACTTGACCCGGTCGATCCCGCCGCGCTGGAGCGAATCCTCCAGGTGCTGGAGGAGCTTCGCGACGGCAACTTCCGCCGTCGCCTGGCGGTCACCGACACCAGCCTTCCCGGCCGGATCGCGACAGTGATCAACCAGATCGCGCAACGGAACCAATCGCTGGTCGGCGAGCTGGTCCGGGTCCGCGAGGCGGTCGGCCAAGAGGGCCGGACGGGCGAGCGGCTCGCCGATGAGGGCGACGCCGGGTGGGCACTGGCCGCCGAAGCGATCAACGGCCTGATCGACGACCTGACGCGGCCGACCACCGAGTTGGCGAGGGTACTGGCCGCAGTATCCGAGGGCGACCTGTCCTCACGGGTATCCGACCAGCTGCTGCGAGGCGACTTCGCCCGATTGGGGCATACCGTCAACGGATTGCTCGATCAGTTGTCAATGTTCGCCGCCGAGGTGACCCGAGTAGCCCGAGAGGTCGGCACCGAGGGCCGGTTGGGCGGCCAGGCGCACGTCCCCGGTGTGGCCGGCACGTGGCGCGACCTCACCGACTCGGTCAACGTGATGGCCGGCAACCTCACCGCCCAGGTGCGCGACATCGCCCAGGTCGCCACCGCGGTAGCCCGTGGCGATCTCAGCCGCAAGATCACTGTCGAGGTGTCCGGCGAGCTTCTGGAGCTCAAGGACACCCTCAACACCATGGTCGACCAGCTCTCCGCCTTCGCCGCGGAGGTCACCAGGGTGGCTCGCGAGGTCGGCAGCGAGGGCCGGCTGGGTGGCCAGGCGGAGGTACCGGGGGTCGCTGGGACCTGGCGCGACCTCACCGACTCGGTCAACGTGATGGCCGGCAACCTCACCGGGCAGGTGCGCAGCATCGCCCAGGTGGCCACCGCGGTGGCCCGGGGCGATCTCAGCCGCAAGATCACGGTGGACGCCCGTGGCGAGATCCTCGAATTGAAGAACACCCTGAACACGATGGTCGACCAGCTCTCCGCGTTCGCCGATGAGGTCACCCGGGTGGCGCATGAGGTCGGCAGTGAGGGCGTGCTCGGCGGCCAGGCCCAGGTGCGTGGGGTAGCCGGCACCTGGAAAGCGCTCACCGACAACGTCAACGGCATGGCGGAGAACCTCACCAGCCAGGTGCGAAGTATCGCCGCGGTGGCCACCGCAGTGGCCGGCGGCGACCTGTCGAAGAAGATCACCGTCGAGGCGAGAGGCGAAGTCGCCGCATTGGCCGAGACGATCAACCGGATGGTCGACACGTTGGGGGCATTCGCCGACGAGGTCACCAGGGTGGCTCGCGAAGTCGGCACCGAGGGCACTCTCGGCGGCCAGGCTCGGGTACCCAACGTCGCCGGTACCTGGAAGGCGCTGACCGACAACGTCAACTTCATGGCCAACAACCTGACCAGCCAGGTGCGCAACATCGCCCAGGTAACCACCGCGGTGGCCAGCGGTGACCTGTCCAAGAAGATCGACGTGGATGCTCGCGGCGAGATCCTGGAGCTCAAAACCACGATCAACACCATGGTGGACCGGTTGTCCGCGTTCGCCTCCGAGGTAACCCGGGTCGCCCGCGAAGTCGGCACCGAAGGCAAGCTCGGCGGGCAGGCCGAAGTGATCGGCGTGTCCGGTACCTGGGAGCGGTTGACCGAGAACGTCAACCGCCTGGCCGGCAACCTCACCACCCAGGTGCGCGCGATCGCCGCAGTGGCTACGGCGGTGACCGCCGGCGATCTGACCCGCCAGATCACCGTCGACGCGTCCGGTGAGGTCGCCGAGCTCAAGGACAACATCAACCAGATGATCGCCACCCTCGGCGAGACCACCCGAGCCAACCAGGACCAGGGTTGGCTGAAGACCAACCTGGCTCAGCTGTCGGGTCTCATGCAGGGCCACCGCGACCTGTCCACCGTCGCTTCGCTGGTGCTCAGCGAACTGGCACCCCTGGTGTCGGCCCAGCAAGGGGCCTTCTTCCTGGTCCGTGCTGGCCGGGAAGAACCAACCGCAGGAGTGTCCTTTGTCGAGTTCATCGCCGGTTACGGCGTTGCAGACCCCGCGGCGATCCGCCACTTCGCCCTCGGCGAGTCGCTGGTCGGGCAGGCGGCGTTGGACAAGCGGACGATCCTGGTCACCGAGGCACCCCCGAACTACGCCGCGATCAGCTCGGGCCTCGGCCAGGCCGCCCCGACCAACCTGCTCGTGCTGCCGTTGCTGTTCGAGGATCAGGCATTGGGGGTGATCGAGCTGGCCTCGGTCAACGAGTTCACCGCGGTGCACCGGGACCTGCTCGAGCAGCTCCGCGAGACGATCGGCGTCAACGTCAACACCATCCTGGCCAACTCCCGCACCGAGGCGTTGCTGGCCGAGTCGCAACGGCTCGCCCAGGAGCTGACCTTGGGTTCTCAGCGGTTGCAGGCCCAGCAGCACGAGCTGCAGAAGTCGAACACCGAGCTGGCCGAGAAGGCCGCCCTACTGGCCACCCAGAACCGCGCCATCGAGATCAAAAACGTCGAGATCGAGCTCGCCCGGCAGGAGATCGAGGAACGGGCCGCTCAGTTGGCCGCCGCATCACGCTACAAGTCGGACTTCATGGCGAACATGTCCCATGAGCTGCGCACCCCGCTCAACAGCGCCCTGGTGCTGGCCAAGCTGCTGGCCGACAACCTGGACAGCAACCTGTCGGACAAGCAGGTGGAATTCGCCAGGACCATCCACTCCGCCGGCAGCGACCTGTTGCAGCTGATCAACGACATCCTCGACCTGGCCAAGGTCGAAGCCGGCCGGATGGACCCTTCGCTGTCGGATGTGGCGATGACCGCCGTGGTGAAGTACGTCAAGACGTTGTGCGAGCCGCTCGCCGCCGAGAAGGCGCTGCACTTCACCGTGGAGCTCGATCCTGCGCTGCCAGAGCTGCTGCACACCGATGAACAGCGTCTGCAGCAGGTGCTGCGAAACCTGATGTCCAACGCGGTGAAGTTCACCGATGAGGGCGGCGTGGTACTGCGGATCCGGCCGGCGACTGCTGACGAGGTGGGGGCCAACGCGCCCGCCCAGGTGGCGTTCGAGGTGGCGGACACCGGCATCGGGATTCCGGAAGACAAGCTGTCAGTGATCTTCGACGCGTTCCAGCAGGCCGACGGTACGACCAGTCGGCGCTACGGCGGTACCGGGCTCGGCTTGTCGATCAGCCGCCAGCTGACCCAACTCCTCGGTGGCGAGCTGGTGGTCCGCAGTGAACCCGGCGTGGGCAGCGTCTTCACCCTCTACCTGCCCGAAGTCGCCCAACAATCGCCACCGGCGGTGCCTGACGGCGCGGCGCAGGACATTCTCCCCGACAAACCCGTCCCCCCGGAGCTGGTGTCGGCGGCCCGCTCGCTGCCGCAGCTGCACGCGGCCCGCGATGAAGCGCCACCGCGCTTTCACGGAGAGACGATCCTGATCGTCGACGACGACCTGCGCAACGTGTTCGCGTTGAGCAGCATGCTTGAGGCGCACGGCCTGCAGGTCGTCTTCGCCGACAATGGTGTCGCCGGGGTGCGCGCGCTGGAGCGCCACGAGGAGATCGCGCTGGTCCTGATGGACGTGATGATGCCCGAGCTCGACGGCAACGCGACGATCGCGGCGATCCGGAACCTCAACCGCTACGAAGACATGCCCATCATCGCGGTGACCGCGAAAGCCATGAAGGAGGACCGAGCCAAGAGTCTGGCCTCCGGCGCCAACGACTATGTCACCAAACCCGTGGACACCGACCTGCTGCTGCGACTGATTCACACTCACCTCAACGCCCCCTCCGACGCTCCCGAACACGCCCAAGCCGCGAGCCCGCAGTAAGTCCGCGCATCGTGTTCGTCGCCCTGGTCGTACGCGGTGACCCCACCGGCTCGACGGCGCCAATCGGCGCCAGGCTGCGGCCACGAGGTGCCGCTGCGTACCTTGCCCTCTATTGTGGCGGGTGTGAACAGCGCCTACCCGGACATCGTGGGTGTACAGGTGGCCGAGCACGGGCCAGATACCCGCGTCGTCACTGTGACCGGTGAGGTGGACGCGTTGACCGCGCACCAGCTCGCTACCGTGCTGACCGCGCAGCTCGACGTTGCCCGTCTCGTCGTGGTGAACCTTGATGGCGTGCAGTTCCTGGCATCTGCCGGACTGCGGGTCCTGTTCGAGGTGAATGAACTCGCTGCCCGACACGACCGCCACCTGTGGTTGGTGTGCAACTCTCCGGCCGCCACCCGGACGCTGGAGACCGCCGGACTGTGGGAGCACTTCACCTTCGCCGACACCGTGCCGGACGCCCTGAACAAGTCAAGCTGACCGTGGGCGGCTTCGACGTCAGTGCAGGGTCAGGTGCAGCCGTACGGTCGTGCCGGCCGAGTCACTGTGTAGTTCGAGGAGATCGCTGAACTGCCGAGCCAACCACAGTCCGTGGCCGTGTGCGGTGAAACTGTCGGGAGGCAGGTGCCCGGCCAAGGGGTCGTGCAGTCCGGCACCGGTGTCGCTGACCTCGCACACGATCGTGTGCGGGCCGGTCCAGATCTGCAGCACGCCCGACCCACCGCCATGCTCGACGGCGTTGGTCGCGACCTCGTCGACGGCCTGAACGAACTGCCCGACGGACTGCGCAGCCGCTCCGGCCTCGGTGGCGTGGGAGGTCACGAACGCCCGCAGGACTGCCAGCTGATCCAGCTGGCGGAACCTCAGCCAGAGGGCCGGGGGCAGCAGCTCAGGCAGCGGGGACCTGTTGAATTCAGCGTTGAACACCACCGGGTCGACGTAGTCGGGGCTAGGTCGGGATTCACCATTGACCACCAGCCCGGGATGAGTCCGGGCCACGTTGGCGACGACATCGGGATCGACAACGCCGGTGTCGTAGGTACACACCAGCGCGGCGTCACCCAGCGCAAGTACGGCGTTGACCAGCGACTCGTGCCGAGCCCACTCCCTTTTCTCCTGCGCGGTGCAGGCGGTCCACATTCGCTCCCCGATCATCCGCAGCCGGCGTCCGTCTCGGCTCGCTGCCTGCACGGTGCTGTGCAGGGCCGCCAGCGCCCGCACCGGATGCCGGGACCATTGGCTGTCGTCACAGAACGCCACATGCCGGGCATCCGCACCCAGCGCAGCCCGCAGCCACGCCGCGTTACGGTCCGTGGTCGCGATCCGGACCGGCTCGCCGCACTCCAGGCCGTCCCGGATGAACGGAACAGTGCAGGTCAGAAACTCCTCCTGCGACTCGTACAGCAACGCCTGATGCGCCGACGACACCCCACACCGATTGGGGTCGACGCTGCGCAACACGCCGCTAGTGCCCATCGCACGCCCCTCTCGCTGAACCACCAGAAACTCCCCGAATGCCGACTCCCCACGCCCGTGTGCGATGCCTCCAGTGGACCGTCGACTCGCGGATCACTCCCAACGCTCGCACGACGGCGACGGTGAGGGAAGTGGGCCCACCTGAGTAACTACCAAACCTCTACCACACACCGCCCGTCTTCAAACCGGCGTGCTGCGGCGTACGCGCCGCGTTACCGGCCGCCACGCTCTGCCGACGCCGTGGCCGCGACCGTCAGGGCAGGGTCAGATGCAGCCGTACAGTCGTGCCCGCCGGATCGCTGCGCACTTCGACGAGATCGCAGAACTGGCGGGCCAGCCACAGCCCGCATAGGCCCGTACGGCCGAGGGGAGGGGGTAGGTGGCCGGCCAGCGGGTCACGCAGTCCCGTACCGGTGTCGGCGACCTCGCACGACATCGTCTGCGGGCCGGTCCAGACCCGCAGCACTCCCGATCCACCGCCGTGCTCGATCGCGTTGGTCGCGATCTCGTCGACTGCCTGCACAAACTGCTCAACCGATTGCGGGGCTGCGCCAGCCCAGGTGGCATAGGAGGTCATGAACACGCGCAAGGCAGCTAACAGATCCAGCCGGTCAAATGCCAGCCGCAGCGCCGAGGAAGGCGGCTCAGCCAAGGGCGACCTATCGCATTCGGCGTTGAACAAGGTTGGGTCGCTGTAGCTCGGGCTCGGCCGGACGCCGCCGCCGACGACGAGCTCGGGATGAGTCCGAGCCACCTGGGCCGCCACCTCCGGAGCCACTACCCGAGTGTCATAGGCGCACACGAACGAAGCATTCGCCGAGGCGAGCGCGACGTTGACAACCGACTCGCACCGAGCCCACTCCGTGCTCTCCTGCCCGGTGCGCGCCGTCCAGAACGGCTCTCCGATCATTCGTAGCCGATGCCCGCCCACACCCGTCCGCACAGCGCGGTGCAGGGAGGCCAGCGCCCGCGCCGGATGCCGATACCACTGGGTGCAATCGTGGAACACCACCTTCGAGGCGTCCGCACCCAGCGCCACCTGCAACCATCCAGCGTTACGATCCGTAGTCACAATCCAGATCGGGTCTCCGCGCTCCAGACCATCCCGAATAAACGGGACGGTACCCGCCAGGAAGTCCTCCTCCGACCCGTACAGCAACCCCAGGTGGGTCAACGCTTTGATGTCACGAGTTCCGTGGAACTTCGGTAGCGACCCGGCGATCATCAGGCGGTGTTCGTCCGTTCGTCCGATTCGTGGTCAGTGATCCGGATCCCAGCAGACTCAGTCGTGGGAGTCTCGGTCCTGGGAGTCGGAGCCTCGGCTGGTGGTGGTGACCCAGCGAAGGTGCGGGCGGAGGACCTCAGGATTCTCCGGCGTCAGGTATGGGCGCGCCAGCGTAGGGCGCCCAGGTGATCGGCCGTGCGGACGCGAGTCCCGGACGCGGTGAGGTTCATGGCAGTCCAACCAAGCGTGCGCCCGACTATACCGCTCAGCCGTCACAACGGCACCGGCGCCATTCGGGTCCTCCCGGCGCGGCCGGTGCGCTGGTCTGAATATCTACCGGACGGGATGCTGGCCGACTTACTGGCGCCGGACCTGGGTCCAGTCCGCCGAGCTGCCCGGCCTGGGCGCCTGGACTGGCGGCACCACCGCCTGAGGCTGCGTTGGCCGGAGTGCTAGACGCGATCGAACGTCGCTTCCGGCAGGTCTAGGTGCCATACCCGGTCTGGCTGGTCTCGATATGCCGGTGGGGATCAACAACTCGCGGCCCGGGGGAACGGATGCAGATCTGGCTGCTGGGTCGCAACTCGCAGCAGATGGACGATGAGGTGGGCGTCCGAGCGTCCTGACTCACCTGGTTGCCGGTGGGCTGCCCAGCAGCATGTCTCGCGGCAACGACCGATATAGACTATGAGACCTTGCAGCCGGGCCTGGTGGCATCGTCCGCAATTGTCCATACTCTAAGGCCAGGGCTCGTTACTCGGTATTGAGGTGGGTCGCGTGGATCGTTACGCTCCAGATTCGTTGGCTGCCGAGCAGAGTGTCCTAGAGGCTTTCCTCTCGCTGCCGCTAAGCAGGATTGACCCGGGCGTCAACGACGGATGGGCCGAGGAGGCGCGGCAGATGGCGGCACCCGGCTGCCAGCAAGGTCTCGACAAGGGTGTCGCCTTCAACTCGGGAATCTGAGCCATGCCACCGCAGTCGCGATGACGCGGGTCCCAGTGGGACCGATCACCGAGTATGTGCTCAAGGTGGCCAGCCGGTGCAACCTGGCCTGCGATCACTGTTACGTCTACGGCGACCCCGACAGGGGTTGGCTCCGCCGCCCCACGGTGATGGATCCGGCTACGGTCCGCTTCGCCGCATTCCGGATCGCCGAGCACGCCGCCCGCCACGGCTTGGACCGCGTCGCGGTGATTCTGCACGGTGGGGAGCCCCTGCTAGTCGGCGGCACGGCTCTCGTCCGGATTCTGGCGGAGCTGCGATCGGTGATCGATCCGGTAACCGAACTCGCCCTGCATCTCCAGTCCAACGGAGTCCGGCTCACCCCAGCTGTCTGTGAGCTCCTCGCGGATCAGGACGTCAAGGTCGGGATCTCCCTGGACGGCGATCGGCTTGCCAACGATCGGCACCGGCGGTTCGCCGACGGCACCGGCTCGTACGACCACGTCCTGCGTGCGCTCGAACTACTCCGCACACCGCCGTACCGGGCCGTCTACGGCGGCATCCTGTGCACGATCGACATCGAGAACGATCCGATCGGCGTGTACGAGGCGTTACTGCGCGAGGAGCCGCCGCGGATCGATTTCCTTCTTCCGCACGCGACCTGGGACCATCCGCCGCCACGCCCGGAGGGGCTACCCACCGCTTATGCCGATTGGCTGCTGACGATCTTCGATCGCTGGATCGCCGACGGTCGGGGCATGCCGATTCGGCTCTTCGATTCCGTGCTGTCTCTCGAGCGGGGTGCCGCCAGCGGCACCGAGGCCATCGGTCACGGCACCGTCGCCGTCGCCGTGATCGAGACGGACGGCAGCTGGGAGCAGGTCGACTCGCTGAAGACGGTGTCCGCGGACGCACCGCGCACCGGACTCGACGTCCGGCTGCACGCCGTTGACGAGGTTGCGGCCCATGTCGGTGTCGTCGAGCGACAGGCCGGAGAGCTGGCGCAGGCGTGCCAGGCCTGCGCCGTGGTGGACACCTGTGGCGGAGGCCTGTTCACGCATCGGTTCGGCCGCGGGAACGGGTTCGCTAACCCTTCAGTTTACTGTTCCGATCTGCTCCGTCTGATCACCGGCGTCCGGAACCGGCAGCTGCGCAGCCGTCAGTTGCGAACCCGGCACTGCATGGTCGCGGAGAGTCAGCCGCCGCCGGAGCATGTCGGGCTGCCGTCGGGTCTGCCGGGCGTCGTCCTACGCGATCTGGCTGGCGGCATTCCCACAGACGCCACGCTGGGATACCTGACGGCGATGGAGTACGCCTTCGACCGGACACTAATAGCCCAGGTCGCGGCTGATGTGACCCAAAGTACCGGGCGAACGGCGTGGGAGCTGCTCGGGGAGTTGGACGAGCAGTCACCCGCAGTAGTTCGGTCTGTGCTTAGTCATCCCTTCGTCCGGGTGCGGGCACGCCGCAGCTTGACGACTACTCGGCCTACCGGACCGGACACCCGCGCCGGGTTGCTGGCGTCGGTGGCGGTCGCTGCGGCTGTGCGGGCCGGGGTCGCGGCGTCGCTCGACGTCCCGTTGTGGCGCGGGACGCTGTCCCTGCCAGGGATCGGAACGATGTCCCTCGACGGTGCGAGCTGCGCCGTCGTCACCGTGCGGTCACGCCCCGGCGAGTTCGTCGTGCATCCCGACAACGGGCCGGCCCGGGCCGTGTCGGGGACCGGGTCTGCGTTCGAGGGGTGGCATCCGGTGCGGACCGTGCCCCTTGACAGTGCGCGGATCCAGCTCGACGACACGGATCCGAACCGCGACTGCTTTGCGCACTCGGTGGCCGCGGCCCTGTCCGCGACCGTCGCCGACGAGTGGTGCGGCGCTGTCGCGCACGCCTGGGTGGGGGTACGGGCGGAGGCCCCGCGTCTCGCCAGGGGGATGGACGCCCTGATCAGGACCGTCACTCCGATCCGGTCCATGCCGTACCGGCCAGCCAGGGCGACCACATCGCGGGATGCGTTCGGGGCCGTGGCACTTTCCCTCGCCACGCCTCCGGTCCTGGGCTCGCTGCTGGTGGAACAGGTCGCCCGGATCACCGTCGCTGCGGTGCAGGACGTGTGCGACCTCGCCGCCCCAGAGCCGCCGTCGCCAGTCGATCTGTGGCCGGGCGATGCTGGACGGGTAGACGTTCGCCGGCTCGCGGACATCTTCGCGCGGGCGGCGGTGCTGGAGCTGGCGGTGGCCCGGATCGGAGCCGGGCGGCCGGTGGACCGGAGGATGTCCGTGGCCACGGAGCGGGACGCGCTGTCGGACGCGCTCGAGGTGCTGGACCGCGGCCGCAGGTGGTCCGACTCCGGGCGGCTGCTGCTGGCGGGTCTGCGCGACCGGGTCGAAGGGTGGCGGTGACTTGATGACAGTTGTTGACAGCGGCATCAAAACCTTGGACCGGGCGAAGATGCGGTCCGACCTGTCGATGCTCGGACTCCCTGTCGACTCGACCTATCTGATCCACAGCTCACTGCGCCGGGTGGGTCCCCTCGCGGACGGTGTGGCAACCCTGGCAGAGGCCCTGCAAGACGTGCTCGGCCCGCGGTCCACCATCGTCGTCCCGACCTTCACGGCGAGGAACTCGACGACTAACCGCCGGTTCCGGCGCCTCGCGACCGACATGACGCCAGAGCAGATCGCGGCCGAGGAAGCGAAGATCGAGGGGTTCGACCGGTCCACTACCCCCGCCCAGGATGTCGGAGCCTTCGCGGAATTTATCCGCCGGCGTCCGGAGTCGGTTCGCAGCGACCACCCCCAGACGTCGTTCACCGCTCTTGGCCCCGCCGCGACCGAACTGACCCGCGACCATGCGCTCGGCTGCCACCTGGGAGAGCGGTCGCCGCTGGCGAAGCTGTACACCGCTGACGCGATCGTGCTCCTGCTCGGGGAGGGGCTCGAGGACGTCTGCACGTGCTTCCACCTGGCCGAGCACCGGTTGTCAACGCCGGCTCCACAGCGCCTGTTCCGGTGCTTCGTCCTCGAGGGTGGCCGGCGGACATTGTGCGAGTTCATGGCGGCCGATGCCGACGACAGCGACTTCGGCCGCATCGGGGCAGTAATGGCAGCCCGGTCGCCGTTCGTCCACCGCGGCCGGGTGGGACGGACGATGGCCTCCTGGTTCCCGCTCCGCGCGGCGGTGGACTTCGCCGTGGATTGGATGTCCCGGTGGCGTCCGGGGCAAGCTACCGAGCGAACTTGGTGAGACGTATGATCGTGGCGGGAAAATGTGACACCTCAGCGAGGAGATTGTCTTGTGGCACCCGGGGGCGACGGCAACCCGCCGGGCCCAATCTTCTTCCTGAGTTACGCACAGGCCCGACCTATCAGATCGCCGGCCGGTCCGCACGACGTGAACCGGTCTGTGGTGCGCCTCTTCGAGGACCTCTCGATGCATGTGGACCAATTGGTGGGATCCCCTACTGGCGTCGATCCGGGCTTCATGGACCGGTCGATGGAGAGCGGAACGAGGTGGACATCCGGGGTGCTCACGGCGGTGGGAACCTGTCACGTGTTCATTCCACTCATCTCCACGGGTTATGTGGAGAGCAGATGGTGCGCCATGGAATGGGACGCTTTCTCGAGTCGGAACGTCGTCCGCCGTCCGTCGAACTCGTCGGGGAGCAGGACCGCGATCCTGCCGGTGACATGGTCGCCGATGCTGGGGGACCAGTTGCCCCCTGCGGTGCGGGAACTGCAATTCTTCCTGCCGCAACAATTGAAGGACCCGAACATCGCCCAGCGCTACCTCGCCGAAGGGGTGTACGGGCTTCTCGCCCTGAACGACAAGGAGGCTTATCAGGCCGTGGCCTGGCGTTTGGCCCGCGGGATCGTGGATGCTTACAACACGTACCAGGTCGAACCGAAGATCCATACAGATCCTCAGCGACTGCGCGAGTCCTTCCGGGGTGACGACGGATGAATTCGACGCCCACTCGAGCGGTCGAGGCGCAGCAGGCCCGCCACGGCGTCTACTTCTTCCTGAGCTATGCCCACTCTGCTCCGACCTCGGAACGGGTTCAGTCGGACTCGGATCCCTCCGTGGGTGTCTTCTTCGCTGATCTGGCCGCGGCGGTCGCGGCTCGCGCCAGGCCCACGGAAGGAATGGAGATCGGATTCTTCGATCAACATATCCCGTCCGGTGCTGACATTAAGGTTCTGCTCTCTCATACTCTCGGATCCGCCGAAGTGTTCGTACCGCTCTACTCACCGGGGTATTTTGCCAAGTCCTGGCCAATTCGGGAGCAGGAAGTCTTCCAAAGCAGGCTTCGAGCCGCGAGCGCCGCCGCACCCGAACGACACATCGTCCCGATCCTGTGGACACCGTTGTCATCGCGGGAACAGACCGAGGATATAGTCGAAGATATAGCCAGGGCCCTGAGCATAGGAGCCGGTATCTCCGACTACGGGGAGAACGGACTGCGCGCGCTCTGCATGTTGATGTCGTACCAGCGCTCCTACCAGCGCGTTCTCTCCCGGCTGGCGGATGAGATCGTGGAGGTGGCGGAACGATCCCCACTCGGGCCGTCGGCGGCTCCGGACCTGGATGACGTTCCCTATCCGAGGGACGAGGAACCCGGTTTCCTGGTGGCGATGCTCGCGCCAAGGCACGTTGGGTTGCACACGGCGCAAGCCGTCAAGGGCAGCGAGAATCTCTGGTGGCGTATGTATCCCGGCCGGCGGATCCCGCCCGTCGCCGAGCATGCCGGAAGCGTGGCCGCGCGGTTGGGTCTGGCGACCCGGGTCGCGGATTTCCTCGAGGTCGAGGAGCTCTTCGGCCAGACCCCCGCGATCGTAATCGTCGACCCGTGGGTGGTGGCAGACCGCGGGCCCGCGTTCCTCACGTCGACCTTCGTCGGCCTGCCCGAATGGGTCGTTCCGCTGGTCCTTGACGGCCAGCGGGGCGCCCCGGGCTCGGATTCGGCGATGGCCAAGAAGGCGGTGGAGGAACTGGACAGCGCATTGCAGGGTCCCGTCAATAGAGTGAACAGCATGGACCAACTGGACGAGATCCTGCCCACCATGGTGGCCAGGGCGCGACGGACGTACCTGAGAGAGGGCCCGGTGTATCCACCGGCCGGGCCGTCGAAGCGCCCCGGACGCCTAAGGGACGAGGATCTTCGGAACGCCGAGGTGAGCGACGCCGATGAATGAGTCCCGAAAGGGTCAGGTCGTCACCTTTTACTCATACAAGGGTGGTACCGGCCGCACCATGGCACTGGCCAATGTGGCCTGGATCCTAGCCTCCTCCGGGAAACGAGTGCTGGTCGCCGACTGGGACCTCGAAGCGCCCGGGCTACACCGGTTCTTCTCACCCTTCCTCGACGTGGACACCGTAGCCCACCGCCGAGGGGTGATCGACCTGGTGCGCGAGTACGAGGACCAGGTCAGACGGAAGGCCGATCGGCCGGATGGCTGGGTGGAGCAGTTGGCCCGGGTCGACGGCTACGCCTTCTCCATTGACTGGAACTTCGGCGGCGGTGGCTCGCTCGATGTGCTGTCGGCGGGGCGGCAGAACGGTGCCTACGCGTCGACGCTAGGAAGCCTGGACTGGGACACGTTCTACGATCGCCTGGGCGGCGGCATCTTCCTCGACGCGCTCCGCGACGACATGAGGCGCAACTACGACTACGCGTTGATCGACAGCCGTACGGGCTTCAGTGACGTCGCAGACATCTGCACCCAGCACCTGCCCGACGTTCTGGTCGACTGTTTCACGTTGAGCGATCAGGGAATTGACGGCGCGGCCCGGGTCGCCCGTGCGGTGGCCATCCTGTCCAAGAAGGACGGCCCGAAACGCAAGATCCGGATCTTGCCGGTGGCAATGCGCGTGGACCAGGGGGAAAAAGAGAAGGCCGACGCGGGGCGGCTGCTCGCGATGCGTAGATTTCCCGGCCTACCCACCGGTATGACGGAGCCGGAACGGGTGCAGTTCTTTGCGTCCGTGGAGGTGCCCTACCAGACCTTCTACGCGTACGAAGAGACCCTGGCCACCTTCGGTGACAAGCCGGGTTCCCCCACTTCGCTGTTGGCCGCCTACGAGCGGCTGACCGACGTCGTCACGCAGGGCGAGGTCACGGCGCTCGCAAAGATGGACGAGTCCGTCCGGGCCCACTGGCGGCGGCGGTTCGAGCGACCTACGCACCCGGAACAGACCCCGATCCGCCTCCAATACGCGGCCGAGGACCAGATCTGGGCCGAGTGGGCCGGCAGCGTCTTGACCACCGCGGGCATCACGGTGGTGGACGACGGCCCGATGGAGATTACCCAGGCGGATCCGGTGCCGTCCTCCGCCCCAACAGTTCTGGCGATCGTCTCGAAGAGTTACGTCGCGGTCCGGAAGGATGTCGAGACGCAGGACCTGTGGGCGGGACCCTCCCACCTGGTGATGTACATCGAGGACGTGCGGTTGCGTGAGGTGTCGACGGAGGCCAGAACCAACATCGCCGGGCTCGACGAAAAGGCAGCGACAGAGCGGCTGATCGAGCTCGTCGGCAAGATCGGTGCGGAGACATCGCACGGGGGCTCCCGGATCGGTCGCTTCCCGGGGGCGGAGCCTCGCTGGTTTCAGGCTCCGGCACGCAACGCACGCTTCACCGGGCGGGTGGAGGATCTACAACGCCTTCGCCGCGAGTTGCACGCCGAAGGACGGGCGGTCGTGCTGCCGGTGGCACTGCAAGGGATGGGCGGTATCGGCAAGACCCAGTTGGCCCTGGAGTACGTCCACCGGTTCAGGTCTGCTTACGATCTGGTCTGGTGGATCGAGGCCGACCCACCCCAGTTCATCGACAGTGCACTGATCGACCTCGGCATCGAGTTGAAGCTCCCGTCGGAAGGCACGATCGAAGGCGCGCGCTCTACCCTCGAAGCCCTACGTCTAGGCACACCGACGCGCCGATGGTTGCTCGTGTTCGACAATGCAGACGACCTCGCGCACGTCCAGAACTTCCTCCCCCGGGGCGGGGGAGGCCATCTCCTGATCACCTCACGCAACCCGGACTGGGCAGAGGGCGCGAACCCCATCCAGGTCGACGTGTTCCAGCGCGAGGAGAGCGTCGCCCACCTTCGCGGCCGGGCCGGTGCGATGACGTCGGAGGAAGCCGGGCAGGTGGCGCGGGCTCTAGGGGACCTGCCGATCGCGGTGGCTGCCGCCGGCGCCTGGCTGGCGGAGACGGGAACTCCGGTCGCGGAGTACCTGCAGGCCGTCCAACTGCAGGGAGTCGGCACCCGGTCCGTGCAGGCCGCCTGGGACGCCACCTGGGATCTTTCCCTGCAGCGGCTGCAGGAGCAGTCCCCCGGCGCCTACCGGCTGCTGCAGATCTGCTCGGTCCTCGCGCCCGAAACCGCTCTGGATCTGCTCTACAGCAACCAGCTGACCACGGCACTGATCCCCTTCGACCAGTCCGTGGCAGTACGCGACATGCGTGGTGCCCTGGTCCAGCACATCAACCGGCTCGCCCTGCTGAAGTTGGACACTCAGGCCGGGCAGGTCCAGGTACACCGGCTGCTCCAGAATGTCGTCCGGAGCCGGATGACGGACGACGAGGCGGCGCACACCAGGCACGAGGCGCACCAGGCGTTGGCTGCGTTCAGGCCCGCCGGCGAGCCCGACGACCCGAAGACCTGGGACCAGTTCCGGAAGATCTGGGCCCATCTGGAAATCTCGGGTGCCGTGTCGTGCAACGACGAATCGGTACGCCAGCTCCTGATCGATCGCGTCCGCTACATATGGTGCCGCGGTGACCTCCCACAGGGTCTGAGTTTCGGAAACGCGGTCGCGGCGAGGTGGGAGACACTACTGACGCAGGCTGAGTCGAGCGGCGAGAACGGCCAGCCTTCGGTCCCAGATGTCGATCCGGTGCCGCTGCGTCGCCAACTCCTCCATCTTCGCTTCAACATCGCGAACATCCTCCGGGACCAGGCCAGGTTCGGGGAGGCGCTGCGACTGGACGAGGAGGTTCTCGCGGAGCAGCGCATCCTACTCGGGGAGCGCCACTCGCACACCCTGATGACGTCCGGCGGGCTAGCGGCGGACTTTCGGGCCCTCGGCCGCTACGCGGAGGCACTTCCCCTGGAGGAGGCCACCTACTCGGCTTGGCTGGAGGGGTTCGGTGAGAATCATCCGCGAACTCTGGCTGCGGCCAACAACCTGGCTGTCTCGCTCCGGACGGTGGGAGACTTTCGTAGGGCGAGAAGCATCGACGAGGACGTCTGGGAGCGCCGGAAGATCGTGCTCGGACACGAGCACCCGTACGCACTGCACTCGCAGTCCAGCCTTGGACGAGATCTGCGAGAAGCAGGCGAGTACGTGCAGTCTGTGGAGATTCTGCGCGCTGTCCATGCTCTCTCGAGAAAACACCTGGGCCCCGAGGCGGTCGGAACGCTCAAAGCCCAGGCCAATCTCGCATCCTCGTTGCGCAGCGCCGGACGCGCGGACGAGGCCGCGGAACTGTTGGAAGAGGCATACGAGAAACTGCGTGGGCGTTTCGGCAATGACAACCCGAACACCCTTTCCTGCCGGCTGAGTCGCTCGGCCAATCTCCTCTCCATGGGCGAGGTCACCAAGGCGCTGGAGGAGATGATCGCCGTCACCAAGTCCTACCAGGACACCCTCGGTACCGAGCACCCCTTCAGCCTCGTCTGTATTAACAACCAGTCCGCGGCCTGGCGGCAACAGGGAGAGCATGAGCGGGCGAAGGAGCTGTCGGGGCGCGCGGCCGAGGGCTTCCTGAGATTGTTGGGCGACTCACATCCCGACTATCTGGCGGCGATGATGAACCATGCGACGTGTTGCTACGACGTCGGGGACGTCGAAGGCGCGGCAGAAGAGATGGCCGCGGCGGCGACCAGGATGGGCACAACCCTGGGCCAACGGCATCCGGACATGCTGGCCTGCCGAGCCAATATCGCGCTGCTCGCGTCAGGCGGGCGCGGTGACGGCTCCAGAGGACTGCTGGGCGGCGACCCGGCGACGACGAGAGCCATCGACAATTTGGCGGCCCAATTGGGGCAGGACCATCCGTCGGTCACCTCGCTGCGGGCAGCGCAGCTGCTCTACCGGGTGACTGATCCTCACGATCCCTTCTGACCAAAGGGTTCTGGGCAGCCACCGGCCTGGCTTGAACCGACGACGCAGGTGGCAGGGCCTGGCTCTGGCTCGTCGAGGTCGTCGGCGACCCAGGAGAGAATCTCGGGAAGTACCTCCACCGCTCCGAAATGGCCGACGCCGTCCTGAATCTGGAGCTCGACCTGCACCTGCGGGATGTGGCGGCTTAACCATCGGGTGTGGTCGACGGGGGAGAACCGGTCGTCCGCTCCGTGCCACAGCCGGACTCGGGAGGTGATGTTCGAGAGTTCGATGCCCCAGGACTTACGGAAAGCCAAGACATCGTCGATCCAACCGGCCGCGCCCTGACGCAGGGCCTCCGCGTACGTGTCGAGGAGGAGGCGACGCAGGACGACATCCCCCACCACCCTCTTGTCAGGTTCGCTAAGCTCCGACTCGATCAGACCGATAAACTGCCTAGGATCCCGTTTCCCCTGTTCCGCCCAGGACGCGAGGTCGGTCAGCAAGACCTGCACATCAGCATCCGCGGTCGCGTACTCCTGGGCGTTCTGCCGGTTCATCCCGTGGTACCAGTCCAGGCCGATGGCATCGGAGGGAGCCAGGCTCACCAGGACGGCCGTGCTGGACACCCGCTCGGGCATCATCGCCGCACAGGCAAGGGCATGAGGTCCACCACCGCTGCGGCCCACCACGGCGAAACGGTTGATACCCATCTTGTCGGCGATGGTCGCCACGTCACCGGCCGCGTCCCGCACGGTCCGACCTTCCTTGCGACTCGAGCCGCCGTAGCCGGGACGGTCGTAGCAGATCAGTTGCAAACCGAGGCGGTACAGGACGATCCCTCGCGGTTTCGGGCCGTTGCGGCTCCCGGGGGTACCGTGCAGTAGGAACACCGGATACCCGTCCGGGGCACCCGTGACGTCGACCGCCAGCTGCCGTCCGTCGTCGGTCGTGACGTACTCGATCGTCACCGGTTCCCGGTTCACCCTGACCGCCTCGACCCACGGCCGACCCAACTCATCTGGAAGACTTTACCGAGGAGTTTGAGCGATGCAGGCCGAGGGCACGGGTGGGCCGGGGCCCTGACCCTGGCTCGTTCCGCCATCGTTCGCATCCTCGTCGTCGGCAATGAAGCCACAACGCTACCGGCTCGACTTGATCTAGTGTGTGAAAATCTCCCAGTCATTCGGAGAAGCCGCGACGAGTGCGCTAAAGCGACAGCAGTCGTTGGGTCCGCGCCAAACTCCGCCAGCTTGGTGTACCGGTTCCAGCGGTTGGTGAGGCAGCCAGGGGCACCTCCATCCGGATTGCTGAAACCTGCAGGATTGGGATTAGCGGGTGCCGGTCTGCCTTGCCGAGGTTGTCGCCTCTCCGCAGTTCAGGGGCAGGGCAAGGCCGTTGTCAGGGGGTGAGGCATGTGCTCAGTGGGTGCCGATACCTCACCGTCTGCCTCGCTCTCGCACCGGCCGGTACGGACTCGGATTCCGGCGGGAGTGGATCGAGCGCGGCGGTCATGTCAGGGTAGTCCGGGCGGGTGAAGGCGGCAGCTGTGACGGCGCGGATCGCGCAGATGGCGTCGGCATCGGCCGGAGTCTCACGTCGAAATCAACACCTGCACATCATGAACCGCCGCCCGATTACACCGCCACCGACCTCCACAACCATCGAGGTGATGGAGATCCTGGCGGATGCCCCATCGGTCGATCAGCTCGTGGTCTGCCACGGCTACGCATGTGCCCCGAACACGGTGCTGTTCGAGGACGGCCTGCTGTCCGGTCATGTCGATCTCGGTGCGCTGGGTGTCGCAGACCGATGGGCCGACCTTGCCGTGGCCACCTGGAGCACCGAATGGAACTACGGGCCGGGCTGGGACGGTCCGCTGCTCGCGGCGTATGGCGTCGACCCCGACCCGGAGCGGGTTGCCTACTACCGGCTCCTGTGGGACCTCGGCCCCTGAGCCGGCAGTCACCCGACATCGACCGGGACCGGACAGCCGAACCGGCTACCCCGACGGCGCTGCGACAGTAGCCACGTTGCGGGCGGCGAATAGGTCATCAGGACGGGGCAGCCCGAAGGCCATATCGGTCCAGGCCCACACCTTGTGCAGGATCCGGTCATGCCCGAAGTAGGGCTCGCGGCCCTGGAAGACCCGGTAGTTGTCCAGGCAGAGCAGATCGCCGGGTTGAAGGATGAACCACGGCGCGGTTTGAGCATCCTCCCTGGTGAGCTGTGCCCAGGCAGCGAGGTGCTCACGGTCCAGCGGCCGGGACGGGGCGTCATCGAGGAGGCGTTGGTGCTGGTGGCGCCGCACAGTGAGGCGCCCGCGCAGATCCGGGAAGCCACCGGTCGGCGGCTGCGGACGGGCGCCCCGGTGCCGGCCGGGCCAACCCCAGCTAGCCGGCTCTGTTCCAGCGTGACATCCCACAGGAACCTGCTCAAAGCACGTTGGGTGGGATCGCCGGCGATCTCGCCGATGAGGCGCTGGCCATCGACGATGAACGACTCGCCGCCGGCGGTGGCCTGCCCTTCACAGAGCAGAAAGACCAGGTCCGGATAGTGGTTGCCAAACGCCGTGTAGCCGTCGATGTGCAGATCGAGCGCGACGTCTGCGTTCACTGTCTGGGTCGTCAGGTCAAGGTAGCCGTCCTGGTCCGAGGTCGGGTTAGTAGCCATGGTCGGCGACTCGCAGACGATCAGTCGGGGCCGAACACCTCCCGGGCGCCAGCGAGCACCCCGGCGGGGTCGGTGCGATTCGTGGTGAGGATGGCCGCGCCGTCGCTGGACCATAAGTGGAACGCTCGCCCAGGATCCGAGGTGCGCTCCGGGATCACACCGGTCTGGCACATGGTGGTCCTCCGCTTCGGGTCAGGATCGAGGTGATGAACTGCCGCAGGACGGGCGGGCTTCTACGCCTACGCGGTAGCGGATTTACGACTGCCTGCGCTGAGCAGGCCACCACCGACCAGCAACGTCGCCACAGCGACCGCCAGGTCCAGAATGTTGTCCCCGTTGATTCCCGGTGGGATGGACAGCACGGACCAGTAGCCCAGATAGCCCAGCACGGCGACCAATAGCAGAGCGCCACCGACGGCGATGTTGATCCCCTGATTGCCGGCAGCGGTCAGCGCGAACGCCCCCAGCAGCCAAAACACCCCAAGGATGAGGTAAATGGTGTTGTGGAATCCGTTCGTCTGGAAGAGCCCGAGAATCGCATGGTCCGTCATCTCGGTGTAGTTGGCGAAGCCCGTCAGGATGAACCCGAGGATCCCGAGGACAAGCACGACAACGCCGAGGAGCACGGAGTACTTCTGGTCGATCGTCCTGGGTCCCGGCTTGCTCTGAACCTTGATCCCGAACTTGTCTTCCGGAGAAAAAGTCATGTCCATCCCCTTCCGCTCGACACTGCTGTACACGACGCCCACCGGCGCGGGCGCCACGTAACGAACCGGAGAGGTCCAGCTGGTCCAGACCAGCTTCGGCACCGACCGGCGATAGCTGTGCACGTAGTCACGTCGTTGGCCCGGGTCTGTGGTCTCGGCAAGACAGGAGATCACTTCAGCCCACCAGGCCGTGCCCTCCTCGCCAGGCAGCAGGTTGCCTACCCAGCGCAGGGAGCTGGGTCCCTGCGCGCTCATCCCGGGCCTACCTCGTTGGTGGGTGTGGCTGGGAAGCGAGGAGGCGCGAGCAGCCGACTCAGACCACTGCGGTCACGACCGCGTTGCAGGGCGTGGACGGCGCGGGCGTGGCCCTCCACGGTCAGCCGGTAGTAGCGTCGCGGGGGCCGACCCTCGTTATGAGCAGGCTCGGGGTCCTCCCACCGGTCACTGACCCAGCCGGCACCGCGGAGCCGCTGCAGGATCGGGTAGATCGTGCCCGGCTCGAGTCCGCTGGCCCGCACGATCTCCAATCCGTACAGCTCGGTGTCCGGGCGCTCGAGCAATGCTCCCAACACGGCCAGGACGCCCACCGTCATCCGCAAACCCGCCATAGGGCCTAAGTCAACATAGCTAGTGTTCGTCTGTCCAGGCACGGGGCATCGAATCATTCAGATGAAGCAGTACAGCGACCAGGTGAAGCAGTACCGCGAACGCGGATCTGGCTCAGGTCGCATCGGATCCGCCGCTGGCACACTGGTGCTGAGCCGACGGGACATCAGTGGTGAGGAGGCTTCCATGACGGCCGATGGGGCAGCGGAACAGCTGACGGGGCCGGTACGGCGGGTACGGACGCCAATCGGTGATCCGGCTTGGCAGGTCGACGGCTACCGGGAGATCAAGGAGCTGCTGACCGACCCGCGGTTGGGACGTTCGCACCCGCAGCCGGAGCAGGCCGCCCGGTACTCCGAGTCCGCCTTCCTCGGCCGGCCGAGCGGGACCGACCCGGAGAACGAGCGCGCTGAGCACGCCCGGTTCCGGCGGGTGTTGAGCCGATCGTTTTCGGCACGAAGGATGGAGGCGCTGCGCCCCCGGGTGACCGAGCTGGCCTCGGGGTTGCTCGATGAGCTGGCCAAGCAGGTACCGCCGGTGGATTTCCACGAGCGGGTTGCGTTCCCGCTGCCGGTGCTGGTGATCTGCGAGCTGCTCGGCGTGCCCTATCAGGACCGGGAGGAATTCTGCGCCTACTCCGAGCAGCTGGCCGACATGACCGACCAGGCCACGTCGAAGGCCGGGATGCAGGGACTGTTCACGTACATGACCGCGCTGGTCGAGCGCAAGCGCGGGCAGCCCGGCGTGGACGTGATCTCGGACCTGATCCTGGCACAGCAGACCGAGACATTCCCCGCGGACGGGATCGCCGGCACAGCCGCCGGGCTGCTGTTCGCCGGCCACATCACCACGGTGAACGTCATCGACCGGGGGGTACTGCTGCTATGTGCCGATGCCGGGCAGCGCGCGGCGCTGGCCGCCGATCCTGGGCTGGCGGGGCGGGCGGTGGAGGAGATCCTGCGCATGCCCACGCCGCGTCCGGGCACCTCCGATCCGGGCACCTCGCGCACGGTGCCGGTGGGGCTGACCCGGTATGCCCACGCCGACATCGACGTCGGCGGGGTCACGATCGCCGCCGGCGAGCTGGTGCTGCTCAACCCCAGGGCCGCCAACTGTGACCCTGAAGTGTTCGCCGACCCGGATCGGTTCGACATCGCCCGCACCGACAACCCACACCTGACCTTCGGCCACGGAGCGCACTTCTGCCCCGGTGCACCGCTGGCCCGCATCGAGCTGCAGGCACTGTTCGAAATGCTGCCGGCGCGGTTCCCGACGCTGCGACTGGCGGTTCCGGTTGAGGAGCTGCGGACGAAGACCAACCTGATCTTCGGTGGCCTGACCGAGCTGCCAGTGACGTGGTGAGCCTGCAGTGAGTGACGTGGCCGGCTTCGGGCTGGCGCTCGCGGTGGTCAGCATGGCGGGCCTGTTGGCGGTGCTGTCCAACCGGGTCAGTGAACGGATCCGTATTCCGGCACCGGCGATCTTCCTGATCGCGGCGGCGGTCGCCTCAGATCTGATCCCAGCGCTGGGCCGGGTACCGGTGCTCACGGTCCAGCGGGTGGTCACCGTCATGTTGATCCTGTTGCTGTTCGACGGTGGCATGCACATCGGCCGGCGGCGGTTCCGCTCCGCCGCCGGTGCGGTGCTGTGGGTCGGCGTGATCGGCACACTGGTCACCACGCTGGGCGTGGCCGTGTTGGCGCACCTGGTGTTCGGGTTCAACTTGCTGGCGTCGTTGTTGTTGGGCGTAGCCCTCGCCCCGACCGACCCCGCGGTGGTCTTCTCCGTGCTGGGCCGCCGGGAGGTCGCCGGCCGGTCCGGGACCGTCCTGGAAGGTGAGTCCGGGGTCAACGACCCGGTCGGTATCGCCGCGATGGCCGCACTGCTGACCGCTGGCACCACGGGGGGCTTGCCGGCCCTCGGTGCGGGGGCGGGCGAGTTCGCCCTGGAAATGGTCGTCGGCGGTGCGGTCGGGCTCATCGGCGGTTACGCACTGTCGGTCGCCATGTGCAAGCTGCCGCTGCCCAGTGGCGCGTTGTACCCGCTGCGCACGCTGCTGGCCGCCGGTGCGATCTATGGGCTGGCGACCGTCGTCCACGGTTCGGGGTTTCTGGCGGTGTTCGTCGCCGGCATCGTCGTCGGAGACATCCGCGCCCCGTACAAAGCCGACATCGAGCGATTCCACTCCTCGCTGGCCAGCCTCGCCGAGATCATCGCGTTCACGATCCTCGGCCTGACCGTCTCGCTGACCGACCTGGTGCACAGCAACGCGTGGTTGATCGGGCTGGGATTGGCCGCGCTGCTGGCCCTGCTCGTGCGGCCAGTCCTGGTCGGGCTGCTGCTGTTGCCGATCCGGCTCAGCCGGGGCGAGCGGCTGTTCGTCATGTGGTCGGGACTCAAAGGCGCCGTGCCGATCCTGCTGGGTACCTACATCCTGTCCGCCGGGGTGCCCGATGCCGAACGGCTATACCAGGTTGTGGTCGTCGTGGTGGCATTCTCCGTGATCATCCAGGGTGGCTTGGTGCCCACCGTGGCCCACTACGCCGGGGTCCCCATGCGGGTCGTGGAACCTGAACCCTGGGCGCTGGGTATGCGGTTTCGCCACGAGCCCACCGGCCTGCGGCGCCACGTCGTTGCGCCCGGGTCCCCGGCCGACGGCAGCGCTATCGCCGACCTCGACCTCGGCGAAGACACCTGGATCAGCATGATCAACCGCGGTGGCGCCCTGGTAGCGGTCCGGGGCGCCACCGCCCTGCGAGCCGGCGACGAGGTGCTCCTGCTGGTCGACCCGGAAACCGACGCCGACGTCGAGGCGCTGTTCAGACCGTCGACCACCGCCACCCCGGCCCCATAGAACCCGGTCCCGGGTCCGGCTCGTGCGGCGCGGCGAGCCACCGCCCCGCCCGCGGGTTGGCGCCGGGGGCGGGGCACCATGGTGGCCCCCAAAGCCCACCCTCCCCACAGATCTGAGCACGGAAAGCGACAGATGAGACGACTTCTGGTCCTGGCCACCCTGCTCGTGCTCGCGGCGACCGGATGCACTGCTTCCCACGAGCAACCATCGAACGCGGGGCGTTCGAGTGCGCCGTTCGCCTCTCGGGTCCTGGCTACCGGTCTGGCGGATCCTTGGGAGATCGTCTGGGGACCCGATGGCTTTCTCTGGGTTACCGAGAAGGCGGGCAAGCGGGTAACCCGGGTGAACCCGGCCGACGGCTCGAAGAGCACCGTGATCACTATCGCCGATGTGTATTCCACGCAGAGCCAGGACGGCCTGCTCGGCATGGCGTTCCAGCCGAACTTCCTCAAGGGCAACAACGACGTCTTTGTCGCCTACACCTACGATGCCGACCCTGGGCCGGCGGTTGACCGTCGGGCCAAGATAGTGCGCTTCACCTACGATCCGGCCACCCGGACGTTGAACCGGCCGGTTGACCTGATCGCAGGCTTGCCGGCGAGCACTGACCACGACGCGGGGCGGCTGCTGGTCGGCCCTGACCAGAAGCTCTACTACTCGATCGGGGATCAGGGAAACAACCAGTTCAGCCGCACCTGCAATCCGATTCGTTCGCAAGATCTGCCCACCGCGCAGGACGTCCAGACCCGAAATTGGGAGACATATCAAGGTAAGATCCTCAGGCTCGATCTCGATGGTGGTATCCCCGCGGACAACCCGCTGATCAAGGGAGTACGCAGCCACATCTTCACCTATGGACACCGGAACCCCGAAGGCCTGACCTTTGGACCGGGCGGTCGCCTCTTCTCGACCGACCATGGCCCCAAATCCGATGATGAGATCAACCTGAACGTGCCGGGAAAGAACTACGGCTGGCCTTATGTATCCGGTTTCAAGGATGACCAGTCCTACGCCTACGAGAACTGGTCCGCGTCGACCGTGCCGTGCGCCAGCCTGCACTACGACGACTTCACGACGCCACCGTCGGTTCCCCGGCAGGCAGAAACATCCTGGAACAGCCCGGACTATGCGGATCCCCTCAAGACGCTCTACACCGTATCCCGAGGGTACAATTTTCAGGATCCGACCTGTGGCGACCAATCGTACGTCTGCTGGCCGTCGATCGCGCCATCCAGCATCGCTTACGTGCCGGCCGGCGACGGGGTTCTCGGCGGCTGGAGTAACTCGTTGCTGGTGACCAGCCTGAAGAACGGCGCCGTCTACCGTTTGCGACTCACCCAGGACGGCGGCTCAATTCAGGGTGATGTCACCCAGTACTTCAAGACCGCTAACCGCTACCGGGCGCTGGCACTGAGCCCAGACCACCGGAAGGTCTACATCCTCACCGACACCAATGGTCTGGTGGCGTCCGAGTCGGGATCCCCCGTTGAGCAACTCGCCGACCCCGGGGCGATCCTGGAGTTCAGCGTTCCCGCTTCCCGTTGAGCCGCCGATCGCTGGCCCTGACTGGGAGCTGTCCCAGCTCTGGTCCTCCCGAGCTCAACAGCAGAGCTGTTCCACATCGGTGACACCTTGTTAGAGGTACCCTTGGCCTGCGCAACTCATGCGCGGCGCGCCTATCAACAAACACCGCCGAGCGCATGGCCAGTCACTCCAAGGTACGTTTCGGGTCAGCTAGCAGGTAGAGCATGTAGGCCGCAATCGTGGAATCGTCGGTGACGATCCCGCCTCGGATCATGTCTTCTAAATCGACTTGGGAAAACTGGCGCTGGCGCATATCCTGCTCTTCGTGTTCTCGCGAGCTCTGGCCAACTTCAAGTTGTTGAGCAACGAATACGGTGAAAGCTTGGCTGCTCATGCCTTTGGCTGGGTAAAGGAGACCAAGACGGTAGAGGCGTCCTGCGCGAAGTCCGGTTTCTTCGGCGAGTTCCCTCCGCGCGAGTTCCGCTGGATCTCCATCCTCCCTATTGGGCAGGGTGCCCTGGGGAAATTCCCACGAACGATGGGAAGCCGGATAGCGATATTGTTCGACGAGATGAAATCCGTCCCGGTCGACCGGGATGATGAGCGCGAAGTCCGGTTTCTCGACATAGGAGTATATTCCCTGAGATCCGTCGGGGCGTCGGATCTCATCCTCACGGAGCTGCATCCACGGATTTTGGTACACGATCCGGGACGAGATCCGCTGGATCGTCGCGTCGCTTGGGCCCGTTTCAGGTTGTGGAGTCATACCGGTAGACCAACTCGTGTCGATTGCCAACCACGATGCGATGGGTGAGGTCAAGGATTCGGTTGTTCTGGTCATAAGCCCGTCGCCAGAGCACGAGCACGGGCTGATTCATGTCTATCATCAGCTTCTCTTTCTCTTCGTTGTTGGGAAGCCGACATGTGACGGACTCTTCGAAGTGGACACGATGCCCGAGTTCTTCCATACGGGAGTACATACCGCCCGGTCCGGTGTCGACCTCTCGAAGCAAGGGGATCTTGTCGACCAGGTCGAGTCTGAGGTAGCTCGTTGACAGCTGCACCGGTGGTGCGCCGACAATGCCTTGCCGGCGTGCTCGTCGCAGGACTGGTGTTCCGGTCGGCACGCCAAGGCCTCGACCTACCTCCACATCAGCCTCGACCTCGCTTACGGTCGTCTCGGTGAACGGCTCGTGACCTGCCTTCGTTGCCGAGACATGGAACCCGCGCCAGGTTCCAACCTGACGCGTCACATCATCAGCGGTCCTGCGCATGGACAATCCTGCTACGGGCACTTGCGCCCCGGTCGCCGTCGCAAGAATGACCAGGTGGCGCTCGGCCAGGATCCGTAGCGCCCGTCGAACGGTCGATCGATCCACCTGGTGCTCTTCGGCGAGTTCGCGCTCTGAAGGCATCCAGACACCGGGCGGGTAGGCACCTTCAGTGATCTTCGTGCCGAGCTTATGTGCCAAGCTCTGCGCCTTCGCGGGCGGTCGGGGCATTCTTCGGTTTCTCGCTCCATCGCGACTGGGGGTGCGGTCGAGGTAACCACACCGTAGACCACCGGCTGTCTCTACTGCGGCATCTTCAGAGTGTTGCACTGGTTCAACCGGCGGCCTTGTGTTGGTTTGACGTCGCAGGTGTCGACCCCACCACGAGGCCAGGAGGTGCCATGGCTGGCAGGCATCGCCGTGTCACGGCGCTCGGCGCCGGACTGCACCTGTGACGATCACATCGCCTGCTCTGATGACGATCGAGATGACGGACGGCCAGACCAATCTCACGCATCACGTGACGGATGAATCGATGGCGCAGGGTCGCCGTGCGGGTGGTCGCTATCGGGCGATCTGCGGTGCCCGGGTGTTGTCAGCGAGTCTGGCCGCACCGGTGCGACGGCGCTGCCAGATATGCGCGATGTGGCGCCGACGATGACCGCGGAGGGCCCGGATCTGGCCGCCGCGAAGCGACTGCTCGATGCCGCCAAACGCGGCGGGTTCCACTTCCAGCGGGTCGCACCCGGACCGGACGGACCGCTGTGGGGCGTGCGGGAAACCCTCCACTGGCGCGACACCATCTACCTCGCCGGGTTCAGCCAGGCCTGCACCGCCACCCGCGCCCGCACATCGTCCCTGATCATTCCCGGTGGGCCGCTGGTGACCCAGCGCCTGACCGGGGACGCGCTGAGCGTGCTGCGCACCGTGATGTGCGACTGGAACCCCTGAACCCCGGCTGGCTGTCGGTCGAGTGAGCGGCCCCCGACGCTCGGCTCCCGGCGGCCAGCCGGTCCCAAGACCCCCACAGCATCGGAGGCGAACCATGCCCGCTGACCCACCACGACCGACTCCAGACCGGTGGAGCGACGCCGAGGGCACCCACATCTCCCTGTTCTGCCAGATTGAGCAGGTCGACGAGCACCCCGAGCCAAGCGCGCTGTTCTCCCGGTTGCACCAGCAAGGCGAGATCGTCGGCAGGGGCCCTGACCTGGTGTATGTGCGCTTCCACGGCGAGGCCCAAGTGATCGCCATGCCACCTTGTCTGCTGCGCGTGCTCGACACGGCTCCGGAGGGAAGCCGATGGGCACCATCGATCCGGCGGCCGGACCAGCCGAGATTACCCTCACGGGCGACCTGTCACCGACCCTGAACTACGCCTCACGGCCACCGGCGCGGTCGCCAGCTTCACCGTAGCGGCCCATGAACACCGCTTCGACCCGGCTACCGGCCACTGGGTGGACATCCGGACAAACCTTCTTGCCCTGTTACATCGGGCGCCACGCCGCTGACAACGTCGCCGAATCCCTCAGCAAAGGCACCCGCGTGCTGGTCACCGGCGTGCTACGACAACGCGAATGGGAAACCACCACCGGCGATAAGCGCCACGCCTACGAAGTTCACGCCACCGAGGTCGCCGTCTCACTCAACCAAGGCACGGTGCAGGTTACAAGACCGAGCGCAGACCGGGAATGCCGTCGCGGGCCGGATCTGACGCCGCTCGGTGTTCACCCACGGCCCGGGGGTGTCCCAACTGCGCGCATCACGTCGGAATCACTCCCACTCCGCGGTGATCTTAGCGATCGAGCATGGTCTCCGGACGCGGGCTATCGGGATGCCCGCTCCGGGTGAGGTCAGCAGCCGCAACCCCAGCCACCGTGCACAGTGATGCCGCACGGGCAGGAGTCTGCATCCGGAAGGGCAGCAGCTGCGGCGGCGCGCCGGGCCCTGTGTACCCGGCCGCGACCGGGTACACAGGGCTGGCCGGCAGGGACCCCGCAGGCGGGGCAGGGCTGCTCGGTCACGAGCTGCTCAACAAGTTCCTCGAATCCAGCATTCACAATTACCACCCTCTAGGCTGTACGGATCGGATCGGATCGGATCGGATCGGATCGGATCGGATCGGATCGGATCGGATCGGGGAGAGTCGGGGTCGGGTGCCGGGCAGCGCGATACAATCAAACCTCAGTGCGATCGGGATCGGAACAAACTCCAAGCCGCACATTGCATGAACACTGCGGGTCGCGATCATATATTTGTCGCGCACTGATGCGACCCGGCGCGGCGTCCCACCGGGCCCGGTTGGGGGCGCCGAGCTCGTACGTCATCTGTTGTTCACCTGCAGTGGGCATAATGGCGGGCATGGCAGCGACAGGCGTAACCCGGGTTGTGGTGATGGTGCAGGAGAACCCTACGACCGACAACTACCTTCGCGGGCTGGCACCGTACGGGGTCAACGTGGCTACCGATTGGCCGATCCAGCCCAATCCTCCGGCAAGTGATCAACCGCATGATCGGCATGCCTATTACCGGTGGTTGAGCGGGCAGCATACGGCCACCCATACTCAGTTCGACACCGACACGGTGCTGCCCTATTACGCCTATCTCGCACTGACCGGCGCGCTGCTGGAGAATCACTGCTCGGGGTTTGGCACCAATTCCACCCCCAACCACCTGCTGCTGGTCGGTGGGCAGACCCCGACTCTGCGCAACCCCCCGCGCTCCCAGCCGGCGCCGCTGTGGGACATGCCGTCGGTACCGGGCCTCGCGAGCGACCACGGCATGAGCTGGCGCTGCTATACCGCCAGCGGCGACTACCCGGTCGGCTTCTACACCCAGCTCAAGGGCTCAGCCAACCTCGTGCGCTCTGACCGGTTCGTCACCGACGCCGCGGCCGGCATGCTGCCCCGGCTGTGCTATCTGTGGCATGACTCGCCGCGAGACGAGCACCCCGCCGCTGATGTCACCATCGGCCAGAATGCCATCCGCGAAGCGGTCGACGCCGTGGTCCAAGGTGGCGGTTGGAACTCCACCGTGTTCCTGCTGACTTGGGACGATTGGGGTGGCTGGGACGACCACGTCGCCACGCCCAACATCGAATACACGCCCGACGGGATCCAACTGGCCTACGGACCGCGCGTACCACTGCTGATGTTCGGCGGTCCCGTCGCGCCCCGGATCGACAGCCGCTGGTGCTCCCACGTCAGCCTTCCCAAGACTGCCCTGCAGCTCCTCGGCCTGCCAGCACTCGGGGTCTCTCGCCTGGACGACGACCCCGGCCTGGCCGACCTCGTCGACCTCACACACCGCCAACCGCCGCCACCCCCACCGGGTAGCCCGATCACCCTGCCGGCCCCCCCACGGCCCGCCCGACCACCCCAGCCGCTCCCGCTCCCGCTCCCGCCGCCCGGCACACCCCAGCCAGTCGGCCCCGTCCGACTGCGAAACGGCAAAACCCTGCCGCCCCCGAACGACGCACCCATCAAGGTCACCACCTAGAACGCTCGCACCCAGCTCAGCGCCCGCTGGGGCCCTAACCGCTGCACTCCTGCTGGCGGAGCAGGTCGCGGATCTCGGTGAGCAGTTCGACGTCGGTGGGTCCGGCCGGTCCGGCCTCCTGGCCGCGCTCCCGTCGTGCCTTGATCGCGTTCATCGGCACCACGATGACGAAGTAGACCACCAGCGCCACCCTCGAAAGGTGGACCACCCTTCGGCACGAGCTGAGGGGTCAGCCCGGGCCGGACGGATCCGGCAGGAAAGGGTTCTCGACGACGACGTTGCGGATCACCTGACCGTTCGAGAGATCTTCGCTCAGGATCCGACTGCAACCGGCCTGCCGCGCCGCCTCAATCATGAGAGCGTCCCACAGGGAAATCCTTGCCGCTCGGCTGGTGTCCATGGCGGCGAACACCAGCGGGACGTCTACGTGAACAACGTCGAGCTTGGCCATCGCGCGTACCGCTGAAGCAGCGCGCTGCGTCGACAGTGGCGTGCGAAGCTTCCGGGTGACGGTGACGTAGAACTCCTGCAATACCTGGGTGCTGATCACCAGCTCGTCCGGATCTGCGACGAGTAGCGAGGAAGCGATCTTGTGCTTATCCCGCTCTTCCGGGCTCTCGTCCGCGGCGTAGACGAAAACATTGGTATCAACGAAGGATCTAAGAACGGTCATGCAGCTCGTCTCGCGTCCAGGTGCGCCCGCCACTGCCGGCACCGGCACCAGTGATCGCCGTGAAGAACTCGTCCATCCCCTGGCTCGCCTCGGACTCTCCGGCAACACCGGCCAGATAGGCGCGCACCAGCGCGTTGACAGATGTGCCCTGTTGCAGAGCGCGGATCCGGGCGCGCCGCAGCACGTCCTCATCAACGACCAGAGTCAGGTTAGCCATGACGTCATCCTATCCACGGACATCCTGTGCTACACGGAATCAGCGTAGCACAGGAAATCGCCGTGTTGTCGCTGGGTGTAGCCGTTCATCGCCGTGGCGCTAACAGCGGTGATGCCCGGGTGCGTTGTCTGCTTGCTGGTCGGCAGAGATTGCGGCGGTGGCTAACAGGTCAGCCAGGGCGTGCTCAGCGGTGGCGGGATCGGGACACAACGTAACCACGAGATTGCCGAAACTGACCCCGTCATCGGCGTCGTTAGGCGGGTGACGTCGGGCAGGGTCGCGGGAAGCGCCGGCGCATCGGGACCGATCAGCCGGGGTGGTACTCCTCGTTTCAGGAAACTGAACGGTGTACCGACGCCCACGACTCGGATACTTCGCGGACCCTGACACCACCAATCTCAACGGCAGGTTTCCACCGGACGTCACTTGTGCCAGGTTCGTCGGTGATCCCTCGGTCGGGCGACCCGTTCCGCACTGAAACTCTCACCGCACCTGCACCGTCATCCACAGCCGCGCCTATTTTAGGATCAGGATCGGGAACCCGGTGGCTTCCGGGTGCGGCACGCGCACCGATTCCGGAGGCGACGACGTCCTGCTGGTCGCGCGTCGGGTCTGCTGCTGGTGCGGCGGATCCGCGCCCGACCAGCTCCCGGAGCTGTGACTCCAGGTAGGTCTTCAAACGGGTGCGGTACTCACGCTCCAACGTGCGCAGTTCGTCGACCTTCGTCTCCAGGATGTTCTTCTCCTGGCTGATCGAACCGAGGATCTCGGTGTGCTTGCGGGCCGCATCGCGCTCTAGCGACGCAGCCTTCTCCCGGGACTGCCGGTCCACAACCTCAGCTCTGATACGGGCATCACCGAGCGTCGTCTCCGCCCGGGTCCTGGCCTCGTTGACCATGCCATCGGCCTTCGCCCTCGCATCGGACAGCAGCTGTTCGCAGGTGGTGCGGGCTCGGGTCAACATCCTGGCCGCTTCGACCCTGGCATCGCCGATCACCTGGTCGGCTATCTGCTGGGCCAGCCCCAGAACCTTGGCGGCTTGGGCCTGGTGATCACCACCGGGCGGGGTCTGTTTCACCCTCGGCGGTGGCACCGAGGCAATCATGGGTCCCAGCGGCCCCAGCGGGCGAGGGTTACGCCCGTCATCGACCGACTGCGCAGCGCGCCGCTGTTGATTGAGCTGCTCAACCCGTCTGCGGAGATCAGTGTTCTCCTCGATCAACCGGGCCAGGTCGGCTCCGACAAGGTCGAGGAAGGTGTCCACCTCGTCCTCGTTGTACCCCCGCCTGCCGATCGGTGGCTTACTGAACGCGACGTTGCGAACGTCGGCGGGAGTCAACGGCATCGGATCACCTCACGCACTTCTCGTATTCATCGGCGAGATCACGGTGTCCCTACGAAACCCACGACGCAACCATCCCGCTCTGGGTGGTTCATCGACACATCGCTTCGGCTACCGTCCCAGACCTCGCATGCCGGTGCAAGAACGAATTCACCAACGTGCAATTGCATCAGGAACGTCGCGTACTGATGCAAGAACAGTGTATGTGTCGGCGGGATCCACGCTAAAGGGTCTCCCACGCAACCACGCCGGATGCTGAATCATCTCATGAGCCGTCTCATGACAGTCTTGCGATCCTGTCGGGGTTCGCGCGCTTCGGCCTGGCGGCGGGCCAGAGCAAAAGCACCCCAAAGATCCCATCTTAGGATTCGCCGGGAGCCCGATGCCGATGCCGATGACGGTTGCTCCGTGACCGGCCCAGAGCAGCACGTGGAACGTGCGGCGTGAGGACCCCGCAAATAACCCGCTCAGGGCATACGCAGCCATCGCGGCATTCTGAGCCGCCATTGCGCGCTTTCCCTCAGCGGTGGGTTGCAGCGGAGGGCCGCGAACTGGCTGCTCTGATCGAGCGCGCGACCGACAGCCACCTCTGCGATTCCGACCGGCGTGTGCAGCCGACGCGCGCCATGAACGGTCAACATCAGTCCGACCACGCTGACCAGGTTGGGCAGGCTGGCGACGTCTCGCCCGCGCAACCTCACCATCCCGAAGTCCCAGGGAGCAGGCCGGCGTGTGCGGCGCGGAGCAGCTCCTGCACGGCGGCTTCGTCGACCGGGCGGGGATTGGTCGGGGGAGCCTCGACGACCAGCCGGGCGGCCTCCGGGATTCGGCCGGGATCAATGCCGACCTGCGCGAGCGATGTCGGCGCCCCGATCCGTCCGGCCAGCTCCCACAGTGCACGGGCCGGATCCGGCTCGCCGAGGGCGCGGGCTGCGCGGACCATCGCCGCCGGCGCCGCAGGAGCGTTGTAGGCGGTGACGTAAGGCAGCACCGCGGAATGGGTGCCGGCGTGCGGCAGGTCGTAGGCTCCGCCGAGCACATGACAGATCTTGTGGTGCAGGCCCATTGCGGCGGTTCCCACCACCCAGCCAGCCAACCACGCGCCGTAGAGGGCGTCGGCACGGGCGTCGAGATCACCAGGTGCAACGACCACCCGAGGCAGCGCGTCGGCCAGGACCCGGATCCCCTCCTCGGCGAGCACGGCGGTGACCGGTGAGGCGTCGGGAGCGTAGAGGCCCTCAACGAGGTGAGCCAGTGCGTTCATCCCGCTCGCGGCGGAGATGTCGGCGGGTAACGACGTGGTGAGCGCCGGGTCGTACACCACCGTTGCGGGCAGCACGGTGCGGTCGCGGCCGGTGGTCTTGCGACCGCCGTCGGTCAGTCCCAGATCGGCGTCATCTCGCTGCCGGCGTAGGTGGTGGGGATCGCGAGGATGGGCAACCCGGTGCGCAGCGCTACGGCCTTGGCCAGCCCGATCGCCGAGCCCCCGCCCAGGCAGACCAGCAGATCCGTGCGGGATTGCTCGGTCCGCTCGGATGCGGCCGTGGCCAGCGCTGCCGGGACGTGCATGACGACCTCACCGATGCGGTCAACCAGACGAGACCCGAGCGCGGCCGCCAGCTCGTCGGCGTACATCTTCTGCCGTCCACCGGCGATGAGCAGCACCCGCTCGGCCCCGAGCCGCTCGACCTCATCGGGCACCTGCCGTACCCGACCAGTGCCGAAAACAACCCTGGAGGCGGGCACGTCGTACACGAAGTCCACTGGCTACGACCTCTTCCAGCCGCGAGAAGGTGCTGTCACTGTGGCCCCCGGGGTCATAGCTGCGCAATGCTGGATGCAAAGGGAGAGGAGGCGCAATGGCGACGCCTGCGGCCATTACCGTCGCTATCACGGGTCCGTTCCGACGAAGGCGGACAACCCCGCCGTGCCGGTGACACCGGAGGAGCAGGTGGCCGCCGCGGTGGAGGCCATCGACGCCGGCACGACCATCGTGCATGTGCATGTGCGTGACGACCAGCAGCGGCCGAGCTCGGATGTGGACCGGTACCGGGCCGTTCATGACGGGATCAAGCACGAGCGCCCCGACGTGATCGTCCAGCTGTCCACGGGAGGCCGCGGTCGCAGCCCCGAAGAGCGGTTCTCCTGCCTGGAGCTGCGGCCGGAGATGGCCTCGCTGTCAACCGGCTCAGTCAACTTCGCAACGTCGGTGTATGAGAACCCACCGCAGCTCGTTGAGCAGCAGGCCGCGCGGATGCTGGACCTCGGCGTCAAACCGGAGATCGAGATCTTCGATTTCGCGATGCTCTACAGCTGCGTCGACCTGCTCAAGCGAGGGCTGCTCGCGCCGCCGCCGCACGTCCAGCTCGTGATGGGCATTAAGAACGCTTTGCCACCAAAGGAATCGATTCTCGACTTCTTCCTGTCGGAGCTGCGGGAGCTGATCCCGGACGCCACGTGGACCTGCGCCGCGATCGGCCGGTTCCAGCTGGAGGCCAACCGGTGGGCACTGCGCCGTGGCGGGCACGTCCGCACCGGTTTGGAAGACAACATCTACTACGAGAAGGGACGGCTGGCCCAGTCCAACGCAGAGCTGGTGGCCCGGTTAGCCGACCTCTGCGCCGACTACAACCGTTACCCGGCTAGCCCCGCCGAGACCAGGCAGCTGCTTCACATCAACCAGACCACCACATCGGAGGAAGGCCGCTGTCACCACTAGGCCGGGTCGACAATTTCGTCAGAGGAAAGCGTGGTCTGCGGCACCGAAGTGAGCAGACCATCGCGAGCCAGCTCCCGCACCGCCGGGACCGGGTCGGGGTCGGAGAACAGCGTCGGGTCGCCGTAATCGGCGATCCGTCCGGTCGGGTCGACGACCCACCACGAGGCCTCCAGCGCGATCCCGTTGGGGTCGTTGAAGTAGATCGAGCGCACAAAGCCGTGGTCGACGACGTCGGTGACTTCGCAGCCATGCGACTTCAGCCGGGCCCGCAGCTCTTCCAAGGCGTGCTCATCAGGAAGGTTGAAGGACAGGTGGTCGAACTGCGTCTTACGCCGGTCCGGCACCCCGGCCGGTACCTGGAACCGTTCCACGGCAACGCCGCGGTATTCGAAGAACGCCACGGTCTGCTCGTCACCGAACTCGAAGAAGTAGTGCCGGAAGGATTCGGTGCCCAGATGAGCGACGAGCCGCGCCCCGAGCACGCCGTGCCAGAACCGTGTGGTGGCGTCCATGTCGTTGGTGATCAGGGCGAGGTGGTTGATGCCCCGCCAGAAGGGCCTAGCGATCTCAGTCATGATTGAAGTCTAGGAGCGCACCGGACCGTATTCCAGCCGCGCGCCGCACCAGCCTTAGATCAATGGTAGGCATCCCGCCGGTGGCTGAGGTCCGGAACCTGGACAGTCTGGGTGCTGTCGTCGATGGTGTACCGGACTCGGTACTCCCCGCGGCGAGCGCGCCTCGCCTGCACGGCTTCACGAGCGGTGGGTTAAGCGGTGCGTCGGAAGTCTGAGCCGCTCGTGGCGTTGTCAGCGGCCCGGGAGTAGTTCGGGTCGGTGCGGAGCCGGCTGTGTCTGGCGCCGTAGGCGAAGTACACGACGAACCCAACGGCCATCCACACGGCGAACCGGATCCAGGTCGCCCCTGGCAGGTTGAGCATCAGATAGAACGATGCCAGCACAGCGAGGATGGGGACGATCGGGACGCCGGGACATCGAAACGCGCGGGGCAGGTCCGGACGGGTGCGGCGCAGCACCAGGACACCGATGGCGACGAGGATGAAAGCGAACAGGGTGCCGATGTTGACCAGCTCGGCCAGCTCGCTGAGCGGTACGAACGTAGAGATGACGGCTACCGCGATCCCGGTCGTGATTGTGGTGCGGATCGGGGTGCCGAACCGCTGGCTCACGGTGGAGAACCCGGGGGGCAGCAACCGGTCGCGGCTCATCGCGAAGAAGACCCGGCTCTGGCCCAGTAGCAAGATCATCATGACGCTGGTGAGGCCGAGCAGCGCGCCCACCGAGATCACTGTCGCAAAGGCCGGTTCGCCGACCGAGCGGAAGGCCTCCGCCAGCGGTGCGTCGACCTTGATCGAGGTGTACTTCACCATCCCGGTGATCACCAGCGACACCGCGACGTAGAGTGTCGTGCAGATGCCCAGCGCGCCGAGAATGCCGATCGGCATGTCCCGTTGCGGGTTGCGGGTTTCCTCCGCGGCGGTCGCGACGATGTCGAAGCCGATGAACGCGAAGAACACCAGCGCGGCGCCGGTGAAGATACCTGTGACACCGAACGAGCCGGGCGCGAAACCGAGATCCTGCAGCAGCGACGGTGTGCTCTGCGCACCTCCGGCGGGTGGGGAGCCGGACGGCGGGATGAACGGTGAGTAGTTACTGGCCTTGATGTAGAACAGCCCGGCCACGATCACGAACAAGACGACGGCGATCTTGATGGTGACGATCACGAGGTTCACCTGTGAAGATATCTTAATCCCCAGGCAGAGGATGCCGGTGAGGATCAGGACGATCACTGCGGCGATCAGGTTGTGTCCCGTGCCGTAGGCCCAGGCTGGGATAGTGATATTCAGCTCTTTCATCACGTCGGCGAAGTAGGTCGACCAGCCGACCGCCACCGTGCTGGCGCCGAGAGCGAGCTCAAGGATGAGGTCCCAGCCGATGATCCACGCGACCAGCTCGCCGAGGCTGGCGTAGGAAAAGGTGTACGCGGAGCCGCACACCGGTACCGTGCTGGCGAACTCTGCGTAGCACAGAGCGGCGAGCGCGCAGGCGATGCCCGCGAAGACGAACGAGAGCGCAACGGCCGGGCCGGCCTGGACCCCGGCGGCCTTACCGGTGAGCACGAAGATGCCGGTACCGATGACCACCCCCACCCCGAAGACGGTGAGGTCGATCGGACCGAGCCGCTTACGGAGCTGGTGCGTGGGCTCCTCGGTGTCCGCGATGGACCGCTCGATGGTCTTTGTACGCCACAGATTCATGGCCCACCTCCTCCGCGGGTGGTGACGGCGTTCGGGCTCGGACGCCGTCACCACAACCCTCAAAGTGTCCCATGATCGGGGGCCGGCACGCCTCGGCAACATATGCCGGATTCGGCCGTTATTTTTGCCAGCCGATGTTCTCGGGGGTGGTGGTGAAGAAGCGCCCGCTGCCGGCTACTGTCCCCGACGAGTTGGCTAGGCCGTGCTTCACTGCGGCGATCGCTGGCAGGGTCAGCGTCGGCATGATGCCGTAGGTCTTGAAGGCCTGGCTTTCGACCTCGGCGCCCTTGATGAACTGCTCCTGGGCGGTGGGCAGCGTGTTCACCGACTTGACCTGCGGGTCGAACGCCGGGTCGTTGGTCCCGGACAGGTTGAGCTGGCTGTCCGAGCAGTAAATCTGGCAGATGTAGGCCATGCCGAACGGGTCGTTCTGCTGCACGCCCGAGTAGAACATGTCGAACTTCCGCCCGATGATGGTGCTGGAGAAGTCGCTGTTCGCGACCTGCCGGATGTCCAGCTTGACCCCGATGTTCTTCAGCATCGCGACCACGGCGCCGGCGATCGCCTTGCCGACCGGGTCGTCACCGGTGTTGACGTAGCTGAACTCCAGTGGCTGGCCGCCCTTGCTTCGCATCCCGTCCGGCCCGGCGGTCCAGCCGGCGGCCTCCAGATCCTGCTTCGCCCTTCCCACGTCGAACGTGACCGCTTTGGAGAAGTTGTCCTGGTAGCCGTCCTGGAAGGAGAAGAGGTTCAACGATCCGGGCGGCGTCTCGGTGAAGTTCAGACCCTGAAAGGTGATGGCGGCGATCTGCTTGCGGTCGATCCCCTCGAAGACCGCCTTACGGACCTGCGGGTCAGCCAGAATGGGCGATTTGCTGTTGAGGGTGAACAGTTCGTTCTGCAGGGAGATGCTCTTGCGGATATCGATCCCGCGCATGCCCTGGACCTGGGCCAGCCGGTCCTTGGTGGCGACGCTGGTGGCGTCGAGCTGGCCGTTCTTGAAGGCGTTGATGCTGGCCGTGTCCTCCATGGCCAGGAAGATGCGGGTGTCCAGCTTGCCCTTCTTCCCCCACCACTTCGGGTTGCGGGTGAAGACGACGGTGCCGTTGCGCTTGTCGAACTTCTCCACCGTGTAGGGCCCGGCGCCCCACTCCGGATGCGGAGTGTCGAGGTAGCCCTTGTTGAACACCTGGGGGGCGAGGGCCTTGGGGTTGAGCAAGCCGCCGAAGAGTCCCTGCCACCATACGTCAACCCCGTTGAAGGTAACGATTGCCTGCCGGTCGTCAACGCCCTTGTCCACCGAGGCGATGCGATTGTAGCCATCGCTGGAGCTGACGATGTAGGCCTTGTCCTGTGCGTTGTCGGCTTTCCAGGTGGCTTCGAACGCAGTCCAGTCAATCGGCGAGCCGTCGTTGTACGTGGCCTTGGGATTGATCGTGTAGGTGATGCGGGTATTGCCGTTGATCGTGTCGGCCTTGACGTCGGTCAGGTAGTCCGGGTTGAACGTCACCTTGCCGTCTGCCGAAGAGGTGGTCAGAACGGGGTTGTACCAGTTCCACACATTCAGGGCATACTCGGTCGTGTCACCCTGGAAGATGTTCCACTGGGTGGAGATCTCAGGGAGGGCGGTGGTGAGGGTGCCGCCGTCTTTGATGTTGTCATAGGGCTGGGGGTTGTACTGGACCTGCTCGGCAAGGGACTTCGCGGTGTCGCCACCGCCGCCGTTCGCGTTCCCGCCCGACCCCGGGCTGCCGCCGCAGGCAACCAACGTCACCGACAGCGCGGCGGTGGCCGCCAGGGCTGCGAACTTCGTCACCACAGACATGAGGTGCTCTTCCTCTTCAGATGAGGCATCGTCGATGACCCAACGCCCACTGGGGTTTCAACGGCACTGGGATTCAGCGGAAGTGACAGGCGTTGCGCTGACCGGTGTCCCCCCTTCCGGTCAGCTCCGGCGTCTCGCCGGTGCAGCGGGCCTGCTGGGTCACGTCCAGCGTCAGGTGCAGGGGGCACCGGCTGGCGAAGCGGCAGCCGGGGGCGGAGTCGGTGGGGCTGGGCAGGTCGCCGCGCAGGATAATCCGTTCCCGGGTCCGTTCCACTACGGGGTCGGGTACCGGGATCGCGGAGAGCAATGCCTGGGTGTACGGGTGCTGCGGGTTGTCGAATACCTCGTCCACCGAGCCGATCTCCACGATCCGGCCCAGGTACATCACGGCCACCCGGTCTGACGTGTGCCGCACCACCGACAGGTCGTGCGCCACGAACAGGTAGGACAGGCCGAGTTTGGCCTTGAGCTCGTTCAGCAGGTTGATCACGCCGGCCTGGATCGAGACGTCCAGCGCGGATACCGGCTCGTCCAGTACCACCAGCGACGGGTTGGTGGCCAGCGCCCGGGCGATCGCGATGCGCTGGCGCTGCCCGCCGGAGAACGCCGTCGGGAACCGGTCGCAGTGCTCGGGGTCGAGCCCGACCAGATCCATCAGCTCGTCGACCCGGTCGCGGATCGCCGTCCGGTCCGCCTCGCCGACCGCCTGCAACGGTTCGGCCAGGATGTCGAACACGGTCATCCGCGGGTCCAGCGCCCCGATCGGGTCCTGGAACACCATGTGCAGCTTGCGCCGTAGCCGGCGCTGCGCGTCCCGTCCACGCAGGTCGGCGACGTCGACCCCACCGATCCGGATGCTGCCGTTCTGCGGCGGGCGCAGGTTCATGATCTCCAGCAGGGTGCTGGTCTTCCCGCAGCCCGACTCGCCGACCAGCCCGAGCGTCTCGCCCTCCCGGATGTCCAGGTCGACCCCCGACACCGCGTACACCCAGCCCACCCGCCGCTTCAACACCCCACCCTTGAGCAGCGGGAACGTCTTGCTGAGACCGTTGATCTCGAGCACGGGCCTGCGCTGCTCCCGGGGAACGTGCGCCGCCGGTGCGTCCGGCGCTGTCGGAACGGGGTAGACCGGTCGGCCGTCGATGTGGCCATCACGGATCTCGTGGGCTCGGATGCACGCCACGCTGTGCCCATTCACCCCCTGCCCGTCCACCGCCCCGCCGGCAACCACCGTCAGCTCCGGCTCCCGGTCGGCGCACCCGGGGACCGAGACGGGGCAGCGCGGCTGGAACGGGCAGCCCGGGGGCAGGTCCACGAGCAGCGGTGGGTTGCCCTCAATGGGCACCAGCGGCCGGCGTTCGGCAACGTCAACCCGGGGGATGGCGCCGAGCAGGCCGATCGTGTATGGCATCCGGGGCCGGGCGAACAGCTCATCCACCGGCGCTTGCTCGACCTGCCGCCCCGCGTACATCACCAGCACCTCGTCGGCGATCCCGGCCACCACGCCGAGGTCGTGGGTGATCATGATCAGCGCCGCGCCGGTCTCGGCCAGGGACAGCCGCAGCACGTCGAGGATCTGCGCCTGCACCGTCACGTCCAGCGCCGTGGTCGGCTCGTCGGCGATGATGATCTGCGGATCGTTTGCCATCGCCATGGCGATCACCACCCGCTGCCGCATCCCCCCGGAGAACTCATGCGGGAACGAGCGGGCCCGCTCGGCTGCGTTGGGGATCCCGACCAGGTCGAGCAGTTCTACCGCCCGTTTCCAGGCGACGTCGCGGTCCAGGTTCTGGTGGATCTCCAGCGCCTCGACGATCTGCCGACCCACACTGAAGATCGGCGTCAAGGAGGACAGCGGATCTTGGAAGATCATGCCCAGATCCCGGCCACGGATCTTGGACATCTGCCGGTCGTCCAGCTCGAGCAACTGGCGGCCGTTGAACGTGATCGAGCCGGTCACCGAGGCGTACTCCGGGAGCAGCCCCATGACCGCCATCGAGGTGACCGACTTGCCCGAGCCGGATTCGCCGACGATGGCGAGCGTCCGGCCGGCGCACAGGTCGAAGTCGACGCCGCGCACCGCGTCTACCCGGCCGGCCTCCGAGGGAAACGAGACCGCCAGGTTGCGGACCGACAGCAGCGGCGCGGTCTGCGGTAGCACCGGCATGCTCGGCCTGCCCATCATGCTCGGCCTGCAGAGTAGGACATGGGGTCCAGGGCGTCGCGCAGGCCGTCTCCGATCAGCGCCATCGAGACGGTGAGCAGGGTGAGCAGGGCGGCCGGGAAGTAGAACAACCAGGGCGCGCTGGTGATCGTGTTGGCTCCGTCGGCGAGCATGGTGCCCAGCGACACGTCGGGCTGCTTCACGCCGAACCCGATGAACGACAGCGCGGTCTCTGCCTGCACCGTGGCGACCACGCCGAGGGTGAATGTGACGATCAGCAGCGAACCGATGTTCGGGATCAGGTGACGCAGCACGATCCGCAGCGAGCCGACGCCCATGAACCGGGCCGCTTGGATGTACTCCCGCTCGCGCAGTGAGGTGGACAGCGACCACACCACCCTCGCGCCGTACATCCAGCCGACCGCGGTCAGCACGAGGATCAGCACCTTCCAGTCCCCGCCGGCCTTCTGCGAGATCAGTGCCAGGATGAGGAAGGAGGGCACCACCAGCAGGAAGTGCACGACCCCGAGGATGGCCTTCTCCGCGGTGCCGCCCAGGTAGGCGGCCGTCGCCCCGACGAACGCCGCGATGAGGGTGGTGAGCAGGGACACCACCACGCCGATGACCAGCGAGCGCTGCAGGCCGTGCGCAGTCTGGGCGAAGGTGTCGTTGCCGGGGCCGTTGGTGCCGAACCAGTGCGTTGACGAAGGCGCCGAGGTCAGGTCGGTGAAGTCGACGTCGGTGTAGGTATAGGGGGTCAGCACCGGACCGACGATGGCGAACACGACCAGCAGGGCCAGGATCACCACTCCGGCCACCGCGGCCCGATTGCGCAGGAAACGGCGAGTGTAGAGGCGGCGGCGGGACAGCCGCTGGCCGCGGCGGGCCACCCGCTGCTCGATCAGGGACAGTCCAGTGTCAGAGGACAGCGATGGGTCGACGGCGACGGCCGTGGGCTGCAGCGGGGGAACGTTGATGGTCATCAGCTCGCCCGCACTCTCGGATCCAGTGCCACTACAGCGACGTCGGCGAGGATCGCGCCGATCGCGGTCATCAGCGCGCCGAATGCGGCGACGGCAACCGCGCCGTGGATGTCGTTCTTGCTGATCGTCTGGGTGAAGTACTGGCCCATGCCCTGCCACGCGAAGATCGTCTCGGTGATCACCGCCCCGGTGAACAGCGCCGGGATCGCGAACGCCACCAAGTTCGCGACCGGGATCAGCGATGTGCGCAGCCCGTGGCGGCGGATCGCGGCGTGCCGGGTCAGCCCCTTGGCCCTGGCCAGCCGCACGTAGTCGGAGTTGATGATGTCCAGCAGTAGCGAGCGTTGCAGCAGGTGGTAGGTCGCGTAGCTGATCACGGTGAGCGAGATGGTCGGCAGGATCAGATGCCGCACCCGGTCGGCCAGCAGCGGCCAGAATCCGTTCACCGTGGGAGACTGGGCGCCCGCGACGAATAGCAACGTGCTGCCCACTGACTGGTTGACCGCGATCGCCAGCAGGACCACCGCCAGCGAGGCGACGACCACCGGAATGTTGAGCGCAATGATCGACACGCCCTGATAGAAGCGGTCGGCGAACCGGTACTGGCGAGCAGCGGTGTATACGGCCAGGTTGATCCCGATGACCGTAGCGAGGAGCAGCGATCCCAGCACGAGTTGGGCGCTCACCCCGATCCGGAAGCTGATCTGAGAGTTCACGCTCTCCCCGACCGGCGAGTACCCCCAGTTCCAGTGCACGACGATATCGCTGATCCAGTGCCACCAGCGGTCCAGCAACGGGGTGTCCCGGCTGAGGTTGTACTGCGCCAGCGAGCGGCTGATCTGCTCGGGCGTGCGAGGTGGCCGCAGCTGGAGGTAGTTGGCCCGCGGGTCCAGGAAAAAGTTCGCCAGGAAGTACGTCAGGTTGGTGGCCACGACGATCATGAGCAGCCAGCCCAGAGACTTTCTGAGGAGGTATCTCAGCAAGCGCAGCGCTCACTTTCTCTCGTGCGGATCGGTTACGGAACGTACCCGATCGCTCGTCGTAGTGAACGCGAAGGCGCTCACCTGCGATAATCGCGGACACTACGAACTCTGGGGCGAAGAAACCGTAAACTTACGGGTCCCGGCTGGGTTCGACGAGCCGACCCTGACAATCCGACCAACCGGGACTCGCGGCTGCGGGCGTCGGCCAGGCAAGCTGGCCAGATGGTGATCCCGATCCGTGACGTCAACCCGGTGCATCGCACGCCGTGGTGACCTACGCGCTGATCGCGGCGAACATCGCTATCTTCCTGTTCACACCTGCCTCGGCGATCACGGTGACGGGTGCGGCCAGCCTGGCGCAAACCTGCCAGCAGCAGGCGTTCTATGAGCGCTACGCGGCGATACCCATCGAAGTGGTGCACAACCAACCGCTGGCCCTGGTGCCGGACGGACGCACCGGGGTAGACGACCAGGGTCCCGGGTGTGTCGTGGCCCGGCCGAATTTTTATGGATCTTCGGCAACAACATCGAGGACCGGTTCGGCCGACTCCGATACCTGCTGTTCTATCTGGCCTGCGGTGTGGTCGCCACCTACGGCTTCGCCCTCACCAACCCGCACTCGACCGAGGTGCTCATCGGCGCCTCCGGCGCTATCACCGGGATACTGGGAGCCTATTTGATTCTCTACCCACGAGCGCGAGTGTGGAGCCTGGTGCCGGTGCTGTTGTTTCTCCCACTGCGATTGCCCGCCTGGCTGGTACTCAGCCTGTGGTTCTTGCTGCAATGGGTCTACACCGCGGGCTACGCGATCTCCTCAGCGGGATCGGTCGCCTACTTGGCCCACGTGCTGGGCTTCTCAATCGGTGCAGTGGTCGCGCTGCTGATGCGGGGTGGGCAACGTAGCCGCGGTGAGGGCGCGGTTGCGCCCTATGCCTACTAACCCCGGGCCTTCTCCAAGTTGTGCATGCATCCCGCCAGTGGCTCCCCGCGGCGAGCACGTCGTGAACTCGACAGCACCGACATTTTTGGCCACTGGAAACGTCCGTGCTGTCAAGTTCACGACACCAGACCGGTTCGACTGCGCCAACCGCCACTGACTGATCAGCGATGCGCCGCACCAACACGCGCACCTGGTGGAGCCTCCCGCTGGCGACGCCGTCCTGCATGCCAGCCGACCCGGGTCAGGAGAAGTCCGTTGCTGCCACGGTGTGTCCCACGACCCAGGGGCAGCTCATTGCGATCGGTTCCTGGGGAAGGATGGAATGAAGCCAACGACAAGGATGCGCCCATGGGAAGCATCGCACGACGTGGCCCGCGTTGGGCACTGTGGCTGTGCGCGTCGCTGGGAGCGGCAGTCGCCGTCAACGAACTCGGCGGCAAGCTGCTGCCGGTCCTGCGGCGGTCCTTCCTGCGCTTGCTGATCGGCGTGAGGCGCCTGCGCAGCGACTGGCCGGTGACCGAAGGACGGGAGGAGGCACTGGCCGCATACGTTGTGGCGCACGCCCGGCGAGGTGACGTCGCTGATGTCATCCGGGTGATCGATGACTTCTGCTACCACCACCGCTTCATGATGAACGTGGGGGACGAGAAGGGTGAGATCCTCGACGCGGCGATCCGCCGAGTGCGACCCCGACGGCTCCTCGAGCTGGGTACCTACTGCGGTTACAGCGCTCTGCGAATGGTCCGCGTCATGCCGAGTGATGCCCGGCTCTACTCGATCGAGTTCAGCCCGGCGAACGCCGAGATCGCCCGCCGAATCTGGGATTACGCGGGTGTCGGCGACCGCGTGACGGTCGTCGTCGGTCATCTGGGCGATGGTGGGTCGACGCTGGAGCAGCTGCGCGCCGAGCACGGCTTCACCAACGGCGGACTTGACTTCGTATTCGTCGACCACGACAAATCTGCCTACCTACCAGACCTTCAACGCATCCTGAACCAGAACTGGCTGCACCCCGGATCCGTCGTAGTGGCCGACAACGTGAAGTTCCCGGGCGCGCCGCGGTATCGGGCGTACCTGAGGCAGCAGGAAGGCAAGAGCTGGCGTACGACGGAGCATAAGGCGCACGTGGAGTACCAGTCGCTGATCACCGACCTCGTGCTCGAATCGGACTATCTGGGCAGCTGATCTGTTCATGCACTGACGTTGGATTTAGCCGTTGTCAGCAGGTGCTCGAGCGCACTTACCCAGGTTTCCACGATGGAGTGGTCGTCAACCTTGCTGTGCGCGGTGCCCAGCAGGTTGGGAAGTAGTCGTGCCGAGATCAGGGCGCCGAGCCCGATCGTCGCGATGGCATCAGCCTGTTGGGCGGATACCACCGATCCGGATCGGTCGATGATCCACTCAGCGAATTCGCGGTAGGTCAGGTCGACGACCTGGGCGACGGCGTCGGTGAGGATTCTCGGGCCGTGTCGAGCCTCGCTGGCGAGCAGCCGCAGGAGTTGGGCTTCCTGGTCGAGCTCGGTAAGCACGTATCGAGCGACGATGGTGAGTTCGGTGTGCAGATCTCCGAGGTCGGCGAACAGCCGGCGAATGTCACGCAGGGCACCCAGGCGGCTCAGCTGGCGTTCGACTCCGGCGGTCAGGAGTGCTTCCTTGGACCGAAAGTGGTGGTAGATGCCGCCGGCGCCGGGGCTGAGCCCGGCAGCCTGCTCGATCCGGGTGATGCTGGTCCCGCGGTAGCCGTGCTCGCTGAACAGCTCCATCGCCGCGTCGATGATCCGATCCCGGGTCGCCCCGGTTGACAGATCGCCCATGGCACCAAAGTATTTACTTAGGCACGTCAAGCGTCAACTGAGGGAGCGACGATGACCTCGTACGGTCGAAGTCGGCTGAGCCGCACGGTTCCGCTGGCCGGGCTGGCTGGCCGGACCGCCGGTGAGGCGGTGATTGCCGCCCTGCGTAAGCGGTTGACCGGCGAGGACAGCGCCGAGTTCCACGAGCGGACCAGTGAGCGCTACGCCGCGATGCTCGGCCACTCGAAGGGTGTGCTGATGAAGGCCGGGCAGGTGCTGTCCTTCGTCGCGCTCGGGGCGTTGGTCCCCCCGGAGCGCCAACGCGTCTACCAGGCGGCGATGGCCCGGCTCCAGGCCGACGCGCCGCCGATGGCCCCCGAACTGGCCTCGGCGGTGGTGGAGGCTGAGCTGGGCGCGCCCCCTGAGGAGGTCTTCGCGGAGTTCAACCCGCATGCGTTCGCGGCGGCGTCGATCGGGCAGGTCCACGCGGCACGGCTGACCGACGGGCGGCGGGTGGCGGTCAAGGTGCAGTATCCCGGGGTCGATCAGGCCATCCGAGCGGATTTGGACAACACCGAGCTGCTGGCCACCTTCCTGCAGCTGGTCGGGGCGATAATGCCCGGCTCCAACCGGCTCGATGTGCGCGCGGTGGCTCAAGAAGTGGCGGCCCGGATAGGTGAGGAGATCGACTACCGCATCGAGGCCACCCACCAGACCGACTTCGCCAACGCCTACCGGGATCATCCGTTCATCCGCATCCCCGAGGTGGTGCCGGAGCTGTCGACCCGCCGGGTGCTCACCATGGATCTCGTGGACGGCATGCGCTGGTCGCAGGCGCTGCAGGCGGATCAGCAGCTGCGGGACCGGTGGGGCGAGGTGATCTACCGGTTCGCTCTGGGCAGCCTGCGGATGGCGGGCATGTTCCACGCCGACCCCCATCCCGGCAACTACCTGTTCCACGATGACGGCGCGGTGACGTTCCTGGATTTCGGTTGCGTCAACCGGTTCTCCGAAGAACAGATCGCGCTGATGCAACGGCTCGTCGCCGCCGCGATCGCCAACGACGCGGCAGCCTTGTGGGACACCTTCGTCGAGATCGGCTTCCTGACCGCGTCCGACGCGCCCACCCCGGCGGAGCTGCTCGAGTGGTACCGCGACAAGCTGCAACCACTGGTGGCCGAGCAGCCGTTCACCTACACGCCGGCTTTCGCCGCGTCCGTGGTGCAGGGCTACTTCGAACGCCGGGGCGCGGCCGGGTCGGTGGTGCGCCGCGTCGAGCTGCCCCGCGATTACGTGTTCCTCACCCGCATCGACCTCGGTCTGACCGCCTTGCTGGCCGAACTGCACGCCACCGGTCCGTGGGCGGCGATCCGCAGCGAATGGGACGAGGACGGGCCCCCCGCCACCGAGATCGGCAAGCTCGACGTCGAACATTGGGCACGGCAAGGACTGCGATCATCAGGACCGCGACCATGAGGACCGCGACCGTGATGATCCCGACCGGTGATCCGTACCCGGCCTATCGCGCGCTGCGGGAACAGCACCCGGTGTACTGGGACGGTGACCTGGACGCGTTCCTGGTCACCTCATACGCCGAGGCGAGCGCCGTGCTGCGCGGTCCGGGGTGGAGCAGCGACCCGAACCGCAACCCCGCACTGGCCGCACGGTTCGATCGCGCCGAACTCGATGGCGCCGGACTCGGAAGGCAAGCGCTGCGCACGACCCTGCTGACGATGGACCCACCCGACCACACCCGGCTGCGGCGGCTGCTGGCCCCGCCGTTCACTCCCCGGGCCATCGACGCGCTGCGCCCCCGGATCACCGCGGTGGTCAAGGCCGCCCTTGCCGATTTCGGCACGGCAGGTGAGGTCGACGTCATCGCCGACATCGGCTACCCGATCCCGCTCGCCGTGATGTGCGAGCTGCTCGACGTCGACATCGAGGGCGCGCAGCTGTTGCGTACCGAAACTCCCAAGCTGGTGGGGATACTCGAGTTCGACCCCGACGAGGAGGCGGTCCTCGCGGCCGAGGAGGCCACCGCCAGCCTCGCGCTTCACCTTCTGCCCATCCTCGGCGACCGCCGTGTCCGGCCCGGCGAGGACCTGGCCAGTCAGCTGCTGCGCCTCGGAGACGACGGCGACGCACTGGGACATGACGCACTGGGACATGACGCACTGGGACTCGACGAAGTGCTCGCCACCTGCATCCTGCTGCTCACCGCGGGGCACGAAACCACCGCCAACCTGATCGGCAACGGTGTCCTCACCCTGATGCAACACCCCGACCAACTCCACCTGCTTCAGCGTGATCCCGCGCTGGTCGAGCCGGCGATCGAGGAGATACTGCGGTTCGAGTGCCCCGCCAAGATCGTCGGTCGGACCAGCCTCACCGACCGGCAACTTGGCGGGCAGACCATCCGCGCCGGCCAGCGCGTGCTCGTTCTGCTCGGCGCAGCCAACCGGGATCCGGAGCAGTTCCGCGACCCCGAGTGCTTCGACATCACCCGAACTCCCGCTCCGCACCTCGCTCTAGGTGCGGGACCGCACTTCTGCCTCGGAGCTGCCCTGTCTCGCGCAGAGGCCCAGGAGACCCTGCGGCAGCTGCTGCCGCTACTGACCGAGTGGCGACTGGCACCCCAAGCGCCCGCCTGGCGAGTTTCCGACACTTTCCGCGCACTCGAGAAACTCCACCTCGTCAGCCCCGCGCGCCAGACGTGATCAATGAGGCAGCACCCTCAGCTTCCGGGCCTCAGCAGCCTTCACGAGCCGGTCATCGAAGCTTGCAACACACGCATCTACAGCTTCGGCGGCGAGCAGGATGCAACAGTCGGGCATCTTCAATCCCGTTTCCGCGCGCAGCTGAGCAAGTCGGACAGCTGAGTCCGTGGGAAAGGGGAGCTCGGCCACCTCCAAGTCGCGAAGAACCGCCAGGACCGCATCCAGGCGGTCGTCGCGGGCGGGCACGACGAGCACCTCAGCCAGGGTCAGCGTGTTCACCGCGAACTCGTCCTCGATCGACGCGGCGAGCAGCCTCTCCGCGGCCGCATGGTGGCCGTCTTCGCTGTCCAGGTAGGCGATGAGGACGCTGGCGTCCAGCAGGATCACGAGGGCCATTCCTCGCGAGTTCGATGCAGATAGTCGGGTCCGTATGCGCCAGAGAGGACTCCGCTGTGTTCCCGAACGGCCGCCAGCCTGCGCCGTCGCCGCTCGCCCTGTTGCCGCTGAGCCGCACGATGACCCTCCAACGCCAAGCGCACCAGCAGCTGCGGACGACTCAAGTCAGGCCACCGGGTGGCAGCCGCATCCAGGGCCGCGGCGAGGTCGTCGGTCTCAGTCACGAAATGTCGCGTTCGCGTAGTCGGCATCATCATAGTGTAGCACCTAGTTTTCGCGTGCTACACCGAGCTGTGCCGGAAGCCGTCAGCTGGTGCAGGTGTCCCGGTACTCCAGCTCCGGCGGCGCATGGCGGGCCCATGCCTGCGCTGCGAGAGGCGCCCCGGACCGGCGGCATGCTGTCGCAATCGCTGTGCTCCGCAGGTCGGCAATCGGCCGCAGGTTCCACGCTGCGATGCGCTCGTCCTGGCCTCCTGCGACGAGGGTCAGCCCGTCCGGGAGGACTCCGACGCCATAGATTTGGCCTCGCAACTCGCGCAGCGGCGCACCGATCTGTCGGGGCCGGCTCGGATCGGCGATGTCCCACAGGCCGATGGGTCCTTCCTCCCCCGCTGCGGCGAGGGTCCGGCCGTCCCGGGAAATCGTGAGGGTGAGCAGGGCTGCGGCGTCGTCCCTGGTCTGCACACGCCGGGCGGTCTCGATCTCGCCGACCTCGCGAGCGCGGTCCGGGTCGTCGAACGCGCTGAGTACGAGCTTCCCATCCCGTCCTGCGCTGACCAGCAACGTGCTGTTCGCCGTGGTCGTCAGCGCCATCGCCTCCACCGTCGCCGTCTGGTGCCCGTTGGCGATGTTGGCGGCGACCCGCGGCCGCTGCCGGTTCGTGACGTCCCACAGTACGAAAATGTTGGTAAAGGCGTCGGACACGATGAGACGCCGCGCGTCTGGCATCACCACGACTGCGCGTGGCCGACCCGGGTTTGGCAGCGCGGTGACGGCACCGGTCGCGACGTCGATCAATTGGACGCCCACGTCTTCACCGGCGGCGGCCAGCGTCCGTCCGTCCGTCCGGGAAGAATTCGAGGTCGAACACCTTCGAGCCCGGTACGACGATTTCGCGACGCTGCCGGGGGGCGCCGGGGTGGGTCAGGGGCGGTGGCCAGGGGCGGGGTCGAACCGCGGACCTTCCGATTTTCACACCTAGACAAGACCATTCAGCACGGACCCCTAACTCCATTCAGTGCTGGTCAGGGAGCTACCGCAACTTCCGGCGCTGTGGTGAACAACCATGAACTGAGCCCCAAACTGAAACCCGCACGATCACGACGCAAGCTAGATGACCGGTTCGAGATCGACGCCGGTCGGTTCATAGGGGGCGTAGCGGTCCGGGTCTGCGGTGAGCAACGGCCAGCCGCGTTCTTGGGCGCAGGCGATTGCGTGTGCGTCGGCTTGGTGGCCGCCAAGCTGACCGACAGCTCGGGCGCGCGCCTCATCAAGGTTGTCAATGACCGTGACCGGTAGGTGGAGCAGGACATCGAGCACAGGATGGTGTTCCTCAGCGAGCTCGTCCCACGCCGTCGCCACCGCGGTCGACGGCACGATCAGGATGATCGACTCTTCGACCGCGGTCCAGACCGCAGCCGCGGCGTAGATGGATGTGCCGCGTGCGAATGCGACCAGCACCGAGGCGCCGAGGACACGTCCGCCGATCACGCGTTGTCGAGTGGGGCGGGCAACCCCCAGGCTCGGCGGACGGCTGCGCGGACCTCCAGCGGCGGTGGGCCACCGAGTACGCGGGCCAGGTCGGCGAGCGCGTGCGTGCGACTGAGACGGTCCCGCAGGGCGTCAGCGACGAACGCTGACAGGTTGTCGGCGGCACCAGCATGGACAGCGACCCGGGCACCGGCTAGCACCTCAGGTGGCAAGCTCACGGTGATCCGCTCAGCGGTCATACCCGAAGACTAGCATCATCATACCCCACGAACAGCTCCAGCAGTGGGAGCGCGGCCGGGTCGGAGTGGTAGGAGGGTGGGTGGATCTTCACGCAGCCCACCGGGCGACCGCTCGATCCGCGTCGTGATCGGGACGAGTGGAGGTCGGTCCTCGTCAAGGCCGGCGTCCGGGAAGCCCGGCTGCACAACGCGAGGCACACAGCGGCCACCATGCTTCTGCTTTTGGGTGTCCAAGAAAGGGCCGTCATGGATGTCATGGGTTGGTCCACTGTCGCCATGAAGCCGCGGTACATGCACGTCGCAAAAGGACTGCGACGGGACATCGCCGACCGGATCAGCAGCTACTTCTGGGAGAAATGAACCCCGAACTGAGGACCTACCGATTTTCAGGACTCCGGTGGTGTGTCCGCGTCCGGTCGGCACCGTCCATGACCTGCGCCGGAGCGGCCTCACGATAGCTGACGGACGCCCGTGAACGAACACGAATGAGACGGAAATCGAGACGACACGGGCGCCGTGACCGGCTGCATCGCTACCCACCGGAGCGGTGCGCTACACCACCAACGGAACGATCTACGCTCCTGAGGCCCAGTCAAGTAGCCGATCGGCACTCATGTGGCAGACAGACACCGGCGTCCTCGCTGTGTCTTGGGACGACCAGAGCGATGAGTGGGTCTTCCATCTGGCGCGAAGCCTCGTTGGCTAGGACGACCTTCCCGGCAGTTCGTCACTCGCAGAAGAGGTTGGCGGCGAGGTTGGCGAGAGCCAGAATCGCGGCGAACGTGGCGGTGGCTGCGCTGCCGAACAGGACGACGAGGGACGTGCCCGCCACGCCGGCCAGGGCGCCGATCACCGCCACCCCGCCGCCGACGAGCGGGGAGATCACGATTGCCGTGAGGGCTGTGATGGCAAAAAAGACGATCTTGTTGGTTCGCACGATCTCTCCTTGCGCAGGGGCTCTCTTCTGCTGCTGACGCTACATAACCAGCAGGCATGTGGACCACTGATCGTTGTAGCCAGCTCCAAGGGCAGCTATGCTTCAAATCAGCATCGCTGATGACGCGAGCTTGGAGGTCGTCGCGTGGAGGACGCAGAGCTCGACCGGCGGCTACGTGCCCTTCCTGAGCGGCTCGCGGCACGGGAGGCAACCCCGTACCGGCGGGCTACGGTGGTTGCGTTCTCCGCAAAGTACGATCTCGGTGGCGGGCTGCATGGAACCGTGAAGGTTGAGGTCGGTGCGGCACCCGCGGGAGTCGGGATGTACCTCGTTTGGCTCGATCAGCAGTTCGTCGAGATCGACGATCCGCGCGTTATGTTCATCGTAAGTGGCACAGTACTTGAGGGTCGGCTGGCGGATTTGCGCTATAGCATTAAGCCCGGCGGTCCATTTCTCGACCGATTCGGTGAGCTGCTGAACAGCGGCTTGAGTGGCGACGAGGCGTTTGACGCAGCCAACGCTGAAAACCTTCCCTCGCCCACTCATGAGATCACTCAACGTGACGTGCGCGCAATGTCCACTGTTTCGATGATCAAAAACTGGGCCGCCGTCGGACGAGCCTTTCAGGACGCGCTGAAGCGGTACGCGGCGGACGCCGGGATCACCTATCGGTCTGGCTACAACCCGCAGGGACTTCATCCTGACGACGCAACCGATCCTGTCGAACTTGCGAATGCGTTGATTGAACAAACCGGGATCCTCGACCGGTTGTTTAATAGTCACAACCATGCCGTGAGCTCGGTTTGTGACACATTCGCCAAGGTGGCAACCCAACCACGCCGAAGACGGGGCGCTTCCGACGATGATGAAAATGCCCTCGTTAAGCGCGTCGTTGACGAGTACAAGGACGCGGTGGCACGGGGCGTGAGGGCGCCGCGCCGAGTGGTGGCCGAACGGCTCCGGTATCACGACACTCACATCGGGCGCCTGCTCGCTCAGGCGCGTGGGTTGGGGATGTTGCCTCCGGCAAAGCCCCGAGGCAGGAGAAAACCGGCGTCGGCTGAGGGTTGATGCTGGCTGCTCTACGTGGACCAGTAGCCTTCGAGTCCGATTGACGTGCCTCCCGATCTCGGCCAAGACGAGTGGAAGCGCGCCACTGCGGCATGACCATCCTCGGTCGCGACGCGAACACCACTCGCGGCCAGGCCCGGGACCCGGGTGTGATGGGTAGGTCCGCTCCAGCGCGGGAATCAAGCGTGACGATGTGGAACCGGCCAGCCGCCGGGAGCCCAGGATCGGGGGTCATGTGCTCAACCGGCGGCCAGCCGGGGATCTGCGGGTCAACAGTCGGCAGCTTGCTGCGGCGCGCCAGCTACACGTACTTCTCAGGGAACTGGGCGTGCGTGACGGGACTATCATCGGTGGCGAAGTCCGCTAAGAACAGAAGGCGGCAGCGCTCGCATGGGGCGCCGGGTGGTGGTTGATCATAATCATGGGTGGCTGTCGGCAGCAGATGCCCGCAGCGTGCCGTGAGATCGCCCTGAGAGCGCTTGAGTGTCGGGGTCACCATGTGCACGCGGGTATCCAGCGAGGACAGCGCCCAGCGAGCCGGGTCCGGGCGGGTCACCCCAGCCACTCCGTGATGATGCCGTGCACGGCCGTTGCGGCCTGCACGTCCAGCCTTAGCACGCAACAGTTCGCGGCGTGCGGGTTGAGCACGATGAACCCGTCTTCCTTGGTTATTAGCAGATTCGTGAATCCCGCCGCACCGTGCGCTTGACAAGTTGTCATGACCACGCGGCGGTGGCTTCGCCGCGCGCCGTGCTCGGTGCGCTGAAGCAGATCCGGCTCGGAAGTAGGCATCGTGAGGTCGTTCACGGCGGTGACGGTATTGGGGCTTGAAGATCATCTCCAAGGATGTTGCGTGATGTTGCTCAACTCAGCTGGTGGGTTCGGATGAGAGGTCAGCGAGGACCTTGTTGATCAGACTTCTTGCCTCTCGACCATAGACTGCTGATTGTTGATGTCTGAGGAACTTCTTCTCAAATACTGCTAGCTCGCTGCGTTGAGTGATGGTCAATTCGGCGGATGGCGTATCGATATGTACAGCGTGTCGATCGAAGATCCAAAATCCCACTGAAAGCCAAGTATGACGGCGGCCCATCGATGGGATGACTCCGAGACTAATCCGATGCTCCGACATGATCGTCAGCAACCGATTAAGTTGACCTGCCATTACGGCATCGTCGCCCACGCGAGTACGCAGTGCTTGTTCCTCTAGAACTACAAGAAACCGTCGATCGCCCGCATGGAGGACACGTTGGCGCTCCATACGTGCCTCGACCGCCTCTTCGAGATCATTAGGTATCTGGTCCAACTCGATGACGTGAGCGATGATGGCTGACGCATAATCTGCCGTCTGAAATAATCCTGGTATCAGGCCTGGTTCATAGATCCGGAAAAGTTTGGTCCGTTCGTAGAGTGGAATTCTTGCCTTCTGACCGTGTTTCATGCCCGAGTGCAAGGATCGGCGCCATTCGACGTACATGGACTCGATAGTGCGTACTGTCGCAACGAGATCAGGGAGTTGATCTAAAGCGTTACAGGATTGACACCAGTCCCGTAGGTCATTCTCCGACGGGTTCTGGATTCCGTGTTCCAGCTTGCTGACCTTTGTGAAGTGCCAGCCGCAACAACTAGCTAGGGCCCGTCCGGTCAGCTGTGCGTCTTGGCGAATCTCGCGGAGACGGGCTCCAAGAGCTTCGCGTGCTCGCTTGGTGGCTGTGGACACGGTCAGGAAGGTCTGTATTCGCTGTGCGGAATTGCTATTGTCCAAGTAGCCTCAAACGCCGACTGGCAGAGTTGGATGACGGCTGGATCGGTCGTCAACTGGCGTTCGAACACGTCACCCTTACCGGTGAAGACGGTGAAGACCACGGTTGAATCATCGAAGAGCCAGAAGTCATTGTCTGGTAGGGCGATGGCTGATATTAGTCTGCGAGGCAACCACTTGATCTCTTCTCCAGCGTCGATGTTGACACTTGTTCCCGCCCACACATATCGGATGTAGTCGGTCACCGGTTCGGAGATAACTCGCACCCGCCTGAACACTTTTCCTGCCGCGGTCGCATCTCGAACTAGCGTCATCCATGGCTGTCTCTCTCCAGCCTCGGCATCGTGATCTCTGTATCCCCTCTCACGGAACCTCGCCAACCGCGCCGCCTCATCTTCAACCGCGTATACATCCCGCATCTCCAGATGCAGCGCCTCGCGCTGAAAACTAGCGAGGAGTTCGTCTCGTTCTTCACTCGTTATCAGTTTCAAGTGTCTGTCCTTCGACGAGGAGAGCTTCAACGGCTACTTTATCCACCTCTACCACATCTTCATGGTCGGGAATCTTCATCTGCGTGAGAGATTCGGAGTCTTTTAGCCGCTTGCCTTGGATCACCAGGTTACCGTTCTCTCGGACGTGAACAATCGGGGGGATCCAGCATGTCACGACTCCGCTCTTCCCGTCCTTAGCGAGGTGGTTCATGAGGCGAGCGTAGATCTCCACGACCGTCTCATCCTCAGGCACGTCCAATTTCGTCAAGATCTCAGGGTGTGCTACTTTCCATCCCTGAACGAGGTATGTGGATCGATCCGTCGCGTACAAGGTCGGAGAGTCTCCGTGCTCCGAAGACTTGCCCAAAAATCGAATCTCCATATTCTTTCCCTTCAGTTAGGGGGCTGCCGATTTAGACGCCCGGCTTGCCGATTAGTCCGCTTGGTGCGAGTTTGAACAAGTGTTCCGCCGTAGCCTCATAGTCGGCCTGAGCCGTTGCAGCTGGCGAACAGGTGACTACATCGTCGGACAGATTGGCAATTCGACCTGCGGGAATCTGAAAGAGTGCTCCTGACCATCGATGCGCGGGATGAACAGTGCGAATATACCGTCCGCCTATGGATCTATAGTAGCCTTGGAGTCGGTCGTTAGTCCTCCATACGTCCCATCGCAGTAAGTCGAAACCGGATCTGGCTGCCCAGTCTTGCGCCCATAAAAGCATGAGCCGACCTAGGCTCTCTCCGCGTCTGCGCATTGCGCTTGCCATCTTGCCGATGTACAGTGCTGGGTCCCTCAGCTCTTCTGGAGTCCAGAAATCTGGGTCACCTTCAGGAGTCAGGGTCAGTGTGCCGATAGACCTATCACCATCACGGAGGAGCCAGGTGTTTCGCCGGTCGATGGAGTCGACCATACTGGCCTCAAAATCTCGGCCGGTGTTCCATTGTTCGCTTCCTTGTCCGTGAAGCCATCGTATCCGGTCGTTTAGCAACGACATCACTTCTGTAAGATTGGCCGAATTGGCACGATGCATGACATACGGTCTAGTCATTCTGCACCTCGGCAGGCTTGGTACGCTCAAACAGAATCACATGTTTGGATCCCACGAGAACGTTCACTGTGTGTCGAACTGGCTTGTCGTCCTTGGTGTAGCCCGTGTGTCGGTGGACTGCGACCGGTGTACCAGGCCCCAGTTCGAGCCGTGACGCTTCGTCCGGAAGCGGCATCCGCGCCTCGATCTCATCAATTGCGCGCACTTGCTCATAACCCAGTTCAGTGAGTACCACACTCGCCCCACGGGTAATGTCCGCCGGGTTAACAATCTCCGAACCCTGGACCAGCTCGAAGGGATAGAACGTGTCATTGACATTGAACGGCTCGTTGTTCAGGTAACGGACACGGCGGCGTACGACCACGAGGTCCCCGGCGCTCACCGCCAACCGGTCCGCCACTCGGTCGGGTGGCTGGATGATCTCTACGGCGATCCGTTGGGACGGCGCGCGACCGAGTGTGGTCTGCTCCGTCATCCACCGGTCCATCTCCGGACTCGCTGGCCGGTCCCACTCGGACTGCGGCCGGTAGTAGGACAGCTCGTGACGCCGCACGAAGTAGCCCTGTGGCCGAGACGGCACGATCAGGCCCTCGTTGACCAGCACCATGAGTCCCTGCCGGATCGTGGCACGAGACGCGCCGAACTCCTCAGTCAGGGCTTTCTCGGTAGGCATCTGTGCGCTTGGAGCTAACTCACCAGTAGTGATCTTCTCCCGGAGCGCGTCGGCGAGCTGCTGGTACACGGGCCTCGGGCTTTCTGCGATGCGTGGCGACATGGCCGCCAGCCTGCCCTGGTCGTGGGTCATTGTCTAGTCAATCTGGACCATGGGGTTGACAGAGCCGTGACCGACCGCACCGGATCGACAAGCTCGAACCTGAGCACATCGAGAAGCTCTACGGGCGGATGATCCGGTCCGGCCTCGCGGCTGGGACGGTGCACCACGCCCACCGCACCCTACGCGCATCCCTGAGCGAGGCCGTCAAGCGCAAGCACGTCGCTCTGAACGTCGCGATGGTCGCCAGACCACCTCGACTCGATGACAAGGAGATCGAGCCGCTCACCGTCGACGAAGCCCGGCGACTGCTCACCGTGGCGGGCAAGCGAAGGAATGCCGCACGCCGGGCGATCGCGCTCACGCTCGGGCTGCGCCAGGGCGAGGCACTCGGGCTACGGTGGCCGCTGGTCGATCTCACCGCACGCAAGCTCCGCGTCCGCCACGGTTGTTGGCGCACAACGCCTCGTAAGCAATCACCGATCCCAACGAATGCGCGACCAGCACCCTCGTGTCCGCACCGATCTCCTGGGCAATCCTTGCCTGCGCGTCCGCGCGCAGCGATGGTTCGGTCATGTACCGGCGGACCTGCTTCAACGCAAAAATCAGCAAACGATCAGACACCCTGGCGAAAAACCGGGACGCGCTCAACGCATCCAAGGCCGCGCGCACCCGCTGCGTGAGCAACGCCCGCGAGGCGACATACCCCACCACGCCCCGGGTGTCGCCCACGTCAGGTCCGACCACCGCGGCATCGACCACGGCGGCCTGTGCCCACCACGCCTCCAGCAGCTCAACCTCCAACCCGTCCTCGACGTCGTACTCGTCCCACGGTGGAAGGTCCCACGACCGCGAATCCGGCGCGAAGAACAGATCACCGTAGAACGCGCATGTCACCTCCGCGGGCCCCAGCACAAGACCACCAGACAAGCGCAACCCATCACGCAACGCAGGCCCGACCCGCTGACACATCAACTCCGGCCCCGAGAACTCCTGTCCCACCCCGTGCACTACAACCACCCGTGCCACCAGTGACGCCTCCCCGATACATAGACCCGCGTATGCCGCCAACCCCAGACCACTGCCCAACCCATTGGACATCAGCCACGCACACGACTTCGTTACCCCGCTCATGGCCCCATCGACTTGCGACATACGAGGGAGCCTGCGACCGGCTCGAACCAGCTAGCGTGAGCGGCGTGAGTCCCGAGGAACTCAAGTCGGTCTGCTTGTCCTTCGCTGGTGCACGCGAGGAGTTCCCATTCGATGAGGCGAACAGCGTCTTCAAGGTCGTCGACAAGATCTTCGCGTTGAGTCGGCTCAACGGCGTTCCGTTGCGGATAAGTCTCAAGTGCGATCCGGGCCTGGCCATCCAGCTGCGCACGAGCTACGCGTCGATCACCGGTGGCTATCACCTGAACAAGCGGCACTGGAACACCGTCGTGCTCGATGGCTCGGTGCCCGATCAGCTGCTGCGCGACATGATCGAGGACTCCTACGACCTCGTGGTGGCCGGCTTGCCACTGGAACAGCGGGAACGGCTGGGCTGGGTGGCGCTGAGCCGCGAACGTTGAATCCTCCCTGTCTGGGAGCTCGGTAGCCGATGGGCGGCCCGGGTCGGATTGGTCCACTTCGTCGCGACCAGGCGGCGGTGCCAGGCCAGCAGCGTGGGCGGAGTAACGATCCGATGCCGACGCAGTTGCCGGGAGAGTAGGCAGGCCAGGGGATCTCGTCACCGAGAAGGCGCACGCGTTTGCACGAACGTGCGGCCAGGCGCGGCGGGTTAAGCGTCGCGTCCCGGTTGAACCCGCTACTGCGAACGCAGCGGCGGCTCCGGTCGCGATCACGCACAGACACCACCCAATCACCGACCGTTCACCGCTGCTGACAGACCGTTGAGCGACGTCCACCCGCGAGCCTCCGCCAGCCGGAGCTTGATCTGTGCAGGGATGTCGAGGCACTCAGCCACCCACGGCCCGCAGACTCCGGGCTGGGCAACATCCGAGGGGGTAGTCAGTGTCTCGTGGAAAGCACGCCAAACCGTCTCGTGGAAAGCACGCCAAACCGACCTCGCATCACCACTTACCCACTGCGCTGGCGGCGGTGACCCTGGCGGCTGGCGGTGTCCTCGCCTTCGCTGACAGCGCGGCCGCCGCACCCCTGCCCAGCAGCAGCACCGCGGCCCGGTCTGCCGGCCAGGCCGACGTCATTGCGTTGCGGGCGTTGGGCGCGGCGCTATCGCAGCGCGGCACCCGCTACCGCAGCGGCGGCAGCGGGCCAGGCGGGTTCGACTGCTCCGGGCTGGTGCAGTGGTCCTACCGCCAGGCCGGGCTCCACCTCCCCCGCACCGCCGCCGCGCAGTCGCGGGTCGGTACCCGGGTGAGCCTGTCGCAGATCCGGCCCGGGGATCTGATCTTCTACTCCTACGGTGGTCGTGTCGGACACGTCGCGATGGCCGCCGGGGACGGCATGCTCATCGAGTCGTCACAGTCCGGTCACCCAGTGGCCAAGCGCCCGATCTACACCAGGGGACTGGCCGCGATCCGACGCGTCGCCTAGCCACCGCCCCACACCAGCACCACCAGGGCCAGTGCAGAACCCGGCTGTGCGCTGGCTGCCGGGCGCGGGGTGGTCATCACGGCGATGTTCTCGATGGTGTGCCGCTCGAAGCCGACAAGCCTCGCTGGGCCGGACACGGGTGATCACTGCCCGCATGTGTGTCACCTGAAAGCGCCGTGTGGTCGGGAGCAGCCGAACTGAAACGCCGACGGTCACTGATGACTGTTGGTTGTTTGACGCCCATTAACACCCACAACCATCCCGCGGGACAACGGCTAACGAACATTTTTGCGACCGGTCGAGACTCCCGACCGAAAGTTGATCATCCTGTTCGATAGGGATCCGTAGCGGACACCAGCGGGCCGATGGCCGTAGCCAAAAAATGTCGTTAAGGAAGCCAGATATTTCTATCTCGACCGCGGCTCCTGTGGGCTGTAGCAGTTCGCGCGTTCTGGTCGCGGGCGCATGCCAAGCGATTGTCGCGAAGGTGGCGGTCGGGGAAGCTGTGCTGCCTGCGACCGGGAAGCGGTCAAGCCATGGGCAACACTTCGAAGGTGGGATGATCGGCCGCGATCGCGCGTATGCGCTCGTCGCCAGATTCTGGTCCGATGCGGTCGAAGAACTGGGCAACCTCTGCCTTCCATCGCTTTAGGTACGGCCGTAGCACCGGTACCTTCTCATCGTCGGTCAGTTCGCGACTGCGGAACGCTTCGACGCGCTTGCCTAATCGCAGTTCGCCGGTGCCTGCCGCGCGCAGGTTGCGGACCCAGTGACCGTGACCTCGCACTGATACGAGATAGCGGTGTCCGTCGTAGTCAAGCAGGTTGATCGGGGTAGCGCGCCATGCGCCGCTGGCATGGCCACTCACCGCAAGGACCCGCGAGCCCAGGAGGCTGACCCCGTGGCCAGCCAGGAACGCAACCGCCCGATTAATGACGTTTCGGACAAGCCAGCCCGGGGCTCGGTAGTGAGCGGCCACGACCTCAGTCTGGCGGCACCCTGCTGGATTCGCCACGCCCTGCGCAGGCCAGTACTCCAGCCGTAGTTTGTGATCTTGCGGCGTGGCGGTCCCGGACATGGGTACGGCCACCGCGCGGTGCGCCCGTCGCCGCTGACCTTCGCCGCGTGCACCCGGTCGGTGTGTGATCCTCAGGTGGTGGTCAGCCGGTTTACCTCGGCGAGCACTTTGGAGACCTGGCTGACCAAGCTGAAGTTGTCCTTGGCATAGGCCTCGGCGGTGGGGCCCTTGGTCTGTTTCCAGCCCTCGTCCAGACTCCGGTTGACAGCGGCGGCCAGTGACTGGGCGAGCGCCGCGCGATCGTCGGTCTCGGGTACCAGCATCCCGACCTTGGGGGTCACGAAGTCGCGCGGGCCGCCGGAGTCGGCGCCGATCACCGGCGTCCCGCAGGCCATGCATTCGATGAACACCAGACCGAACGGTTCACGGTAGGACGGGAAGCAACCCACGTCGGCGCAGTTGAACAGCACCGCCAACTCGTCCTGCGGCCTGGGCCCGAGAAAGTAGGTCCGGCGCAGGCCCAGCCGCGCAGCCAGGTCGTGCATTTCGACCTGCGCCTCGTGTGGCCCGGAACCGATCACCAGGGTGAGGATCCGGCGCTCCTGCTGCTCGTAGATGGCCGCCGCGCGCAGTAGGGCATCCAGCCGTTTCCAGTCGGCGAACTTGCCGCAAAACGCCACCACCGCGTCGAACCCGTCCGCCGGGGCGATCGGCTCGGGCTGCCGCCCGCTGCCCTCGGGCACCTGCGTCATGAACCCGGCCAGCACCTTCGCCCGATCAGCATAGAGGTCAGTCGGGTCAGTCAGCCTGTGGAAGACGTCCTGGTTGAAGCCGTTCTGGGAGAGCACCACCCGCTCACGGGGGAACTCCGGGAAAAACTCCAGCAGCGCCTCGATCTGCTCGGCGGAGATCGACGCGACGACATCCACGGCATGCTGCGGGGCATGGTAGTCGAAGATCTTCTCGCGCTGCATGAACGGCAGGAAACGCAGCGGGTACTCCGCCGGCTGATCGGCGCGTCGCTCATTGGCGTACATCTTCAGCTCGGTTCCATGCACGAAGCACAGCAACGGCATCAAGCCGCGCCCGGCGGCGACCCTGCGGCGGATCACGTCGCGCATCACCACCGTGTTCATGAAGCCGTGATGGGCGATCGCGAGGCTAAACCGATCCTCGGAGTCGGCCTCGATCTCGTCGAGCCACTCCGCGACCTCGTTGGTCAACCGCTGCCGGTAGGCGTTGACCTCGTCCTCGCTCATGCTGTGCCAGCGGTAGTTGCTGACCGGGGAGATCGACTCGCAGATCGGGATGTCGTGCTCCAACGCGAAAACCCGCACGTCCTCATCGCGAAACCGCTGCCGCCGAGAGGGATACATGGAGTAGGCGCGCACTCCCGGCAAAGCGTTGTAGGCGTGGTGGTGCGCCTCGTGCAGGATCCCCGAGCCCGGCGCGAACTCCCCGCCGCGCTGCCAGTTGTTGGTGCCCAGCTGAAAGATCAGCCGATCGGACATCCTCGCCTCCGCGCTCGAACCTTGACTGCGCCCGCGAGCCGCGATCATGGCCGGGTTCGGCGGAAAAGGAAAGCGAGACGCCCCGAAGGGCCGATCGACCGCACCATCGAGCATGATCGGGGCCGTGGGCCTGATTGCCCGAGGTGACCGGGCGGTGCCGGTGACAGTGCAGGCGCGCATCCCGGTTGCTGCCGGCGACGGGTTCGACATCGTCCCGGTCGAAGGGGAGGGGCGCGGATGCTGCTGACCGTCGTCGTTCCCGTTCGGGCGATACGTTGCCTGGGTGCCTGGGTGGCCTCGTGAGCATGTGCCCGGACAGCGCCGTTTCGGGATAAAAGGCGACCTCGGGGGTGGCGGTCATACTGTCGCCTATGCTTGTGGGCGTCGTCATCCGTCCAGCTCGCCCAGCGGATGTGCCAGGCATCATCACACTGTTCACCGCCGTCGCGGAGGAACGTGACAGCATCGGCACTGAACCCGGCTTCGACGTCGCCCGACGCCAGTCCGGCATCCTCAAATCAATCGAAGAGGCTGCAAGCTGCGTGCTGGTGGCTGTCCTGGAAGGCGTCGTTGTGGGTAATCTTGGCATCCAGGTGCAACATCGCCAGACCATGGGCTCGCTCGGCATGATGGTCAGCAGGGAGCACCGTGGGCAGGGCATTGGCGGTCGAATGCTGGATGACAGCTTGCGCTGGGCGCGCGAGTCCGGACTGCACAAAGTGGACCTTGGGGTGTGGCCCCACAACGCTGCGGCGATAGCCCTCTACCGCTCCCGCGGCTTCACCATCGAGGGCCGGCTCCGCCGCCACTACCGTCGGGCCAACGGGGAACTCTGGGACGTGATCACCATGGGCCTCGTGCTCGATACACAAAGCCCAGGCTCTTCCTACCCCGACGCTGAAAACCTCTGAAGGCACAGGACCAGGAAGTGTGTCCGGCGTCGTTGCGCACGTTCCCACAAGCGGAACGGCCAGCGGCACCATTCTCCCCGTCAGCCGACAAGATCATCAAAGTGCCCTGGGCGGATCCTCATTAAGTTCGCTGGGGTGACGGATCAGGAGCATCCCCCCGTTGTCCTGGTCTCGGTGGACGACGTGGTGCTGGAGCAACTCGTGCACGCCGCCACCACAGACGCCTCAGCGGATGAGGTGACCGCGCCGGTGACCGCTGGGGAGACATGGACACCGGGACGAGTCGCGTGGCTGCGGAACTTCCACCGGGATCGCCGCGCGGGTCTGGACGGGCCGACCGGCGAGGCCACGTGGGCGGTAGTCATCGACAAGAGCGTCGTCGGCTCAGTCCGGCTGAAGCGCAGTGATCAGCCCGGCGTGCTCGAGACCGGCGCGTGGCTGACCCGTCGTGCCCGCGGCCGCGGTGTTGGGCGAGCAGCAATGGCTGCGGTGCTGCGCCAAGCTGCCGCTCTTGGAGCTGTCGGCGTGCAAGCCGACACCACTGCCGGCAACGCTGCCGCGCTGGGTGCGCTGCGCCGCCTCGGCTTCACCCTCGCCCCTGCTGAGGACGGTCAGGGCGTCCACGCGCTGATCCTCTTCGGCTCGCCGGACGCCGTTACTGAGCACCCGTAGCGGCCGCTATACGGGCGGCCTGGAGCTCGCGGACACGCGGTCGACGGTCGACGACCGGTCGGTGCAGGACCGCAGTCGGAGCCCTTTATCGCCGCAGCCGCGTCACGTCTCGGTCTGCCGCTGGCCCAGCTGAGGCCACGCCAGCGCCGGGGAGCCAAGGCCGCTGTGCTGTCGCGCTGAGCGATCGCTTAATGCAACAGTGCCACGGCGCTTCCACCCGGGCCGTGACCGGTGAAACTCGGTGGAGCGTCGCCCGGCCCGGGCGCTAGCCTGAGCGAACACCCACCGCAACAACCCTTGGTCTCACCATGCCCAAAGGGGGGGCTTGTTCCATGCCGTCCTCACAACGCCGGGTCATACCGATAGCCCGGATCCTGCGGTTCCACTGGCGGGTGGCCTGGCGATATCCCGGGCTGGTCGTGGGCTGTCTGCTGGCCACACCACTGACGGTGCTGGTCGACACGATCCTGCCACCGTTGATCGTCTCCGACGTGCTGAACCGCCTCAGCACCGGTCACTATCAGCGGAACCAGCTCTGGACCAGCTTCTCCACCAACCTGATCACCTACGCCGTGGTGGTGTTCCTGGGCTGGATCGTCACCTGGCGGATCGTCGACTACTTCCTGTGGCGGCTATAGGGCCGGGTGCAGCGCGACCTCGCGCAGCGCTGCTTCGGCCACCTGATCGGGCAGTCGGCCGACTTCCACGCCAACACCTTCGGCGGCGCCCTGGTGTCCCAGACGACCAAGCTGATGGGCAGCTACGTCCGGATCGCTGACACCACAGTGCTCCAGTTGCTGCCGCTGGTGTGCGTGCTGGGTGCGATCGTGGCGATCATGGCCGTGAAGGCCGCGCTGTTCGCGGTCATCCTCGCCCTGTTCTCGGTGGTCTACGTCGTCATCGCGGCGGTCGTCTCGCACCCGGTGCGGCGCATCGGCGCCGAGCACGCCGCCACCGAGAGCACGCAGACCGGCCACTTGGCCGACACCATCACCAATGTGATGGCGGTCAAGAGCTTCGCCCGCGAACCCTACGAGCAGCAGCGCTTCGCCGAGGCCACGATTCAAAGCAGGTAGCGGCGACGGCCGCAGTCGAACTCGAAGCCAGCCGACGAGACCCCTACCGCCAACTCAGTCGCGTCCTTCATCTCGTGGGACGCAAAGGTCCGGGCTGACGGGGCAACAGCAGTCGAGTGCTGAGGTCAGCCCACGCATTTGCGCCGTGCTGTCGTGGTGGAGGTACGCAGCCGGTAGGACTCGGCGCCGGTTTCGAGGATGTGGGCGTTGAAGATGATGCGGTCGACGATCGGTCATCGAGACAGCCGGCGGGGGTCGCCGGGAAGATGGCATGATTCACTGCGGGCACGTACCGCGGAGGAGGGTCTTCATGACACCGACGCCTATGCCTCCGGTGCTCGTCACTGGAGCGACCGGCCGGGTTGGGCGCTCCGTAGTCGACCTGCTCCTAGACGCGGGCGTGCCGGTCCGCGCGCTCACGCGTCGCCTCGAGGCGGCGGCGACGCTGCCAGCGAACGTCGACGTCGTCACCGGCGACCTCACCTTGCCGGAATCGCTGGACGCGGCGCTGCGCGGTGTCCGTGCCGTCTTCCTCGTCTGGACCGCTCCGCCAGCGACTGCTCCGGCAGTGGTCGAGCGTCTGGCAACCTACGCGCGGCGTGTCGTCTTTCTCTCGGCACCGCACCAAACCCCGCACCCCTTCTTTCAGCAACCGAACCCAATGGCGGCGCTCTATGCAGATATTGAGCGGCTCATCGTGGCCACCGGGCTCGAGTCGACGATCATCCGGCCGGGGATGTTCGCGTCGAACGCGTTGTTCTGGTGGACGGGCGCGATCAGCGCTGACGGTGTCGTCCGGTGGCGGACCTCGGCCTTCAAGCGGCGCAGGTTGCGCGGCTCGACGGCCGCGTCCAGGTCGGTCAGCTTGATCGGGCCGTTCTTGCCCCGCTCGACGATCTCCAGCTAGGCCAGCTTCGGCAGCGCCGTGTCCAGCGCGGCCAGCTCGGTGACCATCTCCTCGCGTAGCTGGTCGATGAACGCGGTCGGATCGAGGGGCTTGTGCAGTGCGGCGTAGTGCGCGGCACGGGGGCCTCGAAATCGTGTGGCAGGTCCTCGTCGGGGTTGCGCCACTTGTCGGCGCCGACGAGGACAGATCTCCTTGCAGCACAGCCGTTCCCGCAGCGCCTGGAAGGTGCAGATCTCGTACACGGAGCGGACCACCCGCCGGCCGGCCTTGCCGGCGTCGTTGAACACCAGCGGCGTCCAGTCGCCGAGCAGCCCCTTGTGCGTGGGCACGCTCTCGCCGACCGGGTAGTAGGTCAGCCGGGCGTCGGCGTGCCGTTTGATCAGGTCCAGGGCGTCCAGCACCGGCCGGTGGGTAGCGTTGTTGGACCGGAACTCCAGCACGTCGAGCAACTCGATCATGCCGCGCCGGTAGTGGTTCGTCTTGCGAGACGCTCCCAGGCGGCGTCGCTGCTGCCTCAATGGAGACGTTCGCAGGGGTGGTCCCGCAGTGCGAGGCCTCTCCTGCGGCGTGCGCCGACAGCGGCGCTCGTCAGTCGGCGCTCCTCGGCGAGGCGCCGTACTCCTCATCGGTGACGTGCCGGCCCCATGTGACGGGGCTGCCGGACTCGTCATTCTGCTGCATCGCGATGTGGACCATGAACCGGCTCGGGGCCGCGCCGTGCCAATGGTTCTCCTCTGACTCGAAGAACACGCGGTCGCCAGGACGGATGACCTCGACCGGACCGCCCTCGCGCCGGCATAGCCCCACCCCCTCGGTGACGAAGATCGTCTGGCCGTGCGGGTGGGTGTGCCAGGCGGTGCGCGCGCCGGGCGTGAAGTGCACGGCGGCGGCGGCGAACGTTGAGCTGCCGGCGGGCGCGGCGACGGCGTCAATGTAGACGTCGCCGGTGAACCAGTCGGCGGCGCCTTTCTGGGTGTCGATGCTGCTTCGGGTGATCTGCATGAGGGCTCGCTTTCCGTTAGAGGTCAGGCGGTCTGGCCGCCGTCGACGACCATGGCGTGACCGATCGTGAACGCTGCTTCATCGGAGCAGAGCCATAGAACGGCGGCCGCGATCTCGTCCGGCTGGCCCATCCGGCCGATCGGCTCCTGCGCGATGACGGCGGCACGGCCTTCGTCGGTGTCGCCGGTGAACCGGCGCATCATCTCGGTGTCGATGATGCCGGGGCAGATGGCGTTGATTCGGATGTTCGAGGCGGCGTAGTCCAGCGCGGCCGACTTGGTGAGGCCGATGAGGCCGTGCTTGGTGGCGGCGTAGGCGGCCTGGCCTTTGAACCCCTTGACGCCCGCGCCGGACGACGTGTTGACGATCGCGCCGCCGCCGTGCTGGAGCATGAGCTCGATCTCGTGCTTCATGCTCAGGAAAGCGCCGCGGAGATTGACTGCCACGAGGCGGTCCCACTCGTCGTCGCTGATCTCGGCGGCCGGCTTGATCGGCTGCTCGATGCCCGCGTTGTTGAAGGCGATGTCGAGGCGGCCGAACCGCTCCACCGCGGCGTCCAGTGCCGCTTTGATGTCGTCGGCGCGCGTGACGTTGCAGGACACGGCGAGCGACTGGCCGCCGGCCTGCTCGATCATGCGAGCCGTCTCTTGGTTGCCGTCGGTTGCGACGTCGGCGACCACGACGCTCGCACCTTCGAGCCCGAACGCGAGTGCGGTGGCGCGGCCGATGCCGCTGGTCGCTCCGGTGACGAACGCGACCTTCCCGTCGAAGCGGCCGCTCATGGGGTCACCATGACCTTGATGGCCTCGCGGTCGGCCATGGCGCGGTAGCCGTCGGGGACGCCGTCCAGGCCGACGTTCCGGTCGAACACGCGGCCGGGCTCGATGCGGCCCGCCAGCACGTCGGGCAGCAGCTCGTCCAGGTACGCCCGCACGGGCGCGGGGCCGCCGCCGATGGTGATGTTGCCGAAGAACGCCGGCAACGAGCCGGGGATCTCGGTGTGCTGCGGCACGCCGACGCGGCCGACCGCGCCGCCGGGGCGCGCGATGCCGATCGCGGTGTCCATCGACGCGCCGTGGCCGACGCACTCCAGCACCGAGTGGACGCCCTCGCCGCCGGTGAGTTCGCGGACGCGTTCGATTGCCTCCTCGCCACGCTCGGAGACGACGTCGGTGGCGCCGAAGTCGCGGGCCAGCGCGATTCGGTCGCCGTGGCGGCCCATGATGATGATCTGCTCGGCGCCGAGGCGCTTGGCGGCGATGACGGCGCACAGGCCGACGGCGCCGTCGCCGACGACCGCGGCGCGCTTGCCCAGCCCGACCTTGGCGACGACGGCGGCGTGGTGGCCGGTGCCCATGACGTCCGACAGCGTCAGCAGCGACGGCATGAGCGCGTCGTCCTCGCCGACCGGCGGCGGGTACAGGGTGCCGTCGGCGTACGGGATGCGCAGCGCTTCGGCCTGGGCGCCGTTCGTGCCGTTGTTGCCGAAGAAGCCGACGTGCACGCACGCGGTCGGCAGGCCCTCATCGCAGAACGTGCAGGTGCCGTCGGAGGACGCGAACGGCATCACGACGACGTCACCCTTCTTGATCTTGGTGACCTGCGATCCGACGTCCTCGACGACACCGATGGCCTCGTGGCCCATCGACTGCCCGGCTTCCGAGTGCTCCATCGACGCGTACGGCCACAGGTCGCTGCCGCAGATAGAGGCGCGCGTAACGCGCATGATCGCATCGGTCGGTTCGACGATTGCCGGGTCAGGGAGGTCCTGGACGAGGACATCGCCGGCGGCGTACATGATGGTTGCTCTCATGCACTCCAGTCAAGCACCGGTCCGCGCGGTCTGGGGAACCCTGTGAAGGTGACCCTCCCAGGGTCCCCCAGGGCGCGGTGCGCGGCTTAGCCTGGTGAGGGTGGACACGCGCAACGAGATCCGCGATTTCCTGACCTCCCGCCGAGCCAAGCTTAAAGCCGCCGACGTCGGCCTGCCCGATTACGGCACCCGCCGCGTGCCCGGACTGCGACGCGAAGAGGTCGCCGTCCTCGCCGCGTGAGCGTCCCCTATTACACACGCTTGGAGCGCGGCGACCTCGCCGGAGCATCCGACAGCGTGCTCGAGGCGCTGGCGCGCGCGCTGCAACTCGACGACGCTGAGCGCTCTCACCTCTTCGACCTCGCCCGTGCCGCGCAGCCCGTGGGTCAGCCGCCGCGGCGCCGACCGGCCAAATACCGCATCCGCCCCTCGGTGCAGCAAGTGCTCGACGCGATGACCTGCGCCGGCGCGCATATCGGCAATGACCGGGCTCGACATCCTCGGCGCCAACGGGCTCGGTCGCGCCCTGTTTCTGGAGATGTTCGACGGCCAGGAGCACCCGAATGCCGCGCGCTTCGTGTTCCTCGACCCGCGCGCCCGCGAGTTCTACCTCGACTGGGACGCCGGCCGCAACCCCTTCGACCGCGACCTTACCGACCTCGTCGGCGAGCTCTCGACTCGCAGCGAGGAGTTCCGTCAGCACTGGGCCCGCCACGACGTGCGCTTCCACATCAGCGGCGTCAAGCACTTCCACCACGTCCAGGTCGGTGACCTTGAGCTCAACTACGAGCGCCTCGAAGTCGTCTTCGACAGCGGGCTAACGATCTTCACCTACACCGCCGACCCCGGCACGCCCTCGTGTACCGATGAGTAACGGCGTCGGGATCACAGTGCCGCCGGTGGTCAGGTGCGTAGAGAACACGAAGGCGGCGGCGTCGAGCGTGGTGCCGAGTTCGGTGCAGTGGCGCTGCGCGCTCTGCTTGTGGACGGTCAGGATCGCGATGGTGTCCGGGTCGAGGCTGACGATGCGCATCTGGTGCGTCTTGGTTTCTTTGAGGAGCGCCTTGCCGTTCTGGCGGACCAGGTTGCGCCGGATGGTCAGCAACCCGGCGGACAGGTCGAGGTGTTCCCACGCCAGGCCGAGCAGCTCGCCGCGTCGCGCGCCAGTGATGAAAGCCAGCCACACGAAGGTGCCCCAGTCGGCGTCCTGCTCCCACGCCGCACTCACGATCTTGGCCGCATCCTCGGCCGATGGCGGATCGGGCTGCGGGTGCTGCTGACGCGGACACTTGACCGCTTCCAAGGGATTGACCGCGATCCAGCCCCACCGCAGCGCCGCATTGAGCGCACCGCTGAGCACCGCGTGGCACTCCCGGACCGACGATACCGAGAGCGGCCGACACTGATGCGGCGCGCACCGCTTGTCGCACTTGTGGTCCCGGTGCGTGCGGTGCTCGATGAACGTCCGCCCCTTGCACCGTCGACGGCACACCCGCAGTTCCGCGTAAAGTTGCTCGAACGGGCGCGCCCCAAGCTGCGCCAGCCGACTCAGCGAGGTATCGCCAACCGCCGGCTTGATGAAGTTCTCGATCGCCACGCGATAGCTCGTCCGAGTGGTCTCCTCGACCTGGTGGCCGGCCAGCCACTCATCGAGCAGATACCCCAACGTCACGCTGGTCCGCGCTGACGTCGCCTCCGCGACCTGCCGCCGGAACTTGTCCCGGAGCTTGATCGCCGAGTCTTCGTCCTCGGCTGAACCGGTCAACATCACCTGCTTGCCGGTCACCGGATCTTGACCACCGAAGAGCCGGATCTGGTACCTGCCGCCGCGCGGCCGGATGCCGGTCAGGTCCTTCGGCGCCTGCTTCCTGCGCGCCATGAGGAGCAGTGTAAGCAGCGGAATTGGACAGTCAGTTGGACAAAGATCGATCAAAGATCATTAAAAATGACCATCTACGCAGGTCAGAAGTGGTGGCCAGGGGCGGGGTCGAACCGCCGACCTTCCGATTTTCAGTCGGACGCTCGTACCAACTGAGCTACCTGGCCGTACGGACCCGAACACGGCCCGTTGTCCATCGAGGCGACCCAGACGGGACTTGAACCCGCGACCTTCGCCTTGACAGGGCGACGCGCTAACCAACTGCGCCACTGGGCCTGACTTTTTCGTGCCCCCAACGGGATTCGAACCCGCGCTGCCGCCTTGAAAGGGCGGAGTCCTAGGCCGCTAGACGATGGGGACTTGGTCGTCCAGACCTGCCCGCAACGGTTGCCCGTCGTGAGCAAAGCAAGCATAGGACACCACCTTAACCAGTTGCACAACGGGTGGGCAGGCCGCGCCTACCTGGACCGCCCACCCGATGCGGTCACCGGCGCACCGGCGGGATCCCGTCCTCGCCGTCGATCAGTCCCAACATGTCCAGCAGCATCCGGCAGTCCTCGGCGCCGGTAGCCGACCTGGCGACCGACAGGCGGGCCCGATCCACCTGCTCGACCGTGACTCGATGCGGGTCCTGCCCACGTTGCGTGGGCACGGTCGCCCTGCTCAGTTCCGCTCCGGTCTCCAGACCGAGGTCGTAGGTGCTCGACAGACGGCTCATTCGCCCCTCCTGAACTTCGCTTGACGTATCCAGGTCCTCACCGCTCGCCGCAACCTATCTACCGTTCAACGACAGCGCAGCCTCCCTCTGGGTGATAGCAGGGGGTTAACATTCGCCAGCCCGTCGCAACCACCCAGCCGCTCGGCGCGCGCCCAGCGGTCTTAGCGCAACCACCTCGCCGGCCGGCAACCCGCTCAGACACGGCGCCGACCACCGGAACCCAGGGCGTCGAAAGATCCATGACCGCGAAGGAGTCAGCACGCACCGACGGGCGGCGCGACCACGCCCGGCAGCACCGGTGGTTCGACGTGCCGGTGGCTCCCCGCGCTGGCCTCCACGTTGGTTGGTGAGGCGGGCAGCTCAGCGCATTTTCAGCTACGCGGGGGCGCTCCGAGTTCGGAGCGAGCGGCGAGCAGGGCGCTGACCGTGGCGCACGCCTGCCCGCCATGCATCAGATCGATCGCTGAACGGAGTTCAGAGATCGCCCCTGAGGGGATGTCGTCCCAGTACTCCACGGCAGCCGCGATCCGGTTCGTGATCTCTATGAGCTCAGCCACCGGGGCATCGCCCATGAGGGCGGCGACCAGAGCCTCTACGTCATTGACGAGACTCTGCTGGGCAGTCGTGTGGGATGCGCTCACGGGCGCTGACGGTACTCGGCTGTCCGGCGGCATCGGCAAGAGATAAGTAGGACTGTCACTCACTCGTGCAGAGCACCACCCTCCCGGGCTTCGGCCATGTCAGCGTTGGGTAGCGAACGCCGCCGCGTAGGCTCGCCGGGTGGTGAATGGCAACTCTCTGATCCGGGCTCTCGGCCTGTGCGTGCTCGCGGGCCTGCTGGTGGCGGGAGTCCTGTTTCCCGCTGTGGGCGGTATCGGTCTGGCGTCCAACCAGGCCAGCGACACGGTCAGCAGTGTCTCCTCCAACCTGGTCCAAAGCCAGGTGCCGGTGGTCAGCACGATCACCGACAAGGACGGGGTACCGATCGCCTACGTCTTCGATCAGAACCGGTTCAACACGCCGCCCAGAGCCATCGCCGACACGATGAAAGCGGCGATCATCGCTATCGAGGACCGGCGGTTCTTCGAGCACAACGGCGTGGACTGGCGTGGCACCGCCCGCGCCTTGATGACCAACCTGTCCTCCAGCGGCAGCGCGCTGGAGGGTCAGGGCGCCTCGACACTGACGATGCAGTACATCAAGAACTACATGCTGTACGCGGTCGCCCAGAACGACGCCGAGCGGGCCGCGGCCGTGGAGAGCACCCCGGCCCGCAAGCTGCGCGAGATCCGGGTGGCCCTGCAACTGGAGAAGCACCTGTCCAAGGACGAGATCCTGGCGCGCTATCTCAACATCGTCTTCTTCGGCCACAACGCCTACGGCGTGGCCTCGGCCGCGAGAACCTACTTCAACACCACGCCGGACCTGCTCACCATCCCGCAAGCCGCGCTGCTCGCCGGGATGGTGCGTTCGACCACCACCTACGACCCGGTGGAGCACCCCGAGCAGGCGTTGGAGCGACGCAACGTCGTCATCGACGAGATGACCAACGTCGGGTCGATCACCGCCAATCAGGCCAACGCTGCCAAGGCCGAGCCGTTGGGCGTGCAGCGACCGCTGACCGGGTTGACCAACGGCTGCGTCGGCGCCGGTCCCGCGGACGGCTTCTACTGCCAGTACACGCTGGACTACCTCGCCACCGTGGGGTTCCCCGAAGACAAGCTGCGCCGTGGTGGTTACCTGATCCGCACCAACCTCGACCGCCGGGCCAGCGACATCGCCAAGCGCGCGGCAACCGCGGAGGTCCCGACCCAGACAGAGGGAATCGCCGACGCGATGGCGATCGTGGAGCCCGGTAGCGACCGGCACCCGGTCCGCGCGCTGGTGGCCAACCGGGACTACGGGATCGACGCCGACGCCGGCCAGACATCCTATGCGCTGCCGTCGCTCGTGCAGGGCTTCGGCGCCGGATCGATCTACAAGATCTTCACCGCCGCCACCCTGCTGGAGCGCGGGATGGGGATCATGAACCCGGTGCCGGTGACGGACGCCTACACCTCGCGGGTGTTCCGGGACAACGGCGGCGCGTACACGGTCACCAACGCAGGCAAGTACCGCAACGGCTCGGTCACCCTGCAGACCGCGCTGGCGATCTCTCCGAACACCACCTTCGTCGCCCTGGAGGACAAGATCGGGTCGATCGATCCGGTGGTGAACATGGCCTACCGGCTGGGCATGCGCCAGAGCCTCAATTTCAAGGACGCCAGCGGGCGCACGATCGGCGACGCCGTGAAGCAGGAGAAGCGGGGCTCCTACACCCTGGGACCCGAGCCGACCAGCCCACTGGACCTGGCCAACGTCGGGGCGACCCTGATGAGCGGCGGGAAATGGTGCCCGCCGACCCCGATCGACGCGGTGCTCGACCGCAACGGCCACCCGGTGCCGGTGCCAGAAGCTCCCTGTGAGCAGGTCGTCCCAGCGGGACTGGCGAACTCCCTGGTCGTCGGGCTGAGCAAGGACGACCAGCCCAGTGGCACCTCCTTCGCCGCCGCGCAGGCCGCGCACTGGAACCGCCCGATCCTCGGCAAGACCGGCACCACCCAGAACAACCGCTCGGCCGGCTTCCTCGGCGCGACGCCGCAGTACTCCGGTGCGGTGCTGGTGTGGCCGGACGGGTCACGGCCCAGCGGGATCTGCGATTCCGACCCACCCCGGTTGTGCAGCAACGGCGACATCTTCGGCGGCAAGGTGCCGGCCCGGACCTGGTTCAACGCGATGGTCCCGCTGCACGAAGGGCTGCCGGTGATGCCGCTGCCGCCCACCGATCCGCGTTACGTCACCGGTGCCGGACCGAACGTTCCCAACGTGGTGGGCCAAGGCGAGAACGTCGCGCAGCTCACCCTGGAGCGGGCCGGATTCCGGGTGAAGCGGGTGGTGTCGGCCTCGGATCAGCCGGCGGGCTTAGTCGCGGCCGAAGGACCCACCACCGCCCAGCCCGGTGACGTGATCACGCTGTCGGTGAGCGACGGGACGGGTCGACCGGCATCCGCACCGAGACCTCCTCCCGCCGCGGCCCCTTACCAGCCGCCACAGCGGGCTGACCAAGGCAACGGGGATCAACAGGGGCAACCCCCCGATGGACAGGTTGACCCGAACGCGGACCCGAACGCGCCACCGACCACGAGGCCGCACAACCATCGGCGGCGGGGCGGCTAGCCGGTCTTAACCCTTCTTCAGAGCCGCGAGCACCGCGGCGGACAACCGCGATCCGTCGACGCGGCCGGCCGCCTTGGCCTTCGCCGCCTTCATCACCAGTCCCAGTTGACCGAAGGTCGGGCGCTTCCCGAGCTGCCCGGCGACGTCGTCGATCGTGTCGGCGACCAGGACGTTGAGCTCAGCCTCAGTGAGTTGCTGGGGTAGGTAGCCGACGAGCACCTGACCCTCGGCACGCTCGCGGTTGGCCAACTCGTCGCGCCCGGCCGCGGTGAAGACCTCGGCGGACTCCCGGCGCTTCTTGGCCTCCCGGGCCAGCACCACCAGTACCTCGTCGTCGGACAACTCCCGGCTTTGCGAACCGGAGACCTCCTCGGTGGTGATCGCGGTGAGCGCCATCCGCAGGGTCGCCACCGTGACGGTGTTCCGGGACTTCATCGCCGTGGACAAGTCGGCCCGCAGCCGATCCTTCAGCTCTGCCATGGCCCTAAGGCTATGGCTGGGGCAGTCAGTGCCACTCATTGCCTACTCATGGCCAACCCATGAGGAGCGCGCGCACTAAGCTAGTGGCCATGAACCGTCTCGGACGTGCCGCGCTCGGCGCCACCGCGATCGCTGTCGCAGGGACCGCGTACGCCGCCGGTATCGAAGTCCGCCGCTGGACGCTGCGCGAATCCACCCTGCCGGTACTGCCGATCGGGGCCGCGCCGCTACGGATCCTGCACATCTCCGACCTGCACATGACCCCGAACCAGCGGTCCAAGCAGCGCTGGTTGGCCGGGCTGGTCGACCTGCAACCCGATCTCGTGGTGAACACCGGTGACAACCTGGCGCACCCGCGGGCGGTGCCGGCCGTGCTGCGGGCGCTGCAGCCGCTGATGACGCTGCCCGGAGTGTTCGTGTTCGGGAACAACGACTACTACGGGCCGAAGCCGAAGAATCCGGTTCACTACCTGACCCGTACCGGCAAGCGGATCCGGGGCGTACCACTGCCGTGGGCTGATCTGCGCGCGGCCTTCGCCGAGCACGGTTGGCTCGACCTGACGAACAACCGCCGCGAACTCACCGTGGCGGGGCGCCGGGTGGCCGTGGCCGGAGTGGACGACCCACATCTGCGGCGCGACCGGTACCAGCGGATCGCCGGATCCGCCGATACCTCCGCCGACCTCCGGTTGGGCCTGACGCACTCCCCGGAACCCCGCGTGCTGGACGCCTTCGCCGCCGACGGCTACGACCTGGTGCTAGCCGGTCACACCCACGGCGGCCAACTGCGGTTGCCCGGCTACGGCGCGATCGTGACCAACTGCGGGCTGGATCGCTCCCGCGCCCGCGGTGCATCCCGGTGGGGCGCGCACACTTGGCTGCACGTCTCGGCCGGTGTGGGCACCTCCCCGTACGCGCCCGTGCGCTTCGCCTGCCCACCGGAGGCGAGCCTGCTCACGCTGGTCGCGCGCAACACCGGCACCGCCGTACCGGCCTCCGCATGGGATGCCGCCGGCGTCGGCTAGAGTGGGCGGCGTTCAATCGGGGTGTGGCGCAGCTTGGTAGCGCGCTTCGTTCGGGACGAAGAGGCCGTGGGTTCGAATCCCGCCACCCCGACACCACAAAGCAACAGGTCAGGAGCCCATGCTAGCGGGCTCCTGTTCTTTTTCTGCGCCCGAATCGGTCCGTACAGCTGCGAAGTACAGCAGCGCGCCTCAGCCATCGAGGCTCGCCCCCAGTCGCTTGAGTGCTTCCCGCGTCGCCGCAGAGGACGCCGACGCGTACACCTCCATCGTCACGTCAAACTGTGCGTGCCGGAGGATCTGCATCACTACTCGCGGGTGTACGTCTAGGTCCACGAGGAGGGTGGCGGACCGAGCACTTAGGGCTCGCGCATAAATTAGTCCTGTGTTGCTGGGTGTGTCGCACCGTGATCGGTCTGCCGGTCCGATCGGCCCCGTACCGTGTAGTTCCAGTTGCCGTGGAATTCGTGGCGTTGCAGAT
>JALYTS010000065.1 GCA_030854185.1 Actinomycetota bacterium | reverse complement strand
GCCGTCCGGCGCTGCCCGGGACGCGGCGAGGCGGTCCTGCGCCGCGGAGCGCATCGCCTCGGCGAGTTCGGTCACCGGCCGCTGGCCCGGCAGGTCCCGAGTGATCAACGCGGTCTGCACTCGTGGCAGCGGAACCCGAAGGATCACCCGGGAGAGCCGGACACCCCGGGTCAGCTGCGCGGCGGGCTCCGGGGTGAGGTAACCGTCCAGCTGCACCAGCGCCCACACCGGTCCAGAGTTGCCGCCGGGCAGCGACGCGCGGGCCCGCCGGAGGTAACCCGCGACCGGCTCGCCGGCCTCGGGTCCGAGCCGCTGCGTCCCACTGTGCACCGGTTCGTCACGCTGGCCGGCCACCACGACGGTCACCCCGAATACCGCCACAAGGATTGCCAACACCGCCCAGCGGGCCCGCGAGGGCATCGGCTAGGCCTGAGCGGCCAGCACGTCCAGCGCGCTGCGCAGGTCGTCGGGGTCCGGGCTGGTGAACTCCACCCAACGGTCGTCGGCTGGGTGCGGGAAGCCCAACCGCGCGGCGTGCAGCCATTGCCTGTCCAGCCCGAGCCGCTGCGCAAGCGCGGGGTCCGCACCGTAGGTGATGTCCCCACAACAGGGGTGACGCAACGCGGCGAAGTGCACCCGGATCTGGTGGGTGCGACCAGTCTCCAGGGTCACGTCACACAGCGAAGCGGCCGGGAACGCCTCGATCACCTCGTAGTGCGTCACCGACGGCTTGCCGCCGGCCACCACCGCGAAGCGCCAGTCGTGCTTGGGGTGCCGGTCGATCGGGGCGTCGATGGTGCCCCGGGTCGGATCCGGATGACCCTGCACCAGCGCCCGGTAGTGCTTGGAGACGGTGCGGTCCCGGAAGGCACGCTTCAGGGCCGAGTAGCCGCGCTCCGACTTGGCGACGATCATCAAACCGCTGGTTCCCACATCCAGCCGGTGCACCACGCCCTGACGCTCAGCCGCGCCCGAGGTAGCCACCTGGATTCCGGCCGCGGCGAGTCCACCGAGCACGGTGGGGCCGGTCCAACCGGGGCTGGGATGCGCGGCGACCCCCACCGGTTTGTCCACCACGACCAGGTCGGCGTCGTCGTGCAGCACGTGCAGATTCGCTACCAGATCGACAGATGGCGCGGCGGGCCGCGGCGGATCGGGCAGCGTCACCTCCAGTCGGCTGCCGGTGGCCAGGCGGTCGGACTTGCCGACTGGGCTACCGTCCACCAGCACCGCCCCGGTCTCGGTCAGACCGACCACCGTGGTGCGAGACAGGCCCAGCAGCCGCGCCAGCCCGGCGTCCACCCGCATGCCGTCCAGCCCCTCCGGCACCGGCAGCGTCCGCATGTCACTCATTCCGTCGCCCTTTCTGGGACCTTTTTCGGGGCTCTCCGAGGGCCGCGGGTGCCGTCGAAGTCCCGGCCGGTGGCGGCGAGCAGGATCAGCACCGCGCCACCGCACACGATCGCGGAGTCTGCCAGGTTGAATACCGGCCACACGCTGCCATCCGGCGCCAGCAACGACAGGAAGTCCACCACGTGTCCCTGCAGCGGGCCGGGGGCACGCAGCAGCCGGTCCACCAGATTGCCCAGCGCACCCCCCAACACCAGTCCCAGCCCGAAGGCCCACCCGGAGCTGCGCAGCCGGGGCGCCAGCCGGACTATGGCCACCACGACTCCCAGCGCGATCAGCGACAGCAGCCAGGTCAGCCCGGTCGCCATCGAGAACGCGGCACCCGAGTTGCGGTAGACCACCAGGTACAGCCCGCCACCTAACAGCTTCATCGGCGGGTTGCCCTCCAGGCTCGCCACCGCGACGACCTTGCTCAGCACGTCCAGCGCCAGCGTGATGGTGGCGGTTGCCGCCAGCAAGCCGGTCCGGCGGCGTCCCGGCGGCCTGCCGGAAACTCCCTGGTCGCCGGCGGCCGCACCCTCAGCAGGCTGCGATGGGTTCATGTCACCATTGTGACCATGTCACCGGTCCACCCCTCAGGCGCCGGTCTCCCCGAGCCACCGAGCCAGCCGACCGGCCCGGTGCACTGCCCGAATCCGCTGCTCGACCGCATCCCGGTTGCGCGCCGTGGTGACAACCAGCAGCTGATCGCCCTCCTCCAGCCGGGTGGTCGACTCCGGGGTGAATCCCTCCCCGTTGCGCACCACCAGGCTGACCACCGCACCGGTGGGCAGCCTCAGCTCCGCGAGGTAGACACCGTGCAACCGCGAGGGTCGGGGTACCCGGATCTGAAGCAGCTCAGCATCCATCTCGTCCAACGCAGCGGAGTCGACCTCCATTTCCCGGGCCTGCTCCGGGCGGGATAATCCCAGCCAGCGCACGACCAAGGGCAGGGTGATGCCCTGTACCACGGTGAGCAGTACAACCAGCACGAACACCACGTCGACCAGCCGTTGAGCGCCCGGAAAACCTCTGGTCAGCGCAATCAGCGCCAGCACAATGGGTACCGCACCACGGAGCCCCGACCACGACAGAAAGATCTGCTCCCGCCAGGGCACCCGCAACGGTGTCAGCGCGAGCACTACCGACAACGGGCGCGCCAGCACGATCAGCACCGCCCCAGCGACCAGCGCGGGGATCAGCGCACTGGGCAAGCGGGCCGGCGAAGCGTAGAGACCCAGCAGAACGAACAGGGCAATCTGGGCGAGCCACCCCAAACCCTCAGCGAAGGACAGGGTGTCACCGCGGTGCGGCAGGTGCGCGTTGCCGAGCACTAGCCCGGCGAGATAGGTCGCCAGGAAGCCCGAGGCGTGCAGTCCCTGCCCAGCGGCGAAGGCCAGTACGCAGACCGCGATGGTCGCCAGCGGGTAGAGACCGGTCGCGGGCAGCGCCGCCCGGCGCAGCGCCCACGCCCCCGCGAATCCCAGCGCCGCCCCTACCACCGCCCCGACGAGCAGCTCGTAGCCGACCAGTAGGGGTGTCCACCAGCGCACCGGGTCTCCCGCCGCGAGCAGCACTACGGCGATGTAGACCGGCGCGTCGTTGATGCCCGACTCCAGTTCGAGCGCACCCGCCAGCTGGGGCGGCACCTTCAGCGCGCGCAACACGCTGAAGACCGCCGCCGCGTCGGTCGAGGAAAGCACCGCGCCCCAGAGCAGCGCCGTGCGCCAATCCAGGTTCAGAATCAGGTGCAGCGCCGATCCCGTGATGGCGATGCTCACCGCGACTGCCACGGTGGACAGCGCGATCCCCCAGCGCAGCACGGGGCGGATCACCGAGAGCCGCGTCGTGAGGCCGCCCTCGGCCAAGATCAGCACCAACCCGGCGATCCCCAGAGCGGCGGTGAGCGGCGTATCGGAGAACTGGAATCCCAGCCCGGACTCCCCGATCAGCAGCCCAATGGCCAGGTAGACCAGCAGCGACGGCAGCCCCAGCCGGGTGGAGACCCGCACGGCGAGCACAGCAAGCAGCAACACCGCCGCCCCCGCCCCGAGCGCGAACTCCACCCCGTTCACGACCGGATTGTCCCGCAGCCTCGCAGGTCAGCCGGACCAGGAGATCGTGACCAGGTTTCGGTGGCGTGGACCCAGCCTCGCCACCGCCTCGGCCACCTCGTCCCGGCGCTCGACGGGCAGGCACAGCCTGCGCATCGAGAAGTCAAGCTCTGACTCAGGATTGCGCGGCTGGGCCGGTCGGGTCCAGAGCTGGACCTCCGGACGTATCCCCACTTCCGCGAACACGGCCAGGACGTCGTCCGCGGTCGCCGGTGGTGGCCTGTGCAACCCGTGGAATTGCGCCCACAACGGGTCCAGCCAGGCGCCGGGGTGTACGGCGTGCAGCTCGACGACCACCCCGCGGCGGGCTGCGGCACCCAGTGCGGTGACGAAGGGTCCCAGGTCGAGAGTGTTGTAGCCCACATGATGGCTGACCACGACGTCGGCGACACGCGCCTGCGCCGCCGCCTGTGGCCACGGGCCATGAACGCTGCGGTGCGCCAGCCCCCGCTGCTCGCAGGCCTGCTCGAATGCGCGCAGCATGTCCTCAGCGTGATCCACCCCGGTCAGGTGTGACACCGTGGGTACCAGGGCGAGCCCGGCGGCACCTGCACCACACCCGACGTCGAGCACAGTCCCCCCGGCGGTGCCCAGCAACCGCAGCGCGGCTCGGCGCGACGGGGTGCCCTCCGGGGTCTCCCCCGGTATGAAACGGGCGGGATCGTGCCGGCTCGGGTCCTCCGGCGCGGCAGCCCGGATCTCGGCGGGGATGGCCCGGGCCTGCAGCAGGTCCCGCCATCTTGCAGCTGCGCTGCTCGTGAGTGGCATTGAGTGTTCGGACACTGTTACCCACTCACGAGCCGGGTGGCGGCCACCCGCACCTCGAGGCCGTCGCCGACGATGCCGGCGAAGCCGTCCGGCACCGGCGCATAGTCGATCCGGCGCGCGAGTACCTCGCCGGCGATGAGCTGCTCGTGCTCCCGTGCCGCCGCGAGCGCCGCCGCTGGCGCGTCGACGGTCAGCACGATCCGGTCGGTGACGTCCAGGCCGGCCTGCCGGCGGGCCTGCTGCACCACCCGCACCAGGTCCTTGGCAATGCCCTCGGCGGCCAGCTCCGGGGTGACCGTGGTGTCCAGGACCACCAACCCGGATCCGGCGGGCAACGCGGCGGTCTCGGACGGGTCCGCGGCGACGAGCCGCTCGGTGTATTCACCGTCCAGTAACGGGATGCCGGCCGCGGTCACGACACCATCCCGACCGCGTTCCCACTCCCCCGCCTTGACCGCCCGGATCACCTTCTGGGTGTCGCCCCCCAGCCGGGGCCCGCAGGCGCGGGCGTTGACGGTGAGTTCGAAGCGGCCGTGCGCGGAGACGTCCTCGGAGAGCTCGACCGACCGGACGTTGACCTCATCAGCGATCAGGTCGGTGAAGGCAGCGAGCGCGCCCGCGTCCGGCGCGGCCACAGTGAGCGCCGACAGCGGCTGCCGGACTCGTAGGCCCCGGGCCTTGCGCAGCGACAGCACGGCGGACACCACCTGGCGCACCCGGTCCATCGAAGCCACCAGCTCCCGATCTTGGGGCAGCGAGGCGGGATCGGGCCAGTCGGTCAGATGCACCGAGCGCGCCGCGGTCAGCCCACGCCAGATCGCCTCGGTGGTCAGCGGCAGCAGTGGAGCGGCCAACCGGCAGGTGACCTCGAGCACGGTGTGCAGGGTGTCGATCGCGTCCTGCTCGCCGGCCCAGAAGCGGTCCCGGGATCGGCGCACGTACCAGTTGGTGAGCACGTCGCAGAACCCGCGCACGCCGGCACACGCCCCGGCGATGTCGTACCGGTCCATCCGTGCCGTGACGTCATTGACGCAGTCGTGCAGCTTGGCCAGCACGTAACGATCGAGCAAGTGCGGGCTGTCCGTCCGCCACCGTCCCTCGACGTCGGCGGCGTTGGCGTAGAGGGTCAGGAAGTACCACGAGTTCCACAGCGGCAGTAGCGCTTGCCGGACGGCCTCTCTGATGCCCTGCTCGGTGACAACCAGGTTCCCGCCGCGCAGGATCGGCGAGGCCATCAGGAACCATCGCATCGCGTCCGAGCCGCCACGGTTGAATACCTCGGTGACCTCGGGGTAGTTGCCCTTGGACTTCGACATCTTCAGGCCGTCGTCACCGAGCACGATGCCGTGCGCCAGGCAGGAGCGAAACGCCGGCCGGTCGAACAGCGCCGTGGCCAGCACGTGCAGCGTGTAGAACCAGCCGCGGGTCTGCCCGTTGTACTCGACGATGAAATCACCCGGGTAGTGGTGTTCGAACCAGTCAGAGTTCTCGAACGGGTAGTGCACCTGGGCGAAGGGCATCGAGCCGGACTCGAACCAACAGTCCAGCACCTCCGGCACCCGGCGCATGGTGGCGCGTCCGGTCGGGTCGCCTGGGTTGGGCCGGGTCAGCTGATCGACGAACGGTCGGTGCAGATCGGTGGGCCGCACCCCGAAGTCACGCTCCAGCTCGTCGAGTGAACCGTAGACATCCACCCGCGGGTAGGCCGGATCATCAGAGACCCAGACCGGCAGCGGTGAGCCCCAGTACCGGTTGCGGGAGATGTTCCAGTCCCGGGCGCCCTCCAGCCACGCACCGAACTGCCCGGTCCCGACGTTCTCCGGTACCCAGGTGATCTCCCGGTTGAGCTCCACCATCCGGTCCCGGAACTGTGTCACCGCCACGAACCACGACGACACCGCACGCTGGATCAGGGGGTTGTCGCAGCGCCAGCAGTGTGGGTAGGGGTGCTCATAGCTCTCCTGACGCAGCAGCACGCCGCCGACGTAAGGCGCCCCATCACGCAGGTCCCGGATGATCGCCCGGTTGGCGTCGAAGACCTGCGTCCCGGCGTAGGGCCCGACCTCGGCAGTGAACTGCCCGGCGGAGTCCACCGGGACCACTGCCTCGATGCCCGCGGCGTCGGTGACGGCCATGTCCTCCTCGCCGAACGCCGGGGCCAGGTGCACCAGGCCGGTGCCCTCGTCGGTGGTCACGAAATCGGCGGGCAGCAGCTGGTGGACGCCGGCCCGACCGGCGAAGAAGTCGAACGGTGGGACGTAGTGCAGGCCCAGCAGCTCCGATCCGAGGTAGCGCCCGACCACCGGCGGCTGGTCACCCAGTTCTCGGGCGTAGGCCGGTAGGCGGTCCTCGGCGATCAGGTATCGCTCGCCGGCCACCTCAACGGTGACGTAGGTGAGATTCGGATGCACCGCGATAGCCAGGTTGGACGGCAGCGTCCACGGTGTGGTGGTCCACACCAGCGCGAGCACGCCATCCAGCTCAGACCCGGGAGCGGTCAGGCGCAGCCCGACGGTGACCGCGGGATCCTGTCGGTTGCGATAGACGTCGTCCATCTTCGTCTCGGTGTTGGACAGCGGCGTCTCGCAGCGCCAGCAGTACCACAGCACCCGGAATCCCTGATAGATCAGGCCCTTGTCCCACAGCGTCTTGAACGCCCACAGGACACTCTCCATGTAGGTCAGGTCGAGGGTCTTGTAGTCGTTGTCGAAGTCCACCCAGCGGGCCTGGCGGGTCACGTAGTCGCGCCACTCGCGCGTGTAGCGCAGCACCGAGCTGCGGCAGGCGGCGTTGAACTCCGCCACGCCCAGCTGCTCGATCTCGGACTTGCGCGTGATACCCAGTTGCCGTTCTGCCTCCACCTCGGCCGGCAACCCGTGGCAATCCCAGCCGAAGCGGCGCTCCACCCGGGCGCCACGCATCGTCTGGTAGCGCGGCACCACGTCCTTGACGTAGCCGGTGAGCAGGTGCCCGTAATGCGGGAGACCGTTGGCGAACGGCGGACCGTCATAGAAGACGAACTCGTTCGCACCGTCGTGCCCGGCCGAGCGGGCAGCTACCGACGCCGCGAAGGTCTGGTCGTCCTGCCAGTACCGCAGGACCGAGGCTTCGAGCTGCGGGAAGGACGGCCCAGCAGCGATGGGTTCTGGGGCGGCCGCGTCTGGAGAGGTGCCGTCTGCGGAGGCGGCGTCTGCGGAAACCTTGGGGTAGACCATGGCGGCGTGTACTTCCTGTGCGGTGTCACCTGTGCAGATCTGCACGGCGCAGATCTGCATGGGGACGACCCGACGGCTGCGCCGCGGACCGCGGTACCACCCCGCTTGCCGCCCGCGCTGCTGGCGGCCGCTCGTTGAGCCGGCGATGACGGGCCGGACCCGTCCGGTTCTACTGGGGGCTCGCCCCTGTGGACACTTGCCCACGTGGACCATGGCCCCGTTCTTCCGGAGGCTCCCCGGTGATGCCGGATCAACGCCTGTTGGTTTCCAGGATACCCGGGCCGCGCTAGCGGATTGTGTCGGGCTCAACCGTTCCCGGTACTCGTAGCGGGCGCACTTCGGTGCTTGCGGGCGAGCGTGGTATCCGGTCGGCACCGATCACAGGGAGTGAATCCGAGCTCCCGCGCCTCGCGCACCGGCAGCCGCTCGGCGTGCGCCTGGTCGGGCCACCGGCAACGGGTGAGGTGGTAGCGCGGGTGTCCGTCAACGACCAACACCTCGTCGGTCAGCTCGTAGACCACCAGCAGGTCCGCGGCGTCAGTGTCCTCCTCGCCAGGTCCTGCGTCAGCGACCTGGCCATCGCCAACCTCGCTACCGGCTGGCCGGCTGTCACCGGGCTGGAGGTTCGGCTCAGCAGATACCCTGCCCCCGTAAATCTCCTGTGCTGCGGGTACCGGTCCGGGCACAGGCGGTTGCCCGCCCGGTACCGGCTCGTCGGCCAGGAGATCCGGCTCATCCTCAGGGGCGTCCTGGCCGTTCAACCAGGACCGACGCCACCGCCTGAGGATCATCGCCGCGGCTACGGCGCTGAGCGCTACCGATCCCCAAGCCAGACCAACATGGCCAGTGCCGAGCGCGGCGATGAGCAACCCCACTGCCGCGACCAGCAGCACCCCAGTGACCAACACGCGGGGCGCGTCAGCTACCAGCTTCGGCACGCGCGCCGAACCCGGACGTTACAAAGCCCTGGGTGCGCACCGCGTCCGCCGGCGCGGCCGATCCACGCCCATCAAGCTCCCGGAGCTGCGACTCCAGGTAGGTCTTCAATCGAGTGCGGTACTCACGCTCGAAGGTACGAAGTTCATCGATCTTCTTCTCCAGGACGGTCTTCTCCTGGCTGATCGAACCGAGGATCTCGGCGTGCTTGCGCGCCGCGTCGCGCTCCAGCGACGAAGCCTTCTCCCGGGACTGCCGGTCCAAAGTCTCCGCTCTGGTACGAGCGTCGTTGAGCATGGTCTCGGCCCTGGTCCTGGCCTCGTTGACCATGCCGTCGGCCTTGGCCCTGGCGTCGGAGAGCAGTTGCTCGGACTTGGTCCGGGCCTCGCCCAACATCCCATCCGCTTCGGCCTTGGCCTCGCCGGTCAACCGGTCCGCCATCTCCTGGGCCAGACCCAGCACCTTGGCGGCTTGGACGTGGTGATCACCACCGGGTGACGTCTGTTCCATCATCGGCGGCGGGACGGGGGCCATCACCGGGCGCGGCGGCTCCAGCGGGCGAAGGTTACGCCCAGTGTCGACCGCCGGCGCGGCGCGCAACTGCTGATCGAGCTGCTCAACCCGGTTGCGAAGATCGTTGTTGTCCTCAATCAACCGCGCCAGCTCAGCTTCAACCAGGTCGAGGAAGGCATCCACCTCGTCCTCGTTGTAGCCCCGCTTGCCGATCGGTGGCTTACTGAACGCGACGTTGTGAACGTCGGCGGGGGTCAACGGCATCGGATCACCTCACGCACTCCTCGACGACTATGAACATGCTGGGAAAATCCTGGGGCATCGGCCCCGAACCGGTGGCCGCTACAACAGTCTCGTCGGCTCCACCACGCGCATCAGTATGAGCACCACGAACAACAGAACCATAATGGACAGGTCCAGCCCGACGCCGCCGATCCGGATGGGCTTGATCACCCGGCGGAGCGCCCGGACCGGTGGATCGGTCACTGTATAGACCGACTCCAGCGCGATCGCCACCCCCCCGGCCGGCTGCCAGCTACGTGCGAAGGTACGAACGAACTCGACCACGATACGCGCTGTGAGCAGCAACCAGAAGAAGAAGAGCAGATAGTAAGCGACCCACCGGACCACGTCCACGGAGATACTCTGCCATCGGTAGCCGGGCGCTGGTAAGCCGGGGCCCCTTGACGGCCTAACCAGCGGTTAGCTGAAGTAGCGACCTTCGGCGATCCGGCGTCGGTCCTCGGCGGAGACGTCGACGTTGGGCGGCGAGAGCAGGAACACCTTGTTGGTGACCTTGTCGATCGAGCCGCGCAACGCGAACGCCAACCCGGCCGCGAAGTCGACAAGCCGCTTGGCGTCCCGGTCCTCCATCTCGGTCAGATTCATGATCACCGGATTGCCCTCTCGGTAGCGTTCCCCGATTGGCCGGGCCTCGTTGTAGTTGTGCGGATGCAGCGTGACGATGCGAGCCAACGGATTCGAGCTGCCTTCCTCGAACGCGTCTTGGGCGAGCGGGCCGGTTCGTGACCCCGGCGTGACGCGTTGAGGTGCGACCGGCTGGCGGACCGTTGACCTGGCGTCGATGGTCGCCGTGTCGATGGCCAGCGAGCCGCGTACCGGAGCCTCCGCCACCCACGGACCGGTGGCTCGAGATTCTGTGGAACGAGATCCGGTGGCCCAGGAAGGAGAACGGGTGGAATGCGCCTTAGGCACGGCATGACGCCCGGCCCGCGGGGCGAAGCTGTCGTCGTAATGGTCGGCAGCCGGCCGCTGCGGGCGGCGAACGCCGGGCCGATCGGCGGCGTGGTCACCATCTCTGAGGGTGTGGGCCGCAGGAGTCTCCGATGCAGCCCTGTCGAGGCCCGGATTGCACGCTGCGTCATAGTTCTCGCCGATGTTGCCCGGATCGGAGTATTCACCACGGTAGCCGGGGTGATATTCATCGAATTCCGCTGCACCGAACTCCGCTGCGTCGAACTCTTCGACGGGGACCATGCCGAAGTACGCCTTCAGCCTGTGCAGCGCGCTCATCGTCTCGCCTTCCTGTCCCCATCCTCGACGCACCACCCGCCGAACCCCACCCGGCGTGCCCCACGGACCGTCGAACCCGGTCAGCGCGAGGTTAACGGCCGATCGCCCAGTAGCGCGGTTCCGACACGCACGCACGTCGAGCCGTGTGCGATCGCCTGCCCGAGGTCACCGCTCATCCCCGCGGACAGCTCGACCGCGCTGGGATGCGAACGGCGCAGCCGCTCGGCCGCGAGCCCGAGCTCGGCGAAGGCGGCGACGGGATCGATCCCGAGTGGGGCGACCCCCATCACCCCTTCCAACCGGAGCTGCGGCGATGCCGCCGCCACCCGATCGGCCAGTGCCTCGAGCTCTGCCAGCGGGCAGCCACCACGCGCGGGGTCGCCGTCCAGGCTGGCTTGGACCAGCACGCCGAGGTTGTCCTGGCGTTGCCCGGCCTCGGTCGCGGAGCGGGCAGCCCGGTGCAGCGCCTCGACCAGTCGCGCCGAATCCACCGACTGCACCTGCGCCGCCCACCGAGCCACCGACGGGCACTTGTTTCGCTGCAACCGACCCACCATGTGCCAGCGCAGCGCCGCCGCCGGGCGTAGCACGCTGACCTCAGCCACCTTTGCGACGGCCTCGCTGTCCCGAGCCTCAGCGGCATCGACCAGACCAAGGTCGACAAGCAGCGCCACGTCCCGCGCCGGGAAGGTCTTGGTAACCGGGAGCAGACGCACCTGCGCAGGGTCGCGTCCCGCAGCGGCGCACGCGGTGGTGATGCGGTCGCGTACCCTCGCCAGCGCCGCAGCCAGCTCATCGCGGCGGCTCTGCGCCAAGCCGATCATCGCACCGTGCCCGTCATTACTCGAACCAGGTCACTGCGGCGAGCCGGCCGGTGACGCCGTCCCGGCGGTAGCTGTACAACACGGGCTCCTCGATCGTGCACCGTGGATCGACACCGACCCTTGCCACCCCGGCGGCAGCGAGCTGGCGCCACAACCCGGCCCGCAGGTCCAGACCCGCGGAGCCCTGGTGGGTCCGGCACGCGCTACCAGGTAATCGGGCCTCCACGTCAGTCTGCATCTGCTCGGGTACCTCGTAGCACTGCCCGCACGCCGCCGGTCCGAGTAACGCCTCCACCCGCTCGATGCGCGCCCCGAGCCGCCGCATCGTCTCCAGCGCGGCGGGCAGCACCCCAGCCCGAGCTCCCACCCGTCCGGCGTGCACCGCGGCGACAATCTGCCCGACCGGATCAGCCAGCAGGATCGGGACGCAGTCGGCGACTAGCACTGCCACCGCGAGCTGGGGCTGCGTGGTGACCAGCGCATCGCAGGCGGGGACCAACTGCGGCTGCGGTCCGTCGACCACGGTGACGGTGCGGCCGTGTACCTGCTCCATCCAGACCAGGCGCTGGGCGGGCAACCCGATGCAGGTGGCCAGCCGTTCGCGATTGGCAGCCACCGCCTCGGGGCGGTCACCGACGTGCTCGCCAAGGTTGAACGAGTCATACGGCGGAGCAGATGCCCCACCGTGGCGGGTGGTGACCACCCGCCGGATGCGCACCGTGCTCACCGCTTCATGAACGGCGGAACGTCCACCTCGTCATCGTCGTCGAAGTCGTCGGTTACCGGCACCGCCCGGCTTGGCTTGCGGGCGCCGGTGGCAGACTGCCAGGTAGCGGGATTGGGTGGTGTCTGGCGGGCTGGCGCCGACCCCGGATAGGACCGGGTCGCCGGGGATCCCGTCGCGGTGGACCCGGCCGCCTGCCCAACCTGACCGGCCTGTGCCTTGGCGACCGTCCGTGCGCCCACCGGCGTCGGGTCCAGCCTCTTGTGTGAAGGCACCCCGGAGTCGAACCCAGCTGCTATCACCGTGACTCGCACCTCGTCACCCAGCGAGTCGTCGATCACCGTGCCGAAGATGATGTTGGCTTCCGGATGTGCGGACTCCTGCACCAGCGAAGCGGCCTCATTGATCTCGAACAGACCCAGGTCTGAGCCGCCGGCGATGGACAGCAGGACACCGTGGGCCCCCTCCATCGACGCTTCCAGCAACGGCGAGTTGATGGCTTTCGCGGCGGCCTGTACCGACCGGCCCTCCCCCCGGGCGGACCCGATACCCATCAACGCACTGCCCGCCCCGGACATGACGCTTTTCACGTCGGCGAAGTCCAGGTTGATCAGGCCGGGCGTGGTGATGAGGTCGGTGATGCCCTGAACACCGGACAGCAGCACCTCGTCCGCGGAGCGGAACGCGTCCATCAGGGTGACGTTGACGTCGCCGAGCTGCAACAGGCGGTCATTGGGGATCACGATCAGGGTGTCGCACTCGGTGCGCAGCTCGGCGATACCGTCCTCGGCCTGACCGCCTCGCCGCTTGCCCTCGAAGGTGAAGGGCCTGGTGACCACGCCGATGGTCAGCGCGCCCAGCTTGCGAGCGATGCTCGCCACCACCGGGGCCCCTCCGGTGCCGGTCCCACCGCCCTCACCGGCGGTGACGAACACCATGTCCGCCCCCTTGAGAACGTCCTCTATCTCCTCCCGATGGTCCTCGGCGGCCTTGCGACCGACCTCCGGGTTCGCCCCCGCGCCGAGCCCACGGGTGAGCTCGCGTCCGATATCGAGCTTGACGTCGGCGTCCGACATCAGCAGCGCCTGAGCATCGGTGTTGATCGCGATGAACTCGACGCCGCTGAGCCCGACCTCGATCATGCGGTTGACCGCGTTGACACCGCCACCGCCGATTCCGGCGACCTTGATCACGGCAAGGTAGTTGTGCGGGGGGGTCATCCGCTCGCACCTTCGCCGTCCAACCCAGTGGTGCCCAACCCATCGCTATTCAACACAGTGCGGCCTCCCTCGTCGCTGCCAGCACCCTGCCGACGTCTGGACATCGCGCTCCCCTCGGCGTGGCGGAACCCTCACCCTCAGCTCAAGGATTAGAGTTATGTCACCCCAGTCTCCAGGGCGACGGTAGGCACCGACGCCCGCAGGGTCCAGCAGGCACGCCGGTTGGTCGGCGATCCGGCGAAGCGAGTGTATGCGGCGGCGGTATCTGGCCACGGCAGGGCCAATGACCCGAGCAGTACCAGCCCTCCCCGTAACCGCAACGCAGCCCTCCCGTTCCCGAACTCAACAGCAGAGCTGTCCCGGGGCGGCCCAACTGTTCTGCTGTTGAGTTCGGGATGCTGAGAGCATTCAGATCTAGAATCCAGCGTCTGCCTTGCTCACGCGATGGTGGGCAAGGCCGGGCTGGAGACGTCATAGACCCTGCCGGGTTGGGTGAGTAACGGGCCCAGCACGGCGGCCTTGCGCTCGCCGTCCTCGACGCCGCCCCAGCGCACTTCCCGGCCATCACCGCTGCGCCCATTGCCTGGGCGCCCACTATCCAGTCGCAGCACGACGTCGGCTGGAGAGTTCGCGGCTATCGAGCGCACCTGCGCCCGCAGCCACTGGGGCAGTCCGGTCAGCACCGTCAGTGCGGCCACCGTCGCGGGATCCCGGGGCCCGACCCGGTCCGACCTCAGCTCCGGCAGGTCGGGTGGCCCGGCGGGCACCGCGGCGTAGTCAGTTCCGGTGGCGTCGACCAGATGCACGCTGTTGCCACGACGCACGACCGCGACCGGGGTGCGTTCAGTGAGCTCGATGCGCACCGTTCCGTCCACGCTGCACCGCACCTGCACGCTGGCCACCCGAGGCACGGCGGCTACCCGGCGCTCGATCGCCGTGGTGTCCAGCCGCAACATCGGCGTTCCCAATGGCACCGCCGCCACCGCCCGCACCACGTCGGCGGGAACCTCCTTGTTGCCCGCCACCTGCACGGAACGGGCGTCGAACCAGGAACTGACCAGCAGGGCCCACGCCACCCCACCGACCAGGCTCAGCACCACCATCCCGGCGCCCAGCCAGAGCAGCCACGGAACTGGACTGAGCGGCTGTCGGCCCAGCCTGACGATGCGACACCACTCCATGATCACCATTCGGGAAGCGAGAGCCGCGCTGAGCGCGGTTGATCCTTCCGAAACGACGATCATGGGGTTTTGCGGCGCTGCTGGTGTGCCGTGGGGCACTGCGATCCCGCGCGACGTCTGACGGGCGAGGTACATCGCGACGGGGTCGGCGGCGGGCGCCCGAGGCACCCGGACCGGACGACCTCACGGCGAACCCGCGCGCCGCCGCAGCTCGGCGAGCAGCTCCGGGCCCAGCATCGTTACGTCGCCGGCCCCCATCGTGATCACCACGTCACCGGGCTGCACCAGGTCAGCCAGCCGCCCGGGCACATCGGCCCAGCACCGCTCGTAACGCACCCGATCCGCCGGCAGTGGCACCGCCTGCGCGATCAGCGCTCCGGTGACACCCGGCAACGGATCCTCCCGGGCACCGTAGACGTCCAGCAGCAGCACCACATCGGCCAGCGCCAGGGCGGTACCGAACTCGGCGGCGAAATCCCGGGTTCGGGAGTACAGGTGCGGCTGGAACGCCACCAGCAGCCGCCCCTGCCCCGCCACCTGCCGGGCGCCGCGCAAAGCGGCCGCTACCTTCGTCGGATGGTGGGCATAGTCGTCGTAGATCCGCGCGCCGGCCGCCTGCCCGATGAACTCGAACCGGCGGCGGATCCCGCCGAAACCGGCCAACCCCGCCAGCAGACCCGGCAGCGGTGCGCCCAGCTCCAGGCCGGCCAGCAATGCCCCGACGGCGTTGCTCGCCATGTGCTCCCCGGGCACCGCCATCTGGAGCCGCACCCGGTGCGACACCCCGTCCGATCCGGTCAACGCCACGGTGGCGGTACCCCGCGCACCGTCGGGGACGTACGCCACCAGCCGGGCATCGGCCGCCGCGGCGGCAAGCCGGCCGTAGCGGCGCACCCGCCGCCCACCGGCGGCGGCCCGGTCCGCCAGCGCGGCGGAGCCAGGATCATCAGCATTGGCGATCAACACCCCGTCCGGGCCGAGCCGGGACACGAAGGCATCGAAACAGGCGGTGTAGGCCTCAACCGTGCCGTGGTGGTCCAGGTGATCGGCCTCGACATTGGTGACCACGGCCACGTCGGGCGAGTAGGCCAGGAAGGTGGCGTCACTCTCGTCTGCCTCCGCCACGAAGATGTCGCCGCGACCGTGGTGGGCTCCGGTGCCGGGATGAGTGAGATCGCCACCGATGAGGAACGACGGGTCGACGCCACAATGCCGCAATGCAACCGTGAGCATCGACGTGGTGGAGGTCTTGCCGGCGGTACCGGTGACACAGGCGACGCGGTAGCCGGTCATCAGCGCGGCCAGCGCCGCCGAACGGTGGATCACGGGGATACCCCGCCGGGCACCCTCGACGAGTTCCGGATTGTCTGGATCGGTCTGGTGCACCGCCTTGGTGCTGATGATCGCGGTAGGGTCGGCGACGAGCTGGTCGAGGTTGGCTGCGGCGTGCCCGATGGTCACCTTCGCGCCCAACTCCCGCAACGCGAGTATCGCCCCCGAGCCCTTGGCGTCCGAACCGGACACCGCACCCCCGCGAGCCAGCACGATCCGGGCCACCCCGCTCATCCCGGCGCCGCCGATTCCGATCAGGTGGGCGCGGGCCAGCTGAGGCGGCAAAGCCGGGTTTGCTCCCGATCGGGGAGCAGCTCCAGCCGTCACCGGGCGGCCTCCAGGACGATCGCGGCCAGCACATCGTCAGCGTCTGGATGACCGGCCACCCGCGCGGCCGCACACATCTCGGCCAGCCGGCGTGGATCGGTGAGGATCCCCACCACCTCCTTGACGACCCCGGCCGGCGTGAGATCACCATCTGCCACCAGCACCGCGCCACCGGCCTGTACCACCGGGCGGGCGTTGAGCGCCTGTTCTCCGTTGCCGTGGGGCAGCGGTACATACAGTGCGGGAAGGCCGACGGCGGACAGCTCGGCGACGGTGATCGCCCCACACCGGCAGATCGCCAGGTCGGCGGCGGCCAGCGCCAGATCCATCCGCTCCAGGTAGGGCACCGCAACGTAGGGCGGTGCGCCCGGCACCGCCGCCACCTCGACGGTGTTGCGTCGCCCGTGCGCGTGCAGCACCCCTATCCCAGCGGCGCCGAGCTCAGCCGCGGCGCCCGACACCGCGATGTTCAGGGAGCGGGCGCCCTGCGACCCTCCGGTCACCAGCAGGGTCGGCGCTGCAGGGTCCAGGCCGAAGTGCTCCCGGGCCTGGGCTCGCAGCGCGGGCCGGTCCAGCGACGAGATCGCCCGCCGCAGCGGGATCCCGATCACCTCGGCTCGGGGCAGTCCGCTGTCGGGTACAGCAGCGAGGACCCGGGCGGCGTAGCGCGCCCCGACCCTGTTGGCCAACCCGGCCCGGGCGTTGGCCTCGTGCACCACGATGGGCACCCGACCCCGCGCAGCGAGGTAGGCCGGCAGCGCAACGTAGCCGCCGAACCCGACCACGACGTCGGCGGCGACCGCGTCGAGCACTTCCCGGACCCGGCGCACCGCGGCGTGGATCCGCGCCGGCAGCGCCAGCAGATCCGCGCTCGGGCGCCGCGGCAGCGGCACCGCGGGGATGAGCTCCAGTGGGTAGCCCCGCTGCGGCACCAGGGTGGTCTCCAGCCCACGCTGGGTGCCCAGCGCGGTGATCCGGGCCTCGGGCACCGCCCGGCGCACCGCGTCCGCCAGCGCCAACGCCGGTTCGACGTGCCCCGCGGTGCCTCCCCCGGCGACCACCACGGATATCGCCGTCACCGTCGCACCCGCGGTCCGGCTGCGCTCATGACCTGCCCCGGCTACCGCGGCTGGACGGGATCGGCCAAGCCCCGGGGCGGGATCGGGGCGCGGGCACGTAGGGCACCGGGGGGCGCAGCGCCAACAGCCTGGACAGCGGTCCGTGGCGCCCGGACCGGGCGGACTCGTGACGCAACGCGGCCACCGCCTGCGGTTCGTGCCGAGCGAAGTTGGCCAGCAACCCGAACGCCAGCATCGTCAGTGCGATGGAGGTACCTCCCGAGGAGATCAGCGGCAGCGGTATCCCGGTAATCGGCAGCAGGCCGACAACGTAACCGATGTTGATCGCGGCCTGACCGACCAGCCAGGTGGTCACGGTGGCGGACACCAGCTTGATCCACGGGTCGGTGTTGCGCGTGGCGATCCGGATTCCGACGTAGGCCAGCGTGCCGAACAGCAGCAGTACCACCAGGCAACCCAGAAATCCCAGCTCCTCCCCGATGATCGCGAAGATGAAGTCGTTGTGCGCGTTGGGCAGGTAGTCCCATTTGGCGCTGCCCTGCCCCAGTCCCACCCCCCACCAGCCGCCATCAGCCAGCGAGAACATCGCCTGGCGAGCCTGATACGCGGCGCCCTGCGGATCGGAACCCGGGTGCAGGAAGGACTGGATCCGCGCCGATCTGTAACCGGCCAGGACAGCCAGCGCGACCGCCCCGGCGGCGGCGGCGATCACGATCGCGCCGAACAACTCGAGCGGCGCCCCACCGAACCACAGCAGCGCGAGGAGCACGACGGCCAGGATGATCGTGGTCCCCAGATCGGGCTGCAACATCACCAACGCGAATACCGCGACGGCCATCGGGACCAGCGGCACCAGCAGGTGCCGCCACTGCTGCAGCAGCGCCCGTTTGGTGATCATCACATGCGCGCCCCACAGGGCCAGGGCGAGTTTCGCCGGCTCGGAAGGTTGCAGGGAAAGCGGTCCCAACCGCAGCCATTTCTGCGCGCCGTTGATCTCGGCTCCCAGCGGGCTGAGCACCATCGCCAGCAACACGATGCACCCGACCAGGAACAGTCCACTGGTGCCGCGCAGCATCCGCACCGGCATCCGTAACCCCAGCCAGAACAACACCAGCCCGAACCCGCAGTACGCCAATTGCTGGACGAACACCGCATAGGACGAGCCCGCTCTGGTGTAGGACTCGACGTTCGACGCCGAGAGCACCATTACCAGGCCGAACAGGGTCAACAGACCGAAAACGGCGAGCACCAAATGCAACGAGGTCAGCGGCCGTGCCAGCCAGACGGTGAGCCCGTCCCGAGCGGCTGCCCACTGAGCCAGTGCGGACCGACCTGATCCCACCCGACCACCCGCCGGTCGATCACCACTGGCTCGATCAGCACCGGCTCGATCAGCACCGGCTCGATCAGCACCGGCTCGATCAGCACCATGCGGACGAGCTCTCGGTCGACGCATTCCCGGTCGATCGGTCCCCCGCCGGTCAGCTAGCGAAGCCCGCCGGGTTGACCTGCTCACCGGACGTCCAGCGCGGCAACGGCGGCGGCGAACACCCGGCCACGATGTGCGTAGTCGGTGAACATGTCCATCGATGCCGCCGCCGGGGCGAGTAGCACGACGTCACCTGGCCTGGCCAGCTCGGCTGCCGCGGCCACCACCTCCATCATGGCCCCATCGTCTCCCGAATCCACCATCCGCACCGGGAGGTTGGGTGCGTGTCGCGCCAGCGCGGCGGCGATCACTGCGCGGTCGGCGCCGAGCAACACAGCGCCGACCAGCCGATCCCGCGTGTCGATCACCAGCTCGTCCACCTCGACACCCTTGAGCAGGCCTCCGGCCACCCACACCACCCGGTGCCTGGCCAGCAGGGAGGCCCGCGCCGCATGCGGGTTGGTGGCCTTGGAATCGTCGAGGTAACACACCCCAGCGTGCTCGCCGGCGGGCACACCCCGGTGCCCGCCGGGGGTGAAGGCGCACAATCCCTGGGCGACCGCCGGCGCCCCGACCCCGACGCAGCGGGCCAGCGCCGCAGCGGCCAGCGCGTTGCTCAGGTTGTGCGGTCCAGCCGGGCGGACATCGGCGACAGTTGCCAGCACGACGCCGCCACAATCGTTGCCAACGGCTCGGTCCACCAGTTGGTCACCTGTCACGCCCAGCTGGCCGGCTGCCGGCTCGCCGGTGGTGAACTCGACACTGGTGAACTCGACACTGGTGAACTCGCCGTCAGCGCGACCGGCAGCCAGCCGCGTTGACCATTCATCGTCGGCGTTGACCACCCGTGTGGTGGCCCGGGCGTAAACGCTGCCCTTGGCCGCGGCGTATCCCGCCAGGCTGCCGTGCCAGTCCAAGTGGTCTGCGGAGACGTTGAGCACCGTGGCAGCGCGTGGATTCAGCTCACGGGACCAGTGCAACTGGAAGGACGACAGCTCCACTGCGAGCACCCGGTGACCGGCACGCACCGCGTCCAGCACCGGGAACCCGATGTTTCCACACGCGACCGCGTCGACGCCGGCGGCGCGCAGGATCGATTCGAGCATCCCCACCGTGGTCGTCTTGCCGTTGGTGCCGGTGACCACCAGCCAGTCGGCTGGGCTGGGTCGAGCCCAGTCGATCCAGCGGGCCAGCGTCACGTCCCCGATCACCGGCACGCCGGCGCGTTGTGCGGCCAGCATCAGCGGTGCGTCCGGCCGGAAACCAGGGCTGGTCACCACCAGGTCAGTGCCCGGCGGCGGCGCGACCAATCCGGCGAGGCGCCGGCTGGCACCCTCAATTCCTGGGACATCGGCCAGAGCTTGCAGCTGGGTCGGCGACGAATCGGTGACGGTGACCTGAGCGCCCAGCTCGGCCAGCACCCGGGCGGCCGAGGCACCCGTGACCCGCGCGCCAGCCACCAGAACCCGCGCCCCGGCGAGATCAGCAACACCGCGCACCTGCACATTCACCCCGGACCTTCACCCCCCGGCCGCGGTCAGCCATTCGCTGTAGAACACCCCGGCACCCAGCGCGCAGCAAATGGCCGCGAGCAGCCAGAACCGGATGATCACAGTGGTCTCCGGCCATCCCGCGAGCTCGAAATGGTGGTGAAACGGAGCCATCCGGAACGGCCGGCGCCGGGTGGTCCGGAAGACCGCCACCTGGATCACCACCGACATCGCCTCGACGACGAACAGGCCGCCGATCACGACGAGGAGTAGCTCGGTGCGGGTGACCACGGACAGCCCGGCCAGCAGCCCACCGATGGCCAACGATCCGGTGTCTCCCATGAAGATCTTCGCCGGGGGCGCGTTCCACCACAGAAACCCGATGCACCCGCCGACCGCGGCGGCAGCGACAACCGCTACATCCAGCGGGTCACGCACGGTGTAGCAGCCGGGCACCGCCAGCCGGGTGCAGTCCTGGGTGTGCTGCCAGAACGAGACGATCACATAGGTCACCAGCACCATCGCCGCCGCACCGGCCGCCAGACCGTCCAAACCATCGGCCAGGTTCACCGCGTTCGACCACGCGGACACCAGCAGGTAGCTGAAGATCACGAATCCGATGACACCGAAGGACACCACGGCGACGTCCCGCACGAATGACAGGTGAATCGAGGCCGGCGAGATGCCGTCGCTGTTGGGGAAACCCATCGCCAGGATGCCGAACAGCACCGCCGCGACCAGCTGGCCGACCAGCTTGGCGGTCTTGTTCAGGCCCAGGTTGCGCTGCCGGCGAACCTTGATCAGGTCGTCCAGGAAGCCGACCACTCCCAGCACTGTGGTGAGCAGTAACACCAGCAGGGCCGACGCGGTGACGCCTTGCCGGGCGGTGAGGTGCGCCACCAGGTAACCGCTCCACGTCGCCAGCAGGATCGCCACTCCGCCCATGGTGGGCGTGCCCCGTTTGCTCTGATGACTGTGCGGTCCCTCCTGCCGGATCTCCTGACCGAAACCCTGCCGGGTGAACAGCCGGATGAGATATGGCGTGAACAGGATGGAAGCGAGCAGCGCGATTCCGGAAGCGACCAGGATGGTGCTCACCGGCTGCTCCCCTCGTCACTGCTGCTCCCCTCGTCAGTGCTGATCGCAGGGCCGGTCCGGGGGCCACCCCGGAACCCCTCTGCACCGAGCAGACCCTCGGCGATCCGTTCCAGCCCGACCGTCCGGGACGCCTTGATCAACACCACATCCCCGGGAGCGAGTTCGCCCTGCAAGAGCTCAAGCGCGGCGGGCGCATCCGGCACCAGCACCGGAGCCGACCGGCCGGTCGGTGAAGCCGACGCCGAAGAATATAGTGACCGGGCCTGCTCCCCCACCACGACGAGGCGGTTGACGCCGAGGCTCACGGCGAGCGCGCCGATCGTCCGGTACGCCTGCGCCGTGGTCTCACCGAGCTCGGCGAGCGGACCGAGCACCGCCCAGCTGCGTCGCCCGGTGCCGGCCATCGCGGCCAGAGCCCGCAACGCTGCCGCGACCGACTCGGGGTTGGCGTTGTAGGCATCGTTGACCACGGTCACCCCGTCGGGGCGGTCGGTGACCTCCATCCGCCAGCGCGACGCCGGCCGGTAGCTCTGCAGTACCGCGGCAATACCCGCCGGGGTGGCACCCAGCTCGACAGCCACCGCGGCCGCGGCCAGCCCGTTGGACACCTGATGCTCGCCCGGCACGGTGAGCTGGACCCTGGCCTCCCCAACCGGGGTGGCCAGGCGAAACGAGAAGCAACCGCGCTCATCGTGAGCGAGCTCGGTGGCGCGTACCTGGGCCGACGGCGACTGCCCGAAGCGCACCACTCGGGCGGCGGTGCGCCGGTCCATCGCGGTGACCATCGGGTCGTCTGCGTTGAGCACCGCGATCCCCGCGGCCGGCAGCGCCTCGACCAGCTCCCCCTTTGCGCCGGCCACCGCGTCCCGGGAACCGAACTCACCGAGATGCGCTGACCCGACGTTGAGCACCACCCCGATCGACGGTGGGGCCACCTGGCACAGCGCCGCGATCTGGCCGCGGCCCCTCGCGGAGAGCTCCAGCACCAGGTGCCGGGTGGTCTCGTCGGCGCGTAACGCGGTCCAGGGGTGACCGATCTCGTTGTTGAACGACCCGGGTGGCGCGACGGTGGGGCCCAGCGGGGCAAGCAGCGCTGCCACCATGTCCTTGGTCGACGTCTTGCCCGAAGAGCCGGTCAGGGCGATCACCTGCAGGCCGCCCTTGCTCAGGGTGCACACCACGGTTCGCGCCAACGCGGACAGTGCTGCAAGCACCGCTGCTCCCGCCCCGTCGGTGTCCCCGGCCAGCGCATAGCACGCCGAACGTGATCCGGCCGCCAGTCGGGGGGCGATGACCGAGGCGACTCCTACCGGCCGCCCGGCGAGTACCCCGACGGCGCCCGCGTGCACCGCGGCGGCGGCGAAGGCGTGCCCGTCGACCCGCTCGCCGGGCACCGCGACGAACAGCCCGCCCGGCCCGACCAGGCGGGAGTCGAACTCGACCCCGCCGGTGACCGTCTCGGTGCCGGTCGCGCCGTGCAGCACTCCGCCTACCGCGCTGGACACCTCGGCAAGTGTCATCTCAATCATGGGTCAGCGCGATCATGGATCCACCCCGAGCATCCCGTCGAGCAGGTCGGCGAGCACGTCGGCATCCACGAAGGGGTGCTTGACGCCATGCGCCTCTTGGGTGCGCTCATGGCCCTTGCCCGCAACGACCACGGCGTCTCCGGGGCGGGCCCGCGTGACGGCGGAGGCGATCGCCTCCGCCCGGTCGCCGATCTCCACCACCTCGGCGGGGCCGGCCGCGGCCCCGGTGAGCATCGCGGCCCGGATCGCCGCCGGGTCCTCGGTACGCGGATTGTCGTCGGTGATCACCAACAGATCGGCCCGCGCAGCCGCTTGCGCACCCATCAGCGGCCGCTTGGTCGTGTCGCGGTCCCCACCGCAGCCCAGTACCACCAGCAGACGCCCGGGGACCTGGGCACGCACCGCGTCGAGCAGCGCGGCCACCGCGGCGGGCTTGTGGGCGTAGTCGACCAGCGCGACGAAACCCTGGCCGCGGTCCACCCGCTGCATCCGGCCGGGCACCTCGGCGGTGGCGATGCCGCGGGCCAGCAGCACCGGGTCAGCGCCCGCGGTGTGGCCGATGGCCAGGGCGAGCAGCGCGTTGGTCACATTGAACGCACCGGGCAACCGCACCGCCACGCGCTGGTCCAACCCATCTGGTCCTCGGGCGCGGAACTCCTGGGTTCCGGAGTGCTGGGCGCTGACCTCGGTGGCGTGCCAGGTGGCGTCACCGTTGAGCGAGACGGTGGTGGTCTTACCGGTGACCAGCCGCTGCCCCCAGACGTCATCGATGCATACCACCTCGACGCGGGCCCGGCCGTCGAACAGCATCGCCTTGGCGGCGAAGTAGTCCTCGAGGTCGGTATGGAAGTCCAGGTGATCCTGAGACAGGTTGGTGAACGCGCCGACCGCGAATTCGGTACCGCTCACCCGCCCCAGCACCAGCGCGTGGCTGGATACCTCGATGGGTACGTGGGTGACGCCGCGTTCGACCATCAAGGCCAACAGCGCCTGCAGCTGGGGAGCTTCCGGGGTGGTGAAGGTGCTGGGCAGCAGTTCCTCGCCGATCCGCGCCTCCACGGTGCCGAGCAGGCCGGTGTGCGCGCCCGCCGCGCGTAACCCGGCCTCAAGGAGATACGCCGTGGTGGTCTTGCCCGCGGTGCCGGTGATCCCGAGCACCGCCAGCCGGGCGGAGGGGTTGCCGTAGGTGCGGGCAGACAAGTCGCCCAGTACCGACCGCGGGTCGGGGTGCACCAGCACCGGGATCCCCGGTCGGCACGCGGTCGCGTCCGCCAGTGCGGGACGGTCCGCGCCTACCGGGTCGGTGAGTACCGCGACGGCGCCAGCATTGCACGCGATGCCGGCGAAGTCGGCGCCATGGGTTCGGCCGGGTATCAGGCTGGGCAGCGCCACGAACAGATCGCCGGGCAGAGCTTGCTGGGCGCGCAGCGTGACGCCGGTGACCATCGTCTGATCGGAGATCGCCACCGGGGAACCCTGCACGGCGGCGCCGACGAGCGCGGCGAGCGCGGCCACCGCGGTCGTCGCGGTGTGCGACGGCCGCAGCGGCGTCTCGACCAACGAGGGAGTCACAGGAGCAGTCACGATCCTGGGTCGGGTGCGGTCTGCTGATGCCCAGCGGGCTCGAAGGCTACCGGCGCTGCCCAGCGTGATCGGGAGTGGACCTGCATCAGGACCCAGCATCCAGGCCTGGCGGCCGGGCCGGTTGTCAAGAAACAGTGAGCGTGGCGAGCGGAGCGGGTCCCGGAGACGGCGGGATCTGGTAGCGCCCCGCCAGGTAGGAAGCGATCTGGTGGAACAGCGGCGCAGCGCTGCCCACGGCCGGGTCGTCGAGCATGATCCCCACCACGAACCGCGGAGCGTCAGCGGGCAGGATCCCAGCGAAGGTGATCCAGTAATTCGAGTTGCTGTAGCAACCACAGCCGGGGTTGACCTGCTGCGCGGTGCCGGTCTTGGCGGAGATCTGGTAGCCGTCCAGTGCCGCCTCCACACCGGTGCCGCGCTGTCCCCGTTCGTTCTGCACGACCGCTCGCAGCATGTCCCGGACCGTGTGGGCGGTCTGCGGGCTGACCACCCGGACACCGGCGGGTCGCGGGGTCGCGGTGCGGCTGCCGTCCGGAGCGATCTCGGCGCTGACGATGCGCGGCGGGACACGCACCCCGTCGTTGGCGATCGCCTGGTACATGCCGGCCATCTGCAACACGGTCATCGACAGGCCTTGGCCGATGGGCAGGTTGGCGAAGGTGCTGCCCGACCACTGGTCGCGGGGGGGCACGCGACCCGCGCTCTCCCCCGGCAACCCCACGTCGGTGCGCTGACCCAAGCCCATCCGGTTGAGCATGTCGACGAAGCGGTCCTCACCGACGCGCTGCGCGGTCAGCAATGTGCCGATGTTGGACGACAGCGCCAGCACCCCGGTGAACGTGAGGTTCAACGTGCCGTGTGACCACGCGTCCCGGACGGTCCGGTCAGCGACCCGGAGCTCGCCGGGGACCTGCAGCACGGTGTCCGGCGTGACGACGCCGCTCTCGATACCGGCGGCGGCGGTGACGACCTTGTTCACCGAACCCGGTTCGAACGGAGTCGAGACCGCCGGATCGCCCAACGACTCAGGCGTGGCCGCCGCCAGGTTGTTCGGATCGAAGGCAACCTCGTTGGCCATCGCGTAGACCTCGCCGGTGTGCGCGTCGAGCACCACCGCACTCGCCCCTTTTGCGCGATATTTCCGGGCGTAGTCGCGGAGCATCTGGGCCACGGTGAACTGCAGGTCGGAGTCCAGGGTGAGCTCCAGCCCGGTACCCGGCACCGGCCGCCGCTCGGCCCGCTCGCTACCGGGGATGACCGCATCCGAGCCTTCGGCGGTGTCCACCACCCGGCGACCGTCCCGGCCGGCCAGCACAGTGTCGGCATAGCTCTCCAGTCCGACCAGTCCCCTTACTTTGCGCTCGTCAGCCCGCCAGTTGGCCACCCCCAGGACGTTGGATGCGAGCTCACCGCCGGGATACTCCCGGATCTCGCGGTGCTCGGCGCTGATCTCGGGAAAATCCTGCTGGATCGCTCTGGCCTGAGCCGGCGTCACCAAGGGTGCCAGCAGCACCGTGGTGCGGTCGCTGCGCAGCTGGTCGAGGACCTCCTGCTCGGACACCGGCGGTCCGAGCACCTGGGCGACCCGGTGGGCCATCGCCTGCTTGTGCAGATCCGGGTCGGCCCGCATTTTGCGCTGTTCGGCGATGATCCGCTTCGGCTGGGCGTACAAAGCCTTGGCCTCCACGCTGAACGCCAGCGGCGTGCCGTTGCGGTCAGTGATCGTGCCGCGCTGCGCGGGCAGCGTCTCCACGGTGGTCCGCTGGTTGACCGCCTGCGCCGACAGTTCGGCCGCCTGCAGGCCCTGCACCGCGGCCAGTTTCAGTCCGGCGGCCACCAGCGCAAGGACGAGCACCACCCGACCCAACCCCAATCGGGTGCGCAGACCGCCTGCTGACCGGAGCGGCCGCCGGCGGCGCCGCGGAGACGCCCTGGTGGACCGGCCCCTGGTCACTGCGCCGGCACCGGTTGCGCCGGCATCGGCATCGGCGCCGGTTGGGCC